>JBBDMP010000192.1:0-12310 GCA_040878265.1 Gaiellales bacterium | reverse complement strand
GGGTCCGCGGCCGTGGCGAAGACGACCCAGACGAGGAAGAAGGTCAGGATCGCCTCGACGACGAGGGCAGGCCCGACGCCGATCCCCTCGCCCACCGCCGGCGCTCCGACGAGGTCGCCGGGAAAGATCCACGCGAGCAGGACCGCGGCGAAGACCGCGCCCACCATCTGCGCGACCCAGTAGACGACCGCGAGTGGCAGCGCCATCCGCCCGGTGACGAGGAAGCCGAACGTCACTGCCGGATTGAAGTGCCCGCCTGAGATATGGCCGACCGCGGACACCATCACCGCGATCACGAGGCCGTGCGCCAAGGCCACGCCCACCAGATCGGCACCCGCCGCGATAGCGCCGGCGCCGATGAAGGTGAGCGCAAAGGCGCCCACGAACTCGGCCGTGCCGCGCTGCAGCCAGTCCTGCTGCACGGCGTCAGCGTAGGGTCGCGGGCGGACGGACTTACGAGCGCCAGTAGCTGCGCGTAAGCAGCACCGCGACCGGGATGAGCTCGAGCCGGCCCATCCACATGAGCGCGATCATGATCGCCTTCGAGCTCGCCGCGAACGAGTCGTAGGAACCCATCGGGCCGAGAAAGCCAAGGCCAGGACCGACGTTCCCGAGCGTCGCCGCCGCGGCCGAGACCGCCTCCGGCCAGGTCAGATCGGCGCGCACGGTATTGACCGCCTCGGAGACGACGAGCCCGAGAACGCCGAGAACGAAGACGACCACGTACAGAAGGACGAAGGCGAGCACGTTTCGCACCGTCCGCTCGTCCACCGCGACCTGGTTGAACCGAACGGGGATCACCGCCTCACGGTGCACCGTCTGGTCGAGCTCGCGCTTGAGGAGCCGGCCGACGATCAGCACCCGGACCACCTTGATTCCTCCCGCCGTGGAGCCGGCGGAGCCTCCGATGAACATGAGCGCGACGAGGAGCATCCCCGCGAAGATCGGCCACTGGTTGAAGTCCGCACTCGCAAAGCCCGTCGTGGTCATGATCGAGACGACCTGGAAGACCGCGTGCCGAACGGCCCCTTCGCCCTCGTAGATCCCGCGGCCCGCGAGCGCGGCGACGAGCACGGCGGCCGCCAGGGTCAGGACGATTAGGTAGACGCGGAGCTCCTCGTCGCGCACGAGCTTGCCCGGCCGCCGCAGCGCCCGGTACATGAAAGCGAAGTTCACGCCCGCCACGACCATGAAGAAGGCGATCGCCCACTGGGTCGCGGGGCCGAACGCCTCGATCGAGCGCGCTCGCGTCGAGAAGCCGCCGGTGGGCAGCGTCGAGAACGCGTGCGCGACCGCCTCGTACAGGTTCATCCTCGGATCGGCTCCGGTCCAGCCGAGCAGCGCGAGGACGAGAGCCGCTGCCGCGGTGAGCCCGATATAGAGGATCCAGAGCTGCCTCGCCGTCTGCCGGATCGTGGCGCTGAGCTTCTCCACGTCGGGACCGGGGAGCTCGGACTCGAGCAGCTGCCGGCCGCCGATCCGCAGCCGTGGAAGGATCGCGACCGCGAGCACGATGATCCCCATCCCGCCGAGCCACTGGGAGAACTGGCGCCACATGGCGAGCGAGCGGTCGAGCCCCTCGATGTCCGTGAGGACGCTCGCCCCCGTCGTCGTCATCCCGGACATCGCCTCGAAGTACGCGTCGAGGGGCCCGAGCTGCGGCTCGTCGGCGAGGACGTAGGGGACGGCCACGACGAGCGCGGCCAAGGCCCAGACGAGCGCGACGACCAGGAACGCTTCGCGGGGGCCGATCCGCTCCTTTCCCTCGGTCAGCCGCTCGAGTCCCCATCCCCCGGCCGCGGCCGCGGCTCCGCCGGCGAGGAACAGCCACGCCGGCTCCCCGTAGCCGAGGGCGAGCGCGGTCGGGAAGAGGAACGCGAGACTGAGGTACTTGATCACGGCGCCGACGAGGTTCAGGGCGCCGCCGACGTCGACGCTGACAGCGCTGCGGAGACGCTCGGCCGCGATCACCCGCGCCAGTAGCTCCTCGTCAAGAGGACGGCGACGGGAATGATCTCGACCCGGCCGAGCCACATGAGCCCGGTCAGGATGCCGGTGGAGAGGTTGCTGAAGGGCTCATAGGTTCCGAACGGGCCCGCGAACCCGAACGCGGGCCCCACGTTCCCGAGGCAAGCCGCCGCGGCTCCGATCGCCTCGAATGCGGCGATTTCCGTGTCGGCCCGCCTGGCGTCGATCACGAGACCGACGGCGCCGAGGGCGAAGAGCCCGATGTAGAGCACGATGAACGTCACGAGCCCACGGAGCGCGCGTTCGTCCACGGTGCGCCCGCTCAGGCGAACCGGAACGACGGCCTCGCGATGGACCGTCTGCTCGAGCTCGCGCCGGATGATCCTGAACATGAGCAGGTGGCGGACGACCTTGATCGATCCGCCGGTCGACCCGGCCGACGCGCCGATGAACATGAGGAGAAGGAGCGTCATGCCGGCGAGCGCGCTCCACTCGGTGTAGTCCGCGGTGACGAATCCCGTCGTCGTCATGATCGAGACCGCCTGGAAGATCGCGTTGCGGACGGCCTCCTCGCCCGCGAAGAAGCCCCCGGCGAGCAGCTCCACTAGCACGAGTGCAGAGCCGATCGCGATGAACCCGAGGTAGAGCCGAAACTCCTCGTCTCGGGCGACGGCGAACGCGCGTCTTTGCACGAGTGCGACGTAGAGGCGGAGGAAGTTGATGCCCGCGAGCACGATGAAGACGATCACGGCCCAGTGCGTCGCCGCGCCGAAAGCCGCCATCGAGTCCTCCTGCGTCGAGAACCCGCCGATCGAAAGCGTGCTGAATGCGTGCGCGGCGGCTTCGTAGAAGCTCATGGCCGGGTCCAGCCCCGTCCAGCCGAACACGGTGAGGACGGCGATGGCCAGGACCGTGAGCCCGACGTACAGGACCCACAGGCGCCTCGCCGTCTCCCGGATCGTAATGCTCAAGTGCTCGACCTCTTGCGGCCCGGCGAGCTCCGACTCCAGCAGCTGACGCCCGCCGACTCGGAGGCGGGGCAGTACCGCGACCGCAAGCACGATGATCCCCATCCCGCCGAGCCACTGGGTGAACTGGCGCCACATGGCCAGCGAGTGGTCGAGCGCCTCGATGTCGGTGAGCACGGTCGCGCCGGTCGCCGTGAAGCCGGACACGGCCTCGAAGTACGCGTCGACCGGGTTGTCGAGCTGGGGCTCCGCGGCGAAAAGGAACGGGAGGCAGCCGAACGCGGGGACGACGAGCCAGGTGAGGGCGACGACGAGAAAGCCTTCGCGGATGCCGATTCGTTCCTTGCCCTGCGTCAGCCGTTCGACGCTCCACCCGACCCCCGCCGAGATCGCACCCGCCGCGAGAAACGGCCAGAAGGGCTCGCCGTAGCCGAGCGCGATCGCCAGGGGGAACAGGAAAGCCAAGCCGAGGTACTTGACGACGGCGGCGACGAGGTTGAGGACGCTGCCGACGTTCACTCCCAGCGGGCGCAGCTGCAACTCCCGCCGTATGCGTGCAGCCGTCACCATCGACGGCTTAGAGGCTAACTGGGGCGAAGGAGGGTGCTAGCCCTCGAACGGGCCCTCGGCGAGCAGACGCCGGAAGGCCGGGTACTGGCCGAGCTTCCCCACCGTGACGAGGACGTCTCCTTTCTGGACGACGTCGGTCGGCTGAGCGCCGGTGACGGGCTCCGGCTCGCGCAGGATGGCGATGATCGTGATGCCGGTGCGGGCGCGGAACTGGCACTCGGCCAGTGTCCTCCCGATCGCGGGACTGTCATCTGGAACCGGGATCCACTCGATCGTCAGCTCACCGAGAGCCATCTCGAGCTCCTCGACGATCTTCGGCCGCTCGTAGGCCCCGCCGACGATGGACCCCAGCTGCCGCGCCTCATCGTCCTCGAGCTGGATGACGGCGGTGGGCTCGTCGTCGTCGGCTCTTTGGAAGAAATAGATCTCCCGCAGGCCCTCGTTGTGCTGGATCACGGTCACTCGTCCCCCGTGGGCCATGCGGAAGCTGAACTTCACCCCGATTCCGGGAAGGCGCGTCTGGGAGAGCTCAATCGTCATGGTCAGGTCCCCGTTTCCAGTTTAGGCGCCGGAAAGATAAGCCTTCCCAGGCGCTTGGACTCCTTCATCAAGACGACGCCGATCACGGACGTCGCGAGCACGTACAGCCCCGCGAAGGCGACGAGGTCGGTTCGAGTGGACTCGGCCAATGTGGCATTGGAAGCAGCGAGCTGCGCGAGGATGATCGTGAACTCTCCCCGCGCGACGAGCGCCGCCCCGGCGTTGAAGCTCTGTCTGCGTGTGAATCCCCCGAGTATTCCGGCGCCGTAGACGCCGACGATCTTCCCGACCACCGAGACGACGACGGCCGCGCCGACGAGCAAGCCCACGCTGCCGAGAGCCCCGACGTCGATCGTCAACCCGAACGCGAAGAAGAAGAGCGCGCCGAAGAGATCCCGAAAGCCGAGGAAGCGCTCCTCAACCTCCCCCCGGACGGTGGTCTCCGAGAGGATGACGCCCGCCATGAGCGCGCCGATCGCCTCCGAGAGGTCGAAGGCGCGCGCCGTCGCCGCCATGCCTACGACCAGGGCGAAGGTCCCGAGGAGGAAGAACTCGCGCGGGAGCGCGTCCAGGAAGCGGTCGATCGGGCGCGCCAGCCAGCGGGACGCGGCCAGAGAGAGGCCGATGAACGCCACGGCCTTCCCCACGAGGGCGAGTGTGTCTGCGAGCTCCCCGCCGCCCCCACCCGCGAACGCGAGCACGAACGCGATCGCCAGGTCCTCGAAGAGGAGGATGGCGAGGATGAGCGCCGTCTCGTCGTCAGCCAGGCGACGAAAGTCGATCAGCCCCTTGACGGTGATCGCGGTAGAGGAGATGTAGATCGCGGCTGCGAGGATCACGGCCGCGAAGCTTGGGCCGAACGCGATCAGGCCCACCGCGAGGCCGATTCCGGCGTTGACGACGAGGTCGATCGAGCCCCCCAGCCCGATGTGACGGCCGCTCCGCAGCAGCCGCTCGAGGCTGAACTCGAGCCCGAGGAAGAAGAGGAGGAAGACGAGCCCGAGCTCGGCGACAAAGCTCGTCACGTCTGAGGGTTGAATGAACGAGAACACCTCCGGCTCGTTCGGCCCGAGGAGAAGCCCCGCGAGCAGGTAGGCCGGGATTGCCGAGAGCCCGAAACGGCTCGAGACGAGCCCGAGCACGCAGAGGACGGCGATCGTGACCGCGAGCTGCTCGAGAGTCATTTAGCGCTCAGAGCGCGCGCTCGACCTCGGGCACACGCGCCGACTCGGTGAAGATGATCGCGCGGTCGCCGGGCTCGAGCATGTCGCCCCCGTGCGGAAAGATCGCCGCGCCGTCGCGCACGATCGCACCGATCAGCGAACCGGTCATGGGGAGATCCTTGAAGGGCACGTTCACGAGCTTGCTCTCCTCACGCACCGTGATGTCGAGGATCTCGAACCGATCGCCCTCGAGCATCGCGACCTGGCGGATCCGGGGATCGTGCGCGAATCGGATCATCTCCTCTGCGGTGACGGAGCGTGGGTTCACGGCCACGTCGATTCCGGCTCGCTCGAAGACCTCGACGGAGATCGGCTCGTGGACGATGGCGATCGTGAAGCCCAGGCCGTGCACCTTTGCAAGAGTCGAGGCGTAGAGGTTCTTCGAGTCCTCCCGCATAGCGAAGATCGCTGCTCCTGCCTGGCCGATCCGCTCCCGCTCGAGGAAGTCCGTGTCCAGCCCGCTCGCCTCGAAGACGCGGGCATCCGGAACGAGCTCCGCGATCTCGCGCGCGCGCTCGCGCTTCGACTCCACGATCCGGACACGAATGCGCTGCTCGAGCAAGACGCGTGCAATCGCGAGGCCGGTCTCCCCGCCTCCGAAGATGACGACGTCGTCCACGGTCCGCTCCCCGCGCGCCATCGCACGGCTCCATTCCTGCGCGGCCGCCGGGGAGCCGATCACGATGACCCGGTCGCCGGGCAGGATCGACTCCTCCCCGCGCGGCACGATGGCACCGCCGCCACGAATGATGCTCGCGACCTTCGAGTCAGGGGGAATCCGTGCCTCTTTCAGCTTCCGGGCGACCAGCTCGTCCGCCGGTGCCTCCTTCGGAACGTCGAACTCGACGATCTGCACCTGCCCGTCGGCGAAGACGTCGGTCTGCCGCGCGGCCGGGACACCGATCGTCCGCGACACGGCGTGAGCGGTTTCGAGCTCCGAGGAAACCATGAAGTCCACATCGATCTGGCGCTCCTGCCAGGCCTCGATGTACTCGGGGTTCGAGGTGCGGACGATCGTCTGTGCGTCCGAGAGCTTCTTCACGAGCATCGAAGCCACGAGGTTGATCTCGTCACGGGACGTGCAGGCGAGCACGAGGTTCGCCTTCTCCACATTCGCTTCCTGGAGGACACGGCGGGTGGCCCCGTTGCCTTCGACCGTGCGCACGTCGAAGCGGTGGGAGATCGCGCTGAGGCGCGCCTGGTCGAGGTCGAGCACGGTGACGGCGTGCTCGCCGTGGAGAGCCTCCACGACCGTGGCACCGACCTGGCCCGCCCCTAGCACGATGATGTTCATCGCGATCGCGAGGGAGCCTAGCGCCCGATCAAGTCAGCGCGAGGTCCACTCGGGTTCGCCCTCGATGCCCACGGCGTCCGCCACCCGGTTGATGTAGTTGAAGTAGGCGATCACCTGGATGGCGTCGTGTACAGCGGCGTCGGACAGCCCGGCGGCGCGCAGGCGCTCGATGTCGTCCTCCGCCGGCGAGCCCGGCTCGTGCGTCAGCTGCACCGCAAAATCGCAGAGCGCCCGCACGCGGGGCTCGAGATCGGCATTGCGGTAGTCGTGCTTCACATGCTCAGCGAGCTCTTCTGGGGCGCCCTCAGCACGGAGGTCGTCTGCATGTGCCTCAATTCAGTAGTGGCAGTCGTTCGCGCGCGACACGACCACGGCGAGGAGCTCGCGGTCGGCGCGGGACAGCTCGGACGGGCCGAACATGATTTGCCGGTAGAGCTCCATGGACGCTTTCAGCACGCGCGGGTTGAGCGACATCGCCTTGACGATGTTGAAAACCTTCCCCGCGCGGGCGAGCGCAGAGTCGTACTCGGCCTTGAGCTCCCCGCTCGCCTCGCCGACTTCGATCAGCCGAAGAAATGGCACTTCGGCATCGTAGAAGTTGCATCTCGGCGCTGGGAATGCAATAACTGTGCGCCTTGCGGCCGAGCAAAGGAGAGGATCGGTGCTAGATCGTCCTGAGGAGGAGATGCGGGCGGGGTCTGAGGAGTCGGGCCCGCGGAACCACGCCGACGTTCCCGGCAAGATCAACGCCATCCTCGAAGCGGCCGAGTCGGCCGCGGACGAGATCCTCGTGACGGCGCGACGCGAGGCGCTCGAGATCGTCCAGCTGGCCGAAAGGCAAGCAGCCTCGCGCATCGAGGAGCTCACGAGCGAGGCGGCGCGGGTGCGAGCCGAGGCGGAGGAATACGCGAGCGACATTCGCACTGCGGTGGACTCGTACGGCTCGCAGCAGCGGCGTGAGGTCGAGGAGGAGGTCCGCGGTCTGGTTGCCGAGGCCGAAGAGCAGGCGCGGGCGATGCGCGAGGCCGCGCAGCACATGGCCGAGCAGATCCAGCGCGATGCTCGCGAGCGGCACGAGCGGCTGCAGAAGGAAGCCAAGGCGCTCGAGGAGCGCCGGCAGCGCGTCGTGGAAGGTCTCCGAGACCTGGCCGCGCAGCTTCAGGACGCGCTCGTCGAGCCGGAGCGCCGCGAGGATGACTCGCTCGTGGATGCGCTCGACGTCGAGCGCCGCCGCTGAGCGCCCCGGTCGAGGAGCTCCGAGAACTCTTTCGCGCTTTTCCCGCCGGCGTCGCCGTGCTCACGATCGACGTCGAGGGCGAGCGGCTCGGGCTGACTGTGGGGTCGCTCGTCTCCCTTTCCCTGGAGCCGCCCCTCGTCGGTGTGAGCATCTCCAACCAGGCCGCAATGCACGAGTTCCTGCGCCAGGCGGGCGAGTTCGCGCTCAGCCTTCTCGCCGGCGACCAGGAGGCCGTCGCCCAGCACTTCGCCCGCGGCGTCCCGCCTTTCGCCCACTGGCACGGCATTCTCGTGCGGGAGGGCGAGGGACCGCCGCTCGTGGCCGACGCGCTCGGCTGGCTGCGCTGCCGCCCCGCCCGGGAGCACGAGGCCGGAGACCACACGCTGTTCGTCGGTGAAGTGCTGGCGGCCGAGCGGGGACGCGTCGCGCCGCCGCTCGTCTACCTCGGACAGCGGTACGTCTCCCTGTGATTCGGGCCGTCGTCTTCGACCTCGACGGCGTGCTCATCGACTCCGAGCACGTCTGGGACGAGGCGCGACGGGAGCTGGCGGCAGAGCGCGGCGGCCGTTGGACCGAGACGGCCTCGCGCGACATGATGGGTATGAGCTCGCTCGAGTGGTCGCGCTACATGCACGACGTCATCGGGGTGCCGGATCCGCCGGAGGAGATCTCCAGGGAGGTCGTGCGGCGGCTCGAGGAGATCTACCGGCGCGAGCTCCCGCTGATCGAAGGCGCCGTCGAAGCGGTCCAACGGCTGGCGGCACGCTGGCCGCTCGGGCTCGCGTCGTCAGCGAACCGGGAGCTCATCGACCTCGTGCTCGAGCTGTCGGGGTTGGCCCGTTACTTCCGCGCGACCGTCTCGTCCGAGGAGGTCCCACGTGGGAAGCCGGCACCGGATGTGTATCTCGAGGCCGCGCGGCGACTGGACGTGTCACCCGAGCGCTGCGCGGCCGTCGAGGACTCCGACGCCGGCATCAGGAGCGCGAAGGCCGCCGGAATGCGCGTGCTCGCGATCCCTAATCCGCAGTTCCCTCCGGAAGATGACGCGCTGGCGCTCGCCGACGAGGTGCTCGGCTCCCTGGCCGAGCTCACCCCCGAGCGCGTGGCCGGCTAGTTGTCGACGCGGCCCAGCAGGACGCAGCCGTTGTGGCCGCCGAGGCCCATCGCGTTCGACAATGCGACCCGAACCTTCTTCTCGCGCGGCTCGTTCGGGACGTAGTCGAGGTCGCAGGCCGGGTCGGGGTTCGCGTAGTTGATCGTCGGCGGTAGAACGCCCTCGTGAACCGCGAGGACGCACATGATGGCCTCGATCGCCCCCGCCGCCCCGAACGTGTGGCCCATGACCGACTTCGTCGAGGAAACGGCGAGCTCGTAGGCGTGGTCGTCGAAGACTTCCTTGATCGCGAGCGTCTCGGCCGCGTCGCCGAGCGGGGTCGAGGTGCCGTGCGCGTTGATGTAGTCGACCTCTTCAGGTTTGACGCGCGCGCGCGCGAGGGCCTGGTTCATCATCTCGACGACGCCCTTCGACTCGGGGTCCGGCGCGGCCATGTGGTAGGCGTCGTTCGAAGCGCCGTAAGCGAGCACTTCCGCGTAGATCCGCGTACCGCGCTTCTGCGCCGTCTCGAGGTCCTCGAGCACGAGCACACCGGCGCCCTCGGCCATCACGAACCCCTCGCGAGTGGCGTCGAACGGCCTCGAGGCCTTGGCCGGATCGCCGTTGGCGCTTGCCAGCCCGCGCATGTTGCTGAACCCGGCGAGGATCAGCGGGTGGATGCACGCCTCCGTGCCCCCGGCGAGCACGGCGTCCGCGTGGCCGTGGCGGATGAGCTCAGCGGCTTCCCCGACCGCATGTGAACCGGTCGCGCAGGCCGACACGATCGCGAAGTTCGGGCCGCGAATACCGAGTTCGATCGCGAGCTGGCCGCTCGCCGAATCGACGAGGACGTTCGGAATGAAGTTCGGCGAGACCCGGTCGGCTCCCCGCTCCTTCAGCACGTCGTACTGGTCCATGAGCTGGTTGAAGCCCCCGATTGCGGAGCCGAGGACGACGCCGACGCGGTCCGGCGAGTAGCCGTTCACCCCTGCGTCGGCGAGCGCCTCCTTCCCGGCCGAAAGGGCGAAGAGAACGTTCCGGTCGAGCCTGCGGAGGCCCTTCGGGGAGGCCAGGCCGGTCGGGTCGAAATCCTTCACCTCGCCAGCGATCCCCACGGGAGACTCGCTCGCGTCGAAGGCGCGGATGTAGTCGACTCCGCTCTTCCCTGCGAGCGCGTTCTCCCACGTCGCCCGCGCGGTGTTCCCCACCGGCGTCACGGCGCCAATGCCTGTGACTGCAACCTTCCTCATTTGACCCTGTGAGTTAGACGGGCAAGCGGCACCGCTGGTTACGCTGGCGACGTGCCGCCCCGGAAACTGCCCTTTCCGCCCATGGAGGCCGAGCTCGTGCGTGAGCTCCCGGAGCAGGACGGCTGGCAGTACGAGCCGAAGTGGGACGGCTTCCGCGGCATTCTGGAGAACGTCGCCGGCGAGCTCCACCTCTGGAGCCGGAATGCGCGGCCGCTTCTCCGCTACTTCCCCGAGCTCGAGGCGCTCGGGAAGAAGCTGCCGCCGGGCTCAGCGGTCGACGGCGAGATCGTCATCGCCCGCGACGGCGTCCTCGACTTCGACGCTCTCCAGATGCGTCTCCATCCGGCGGAGAGCCGCGTCCAGAAGCTTGCCGCGGAGATCCCTGCCTCGTTCGTAGCCTTCGACGTCCTCCTCTGGAAGGGCGAGGAGGTGCACAAGCTGCCCCTCGAGAAGCGCCGCAAGCGGGTGGAGAAGCTCCCCTACGAGATCTCACCGGCGAGCCGTGATCGCAAGCAGGCACAAAAGTGGCTCGACCGCCTCGAGGTCGCCGGGTTCGACGGCGTCATCGCCAAGCGGCTCGAGGCGCCCTACCTCCCCGGCTCACGCGATGCCGTCCTCAAGGTCAAGGGCGAGAAGACGGCCGACTGCGTCGTCGTGGGCGTCACCTGGAGCGAGAAAGGGTCGGGCATCGCGAGCTTGATGCTCGGTCTCTACGAGGGGAGCGAGATTCGGCACGTCGGCACCGCTTCGGCTGCGGGGAAACCCCGTGAAGAGATCCTTGCGCGCGTCAAGCCGCTCCTCGGGCGCAATCCGGAGCGCAAGCCTCGCGGCGAGCCGAGTCGCTGGCGTCCGCAGGTGACCCTCGAGTGGAGCCCCGTGCCCCCGAAGCTCGTCGTCGAGGTGCGCTACGACAAGTGGCAGGGCCAGCGCTTCCGGCACGGAACAGGCTTCCTTCGGTTCCGCCCGGACAAGGATCCCAAGGACTGCAAAGTCGCCCAGGTTCGCCCGCGGCCGCGCAAGGGCGACCCTACGGTTCCGGAGCTTCTAGCCCGAGCTTCTTGAAGCGAGGAAGCAAGCTCGCCTTGCGCCGCCACATCCCCGCCGTGAGGTCACCGACAGCGTCGATGCGGTCGCGCATCGTCTGGAGCGTGAACTCCTCGGGCTCGACCGAGGCGACCTCCTCCCACCGAAGCGGCGCCGAGGCGCGCGCGTCGGGCGTCGGCCGGATCGAGTACGCGCAGGCGATCGTCCGGTCGCGCGCGTTCTGGCCGTAGTCGACGAAGACTCCGCGGCGGTCTGCGACCTTCCAGGTGGTCGTGGCGACGTTCTGGTCGCCCACTCGGCTCTCCACCTCCCTCGCCAGGGCTTTGGCGAAGTCGCGCACATCGCGGAAGCGGAGCTCCGGCCTGATCGGCGCGAGAATGTGCAGACCGGTGGCCCCGGATGTCTTCGGAAAGCTCGCGAGCCCGAGCTCGTCCATGACCTCCTTGACGACGAGGGCGATCTCACGCACGTGCTTCCAGGGGTTCCCCTCGCTCGGATCGAGGTCGATTAGCAGGTAGTCCGGGCGCTCGACGTCATCGATCCGGCAGTGCCAAGTGTGCAGGTCGATGCAGCCGAGGTTGGCGATCCAGGCGAGACCGGGGGCATCGTTGACGACGGGAAAGTCGATGCGGTTCCCGCTCGGGAAGACGATGTGGACGGTCTCGAGCCAGTCCGGATGGGGATTGGGGACCCGCTTCTGGTAGAAGAAAAAGCCGTCTACGCCGTCCGGGTAGCGGAGCATCTGCATCGGCCGCTTGCGGACGTGGGGAAGGACGTGCTCGGCCACGTCGACGTAGTAGCGTATGAGGTCGCCCTTCCTGAGGCCGGGCTTCGGGAAGAACACCTTGTCGAGGTTCGTGAGGGCGACTTCGCGCCGGCCGATGCGGACCACCCTGGGACTAAATCACCCTTCGTGGGGACGGTGCTCCAGAGCCCCAGGGGCCATCATGAGGTTGCCGGCTCCCCTCACATATCCCCCCGGCGTCTGGCGAAGTCCCGTTTCGGTTGCGGCTCCATACATCCCACCGAGGCGGGCTTCGCACTTTAAGCGGCTACCATTGCCCCCGCACGGAGAAGTGGCCGAGTGGCTGAAGGCGGCGCCCTGCTAAGGCGTTAAGGGGGT
>JBBDMP010000191.1:0-2238 GCA_040878265.1 Gaiellales bacterium | reverse complement strand
CAGGGCGGCGAGGGCTACAACGGCTTCTTCGGGCACGGCGAGGTGGACGCGCTCAGCGCCGTCCTCCACGAGCCCGCGCCGTAACCGTCCTTATACTCGGCACATGGCCGAGATCGTCGGCATCTGGCGGTGCCCGCAGCGGCGGCAGCCGATGGAGGCGCTCGAGTCGGCACAGGTGACGGAGACCGGGCTCGAGGGTTGCGCGCACTCGCGGAGCGGCAAGCGCTCCGTCCTCTTCGTCGCGGAGGAGGACCTTCAGTCGGTGGGCGTCGAGCCGGGAACGATCCGCGAGAACTTCACCGTGCGGGGAGCCGACGTGATGTCATGGCGGGTCGGCCAGCGCCTCGAGATCGGCGAGGCGGAGTTCGAGGTCTCGATGGTGTGCGATCCCTGCGAGCTCATGGAGGTCATCCGGCCCGGGCTCCAAGCAGAGCTCGAGGGCAGGCGGGGAATGCTCGCGCGCGTGGTCAAGACCGGCCGCGTCGCGAAAGGCGACGCCATTACGCCGCTTTGACGGCGGCAATCAGCTTCTCGACCGAAGCCCTCGCGTCCCCGAAGAGCATCGACGTCTTCGCGTTGTAGTAGAGCTCGTTGTCGACCCCGGCGAAGCCCGGGTTCATGCTCCGCTTGAGCACGATCACGTTCGCGGCCTCGTCGACGTTCAGGATGGGCATGCCGTAAAGGGGGCTTTCCGGGTTCGTGCGCGCGGCGGGGTTGGTGACGTCATTCGCGCCGATGATGAGCGCGACGTCGGTGCGCGGGAACTCGGGGTTGATGTCCTCCATGTCGTAGAGCTGCGGGTACGGCACGTTCGCCTCGGCGAGCAGGACATTCATGTGGCCGGGCATCCGGCCGGCGACGGGATGGATGGCGTACTTGACGTCGACCCCGCGCCGTTCGAGCAGCTCGGCCAGCTCACGGACCGTGTGCTGTGCCTGGGCGACGGCGAGGCCGTAGCCCGGCACGACGACGACCCGCTTCGCGTAAGCGAGCATGACTGCCGCGTCTTCAGCGCCGATCTCGCGAGCGGTTTGCCCGTCGGTCGCCGCGACGGCGGGCCCCGCGACGGTTTCCGCACCGAACGCGCTGAAAAGGACGTTCGCGAGCGAGCGGTTCATCGCCCGCCCCATGAGGATCGTCAAGAGCGTTCCGGATGCTCCGACGAGGGTTCCGCCGATGATGAGCGCGGTGTTGTCGAGGACGAAGCCGGTCGAGGCGGCTGCGAGCCCGGTGAACGCGTTCAGAAGCGAGATGATCACGGGCATGTCCGCGCCCCCGATCGGCAGGACGAAGAGGATGCCGAAGAGGAGCGCGCCCGCGAGCAGAGCGACCATCCAGCCGCCGACCTCCGTCGCCCCCGCAACGCCCCCGAACGCGAGCAGGCCAAGGAAGAGCGCACCGTTCCCGACCTGCTGGGCGGGAAAGACAACCGGCCGTCCCGGCATCAGCTCCTGGAGCTTGGCGAAGGCAACGAGGCTCCCCGAGAAGCTGATCGAACCGATCAGGGCCGAGAAGAGAATCGCGCCCATCGCGTCCTCGACGACGTGCCCGGGCGCGGGTGTGAGCCGGTGGAACTCCGCGGCGGCGATGAGCGCGGCCGCGCCGCCGCCGACGCCGTTGAAGAGCGCGACCATCTGCGGCATCGCCGTCATGCGCACGCGGCGAGCGGAAAATGCCCCGACGACCGTCCCGAAGGCCGCGCCCGCCGCGATCAACCAGTAGGAGTCGATGTCATCGTCGAGGAGCGTGAAGACGAGCGCGATGGCCATCCCCACCGCCGCGACAATGTTCCCCGACCGAGCCGTGCGCGGTGAGGAGAGCCGCTTGATGCCGAGGATGAGCAGCGCGGCAGCGACGAGGTACGCCACGTTGATGACGTTCTGGGAGAGCGCAAGGGGCAGCGTCATTCTCTGCGCTTGAACATCTCGAGCATGCGGTCGGTGACGAGGAAGCCGCCGACGACATTGATCGTGGCGAAGACGACCGCCACGAATGCGAGCACCTGCTCGAGGGTGGAGTCGGCCGAGCCCGCGATCAGCATCGCGCCGACGAGGACGATCCCGTGAATCGCATTCGTCCCCGACATGAGCGGGGTGTGCAGAAGGGTGGGGACGCGCGAGATGAGCTCGAAGCCGAGGAAGACGGCGAGCACGAAGATCGTGACGCTGGTGAGGAGGCTCATAGGCCGGCCTTCGGCCTATGAGCCTGGGGAAGGGGCGTGGGGGGGGGGGGGGGGGG
>JBBDMP010000190.1:0-12491 GCA_040878265.1 Gaiellales bacterium | reverse complement strand
GGAGATTGCCGGGGAGCGCGACGCCGCCGGAACGAGGAGCAGCGAATCGCTTCCCAGCAGACCGCCCAGGGGCCCAAACTCGTCCCCCACCACGAGGACGAGGCCTGGGCCGATGCCTCGCCGGCCGAGCTCTTGGAAGAGCCATCGAGCGGAATCGGCCTTGTCCGTGAGCCCGATCTCGACGTGCTTCGCGTCGCTCGTGACCCGCGGGTCGGGAAGGCCGGCCGCACGCGCGGCCTCGCTCGCGAGGTCGACCGCCTCTTCGAGACCCGCTAAGCCCGCGGCGTGTAGGCGACTTTCGACGGCTGCCAGAAGCTCGGCGATCCGCGCTTTGGGCGGATCGGCCCATTCCGGCAGGGGAATCAAATCGATCTTCCGCCTGTTGAGCCGTTGGGAGACGATCGCCGCCTCGAGGCCGCACCGAGCGAGCGCTTCCACGGTGGCCTTCGCTGCCGCATCGAGAGCTGAGTCCTCCTCGGGCGACGCCTCACGCCGGTAGACGAGCTCGAGACCTGCCTCGCCGGCCCGGAAGACCTCCGAGCCGCGATTCATGCATAGGTGCAGGCATCCCGGGCCGGGAGGCCGGGCCGCGAGCTGTCCGTCGACGTTGTCGACGTGTGTCCCCGTGACGATGCCGAGCTCCATCCCGAGGGCGCAGAGCTTCTTGACGACGGCGCGGAGGTCGCCCGCGTCGGCCCGTCGGTCCGGAACCGCGGTTCCGTCCCAGTCGAACACGATTGCCTCGAAGCGCCGGTCAAGGCCAGCCCGAACCCCTCGGCCGAGAAGCTTCTTCGACCCACGTGCCGCGACCGCGCTCATTCGCTCAGAGCCGGTGCGCAGCGCCGAACCAGCGCACGAGCACGTAGAGCGCGAGCACGAGCCCGCCGGTGACGACGGCGACGCTGATGGCAGTCCAGAGAACCGTCATGGAAGCCTCCCTTCGCTTAGGCTCAACCTTCGAGCAGACCGGTGCCCGGGTCATCCGGGCGCGCCCTGATTCGGCATCGGGGGGCACGCGGATATCGCTAGGTCGCCTTTCCCCCCGGCCGAAGGTAGGCGAGCCAGTAGGCGGCGCCCACCATCAGCCCGCCGCCGATCACGTTCCCGATCGTGACGGGGACGAGGTTGTCGAAGAGGAAGCCCGACCACGTGAGCGAGGCCAGATCGGGCAGCCCCTCGGTCGAGGAGAGCCACGCATCGTCGGTCTTGACGAAGAGTGCGATCGGAATGAAGTACATGTTGGCGACGCTGTGCTCGAAGCCCGCCGCGACGAACGCTGCGATCGGAGGGATGACGGCGAGGATCTTGTCCGTGGTCGTCCGGGCGCTGTACGTGAGCCAGACGGCGAGGCAGACGAGCGCGTTACAGAAGGCTCCGAGCGCCACGGCCTGGAGAAAGCCGAGATCGGTCTTTGCCGCGCCGATGGCGAGAACCTCGTGACCGACCGCATCGTCGCCGAACGTGTACTGGCGCGTGGCGTACATGAGCCCTGCGGTCGCGAGAGCACCGGCGAAATTCCCGATGTAGACGACGAGCCACGACCAGAGGAGGCGACCGGTCGTCACGCGCCGGCTTGCCCAGGCCATGACGACGAGGTTGTTCCCCGTGAAGAGCTCGGCGCCCGCCACGACCACGAGGATGAGGCCGAGGGAGAAGGCGAGGCCGCCGAGCAACCGGACGACTCCGAAGGGAAGCTCCCCGCCGCCGGCCATGACCGTCGTCGCGAAGATCGCCCCCATGGCGATGAAAGCGCCTGCGAGCACGGCGAGGACGACGAGCTGCAGCAGCGGCATCGCGGCCTTCGCCTCACCGATTTGCTCGGCGCGGCGGGCGATCTCAGGCGGCGGGACCGGATCGAGCTCGCCGGAAGGGAAGGCGGGCCCGGGCTCGCTCACTCGTAGCGGAGCGCTTCCGCCGGGTAGACCCTGGAAGCGCGCACAGCGGGCGCGAACGTCGTCGCCAGCGCCACCGCGTAGACGACGAAGAAGATCAGGCCGAGGTTGAGCCAGGGCACGTCGAAGGCGAGATTGTCCCAGCTCGGCTCCTGCTACGAGTCGTGGATGACGTTCCACGCGACGACGAGCCCGAGCCCGGTGCCGACCGCGATCGCCGTGAGCGCGATGAAGGACGACTCGATGAGGAAGGTGAGCTGAACCATGCGGCGGCGGAACCCGATCGCGCGCAGGACGCCGATCTGCTGCCGCCGCTCCACGACCGACCTGGCCGCGATCACCCCGAGGGCGGCGACGCCGACGACGAGCCCGAGCCCCATGAACCCCTGGATGAGCCGGTTGAACGTCAGGTTTGCCCCGACGGTGTCGGAGAGCACCTCGGCGAGCGAGTCGGCCTCCGTTCCGTTGGCGAGGAAGGCCCGCTCGAGCATGGCTGCCGTGGCCTTGGCATCGACGCCCTCCTGCAGCGCGAAGAGATGCGACGTCGGCTCGACGCGCTCGCCGAAGACCGCTGCGAGCGTGGTTTGCGAGGTCGAGACCCCGGCCATCTCGAGCGGCGCCGTGTCGGAGAGGACGCCGACGACGGTCACGGTGAGCTGCTTGCCCGTCAGACACTGTGCGTCCGCCGCGAGTGTCGGCGCTTGGGCGGAAACAGCCATGAAGACCCTCCTTCGGTCGTTCGCCCATGAGCCTGCCGCGGTCGGTATGGGACGACATCGGGGGGACCTTTGATTCGAGTGCGGGAAAGTACGGAGAGCAGAGAAAGCGCCCGCGCCGCCGGGAGCGGCGCGGGCGCCTGCCGATCAAACGGCGACGAGCCCGGCCCGCACTCGCTGGACGAGGGGCGCCAGCACCTCGGCGAGCGTGGGGCGACCGTGATCGCCGTACTCGTACGTCACGTGCCGGACCGGACGGCGGATGTCGATCAGCCGTCCCAGGTCGATGGGCGTGCCTGTGACGACGACGTCGCAGTCCGTCGCGTTGATCGTCGTCTGGAGCTCGGCGAGCTGTGCGTCGCCGTAGCCCATGGCCGGCAGCACGTTGCCGATGCCCGGGTACCGCTTGAACGTCTCGGCGATCGAGCCGACCGCGAACGGCCGGGGGTCGACGAGCGCTCTCGCGCCGGCGCGCTGCGCCGCAATCGTGCCCGCGCCGTAAGGCATCTCGCCGTGGGTGACAGTCGGACCGTCCTCGACCACTAGGACGCGGGCGTCCTCGAGCGCCGAGCCGTTCTCGATCGTCAGCGGCGAGGCCGCTTGCACGATCGTGGCACTCGGGTTCACCTTCCGTACGTTGGCGATCACCTTCGCCACGTCGCGCGGATCGGCGGTGTCGGCCTTGTTGACGATCACGACATCCGCCATGCGGACGTTGGTCTCCCCGGGGTGGTAGCGGAGCTCGTGCCCGGGGCGCAACGGGTCGACGACCGTGATATGGAGATCGGGACGGAAGAACGGGAGGTCGTTGTTCCCCCCGTCCCAGATAACGACGTCCGCGTCCTCCTGCGCTTGCGCGAGGATCTCCGCGTAGTCGACGCCGGCGTACATCACCATGCCGAGGGCGACGGGAGCTTCGTACTCCTCCCGCTCCTCGATCGTCGGGTTCGAGGCATCGATGTCCTCGAGCGTCGCGAAGCGCTGGACGCGCATCGCCTCGAGGTCTCCGTACGGCATCGGATGGCGCACGAGCGCCACGGACAACCCCTCACCCAGGAGAAGCTGGCCGATCCGCCGGCTCGTTTGGCTCTTGCCCGAGCCGGTCCTGGCCGCGCAGACGGCAATGACGGGCTTTGTGCTCTCCAGCATCGTCGCGTTCGGCCCCAGGAGGACGAAGTTCGCCCCGGCGGCGAGCACGCGGGACGCTTTGTGCATGACATCCTCGTGCGCCAGGTCGGAGTAGGCGAGAACTACCTCGTCTACCTCGTGGCGGGCGATAATGCCGTCCAGCTCTTCTTCTGGGCGGATCGCGATCCCGTCGGCGTAGCGGATGCCCGCGAGCGCGGCCGGATACGTTCGCTCGTCGATGCCCGGGATTTGCGTGGCCGTGAACGCCACGACTTCGGTATCGCTGTCGTCCCGATAGACCACGTTGAAGTTGTGGAAGTCCCGGCCTCCGGCTCCCATGATCACGATCTTCTTCATGTCAGTTCCCTTCTCGAGCGGCCGGCCCGGGCCCAGTGAGGACCCGGGCCGGACCGTTTGATCACACGACCGGAGTCGTGACACGAGGCTGCTCCATGCTCGGAACCGGCTCGACCGAAAGGGCGAACGGCTCCTTGCTCTGGCGCCACTTCAGCCAGATGTACACCGGGATGCCGGCGATGAGGAGCATGAAGCCCTTCGTCACGTACTCGTAGCCGGCGCCCCAGATCGCCCAGGTCGAATAGGCAAGCGCGAGGAACGCGATCACCGAATATCGGGCGAGGTGAACCGCCGAGAACGCAGCACGGTCGGCGAAGAACAGGTACAGCTGCGCGGCCGTTGCGTACATGTAGGGGACCAGGGCCGTCAGCGTGGCGATGATGATGATGTCCGTGAACATCTCGACGATCGTCCCGGAGCTCCGCAGGTTCAGGAGCAGGAGCCCGGTGATGAGGACGGAGGAGACGACGAGTCCAAAGACCGGCGTCCCGCGCTTTGCGTCCACCCGCGCGAATTGCTTGGGAAAGAGCCCGTCCCGAGCTGGGCCCAGCGCGGCCCGACCCTGAAGCAGGATCCAGCCGTTCAGGACGCCGAAGATCGAGATCATGGCGACGACGGCGATTGCCTTCCCGCCCCAGGTGCCGCCGAAGATGACGTTCGCACCGTCGGCGAAGGGGCTGCTCGAACCGGCGAGCGTCGAGCTTGCGATCATCCCGAAGAGCGCGATCGTCGCCACGAGGTAGAGGATCGAGGCGGCGGCCGTGCCCATGATCGTGGCGCGCGGGATCGTCCGCTTGGGGTCCTTCACCTCCTCGGCGGGAACGGTTGCCGACTCGAGGCCGATGAAGGCCCAGAGCGTCAGCAGTGCCGCGGCGCTGATCCCCCAGTCGAAGCCGCTCTCGAGCGTGAAGGGCTCGAAGTTGCCGCTCTCCATGAAGAAGAGCCCGACGACTCCGATCACCAGCAGTGGCACGAACTTGAGGATCGTGGTCACGACTTGGATCGCACCCGCCTCGCGGACGCCCAGGATGTTCGCGAACGTCAGGATCCAGACGAGTGCGATCGCAACGGCGACCGCGATCCAGTTCTTCGACGCGTCACCCCAGAAGACGACGAGGTAGCCGGCGAACGCGATCGCGATCGCCGCGTTCCCGACCCAGGCGTTAATCCAGTAGCTCCACGCGGTCTGGAACCCGATGAAGTCACCGAATGCCTTGCGGGCATACACGTACGGGCCGCCGGTCTTCGGATATGCGCGTCCCAGCGTTGCGAAGACGAGGGCAAGGAGCATGGCCCCGAGGCCTGTAAAGGCCCACGCGAGCACCGAAACTGGCCCTGCCGTGCCTGCCATCGCGGCCGGCAGGAGGAAGACCCCCGAACCGACCATGTTGCCGATGACGAGGGCCGTGGCCATCCAGAGGCCCATCGAGCGCTTGAGCTTGCGGCCGTCTCCATTGCCGGAGGACTTGCCGCTTTCGAATGCAGTTTCCATGTCATTTCCTTCCATTAGCTCGGGGCAGCCTCGGCGTTGATGAGGGTGCCGCCGATCTCGATCGGTACGGGGCGCCGAAGGGGTGGCTCCTGTCGCGCGCGGAGCTGAAGAGCCCCATGTGCGAGCGTGGCCGTGAGGTCGTCGGGATCGGCGTCCGCCGGTAGGTGCAACTCTCGGCCGAAGGATCTTCCAGACCCCCGGCCCCGGACGGTCACCGTATGGCCCGCTACTTCGACCTCGAGCTGACGCGTCTCGAACCCCGCTGCCGGGATGGACGCGACAAAGGCGTCACCTTCCTCGCGAAAGTCGGGCGTCTTGGCGACGCCGCGAATTGAGGTGGATGCCATCGCGTACCTCCTTTGTGGGTGCTTCGATCGTCCGTCGCGCCCAACGCCGCGGCATCGGCGCCGGCAACGATCTCCCCTGCGGTTAAGTCGCCGACCCGCTGCGGCGAACTACCGACGTGGGGAACGGCGCAGCGCGTTGGGCCGGGTCATGGCACGACCAGCACGCTGCAGGGCACGCGATGCACGACAGTGCCGGCCACTGAGCCGAGAGCGAGCCTGGCGAGAGGCCCGCGACTGTGCGTGCCGACGACGAGCAAGTCCGCCCCGACTTTCTTGGCCGCCCACGCGAGCCCGTCAGCTGCGTCAGCATTCAGGGGATCGATGCTGCCCGAGGGAATTCCGCGGGCTGCAAGGAGCTCGTTTCCCTCGGCGAGCAGACGCTTTTGCTCCGCGACCGCGAAGGGATCCGGGAGGCCGAAGGACATCACCTCGGCCACGTTGGCCAAAGTCACTTTCGTTCCGTCTTGGGCAAGAGAAGCTGCGAGCTCGAGCGCCCGGCGTGCGCAGTCGGAGCCGTCGTAGCCGATCAGGATTCGTCTTGGCGATCGACTCATCGCCCGTCCTCCGGGCCTGGGACGATGACGAGCGGGCACGGTGCGTGGTGGGCGCACTGCTGGCTCACCGACCCCAGGAGGAGGCCGGCGAAACCGCCGCGACCGCGCGTCCCGACCACGAGGAGATCGGCGTCGCGGGCGGCATCCAGAAGTTTGTGTGCTGCCCTTCCCTCGGCGAGCTCGCCCTTGATTTCGAGCCCTGGTCCCTCTCGGGCTGCGCGAACCGAGGAGTCCAGAATGTTCTGGGCCGCACCGCGGGCGCGTTCGCAAACCTCCTCAACAGATGGGCCGGGCGGGGTCAAGCCGACTACCCATGGCTCGGGCAGCGACTCGATGAAGGGCACCATCCATGCGTGGACGACATGAAGGATCGCCCCGCGAAGACGAGCTTCCGTAAGCGCCCAACGAAGCGCCTCATCAGCACCCGGGGATCCGTCTACTCCGACGACGATCTTGCCCATCGCCCTTGATCTTCAACTCGGCGCTGTTGCGGCACATCGGCGATTACGCCGATTCCCGGTGCGGCGAACTACCGAAGCGGCGCGGACAACATGCGCGACGCAATCGGCTCGTCCGCCCGCCATGTTGGGATGACCCTGAGGCCGGTGACCTCTCGCCCGCTGCGCTCGACGTTCCGGATCGCTCTCGCCGCCGCCGAGCCGAGATCCGGTGCTTCCACCGTCGTCTCGACCACCTCGCCCGGCTCGACGAAAATGCGCAGGCGATAGGCGGCTCCGACCGGCCGCATCAGAGCGAGGATGGGCTGGAGCGCGACGACGAGGACGTCGAGGACGGCGAGAGCGGCCAGGATCCGATAGTAGGCGGAGCTGTCGATCTCGGCCCATGCCCCGACTGTGAACATCGCGGCGAGCAGGAGCACGAGCGCTGTCGAGGCCGCGAAGAGGCGGCGCACCGAGCTCGGGTCTTGCTTCTGGTGCCGGGCGGCAAGCGCAGCCGTCTGCGTCGAGGCGACGGCAAAGGCGGTGATCGTGGCCACTGTGTTTCCCAGCTCGTCGGGCGGGGAGCTCGTCCAGACTGCGGCCGCGGCGGCCGCGAAACCCGTCGAAGCGAGGACGAGGACCGTCGCGCCGAGCTCCCGCAGGCGCCTCTGATCGAAGAGGAATCCGGCCGGCAGCGCGAGCAGCCCGTAGGCGGCGAGCAGCGCCGTCGTCGCGAGGATCCGTCCCTCGCGCTCGCCGAAGTCGCCGAGGAGGAGGATCCCGATCGCCAGAAGCGCCGTCGCGGACAGCGACGCGGCGATCGCGAACAAGAGGATCCGCTTGCCGCCCCCTGGTTTAGTCAGCGGCATGTCAACCCCTCGCGCCTCCGTGGCTTCTCGCCGCCGCGAGAAGAAGCCGCCGCTCGGCTGCGTCGATCAGCCGCCGCGTTCGCTCGACGACGTCCGGGTTCACGGAGATCGAGTCGATCCCGGCGCGGACGAGCAGATCGGCGTACTCCGGATAGACCGACGGGGCCTGACCGCAGATCGAGGTCTTCAACCCGAGCCTTCGCGCGAGCGGGATCAGCTGCTCGAGGTACTCGACGACGGCCGGGTCTCGCTCGTCGAAGACCTCGGCCAGCTGCTCGGAGTCGCGGTCGGCGCCGAGGACGAGCTGGGTTAGATCGTTGGAGCCGATCGAGGTGCCGGCGATCCCGAGCGCCGCGTAGCGCTCGAGGTTGAAGAGGACGGAGGGAACCTCGGCCATGATCCAGAGCTCGAAGCCCGGCCGGGCCGGCAGCCCGGACGCCGCGACGAGCTCGCGGCAGCGGGCCAGCTCGGCCGTTGTACGGACGAACGGGAGCATGACGTGGAGGTTCGTGTGTCCCGCATCCCATACTCGGCGGACCGCATCGAGCTCGAGCGCGAAGAGCTCCGGCTCGCGCGTGTAGCGAAGGGCGCCGCGGACGCCGATCATCGGATTGGCTTCCTCGGGCTCGAAGCGGTCGCCGCCCTCGAGGTTGCGGAACTCGTTCGTACGGAAGTCGATCGTCCGGTATGTGATCGGGCGCGGGGCGAAGCCGGCCGCGAAGGTCGTCAGGCCCTCAGCCATGCGATCGACGAACTCGCCACCGCGTCCCTCCTCGAGGAGGAGGCGCGGATGCTTTCCCTCCAACGCCTCGATGACCATCAGCTCGGCCCGCAGCAAGCCGATCCCGTCGACGTCGAGCGCGGCCGCATGCGCGACCTGCGAGGGCTCGGAGAGGTTCAGGAGGAGGCTCGTCGCGGTGGCGATGGGAGTGGCGGCGGTGGCCTGCGCAGATAACGCAGACGCTTCTGGGCCGCGGGCACGGCGAGTGCCCTCGAGCACGATCCCGCGGGTGGCGTCTACCGTGACGACCTCGTCGTCGCGAAGCTTCTTCGTCGCCTGCTGCGTTCCGACGACGCACGGGATGCCGAGCTCGCGGGAGACGATCGCGGCATGGCAGGTCATCCCGCCCGAGTCGGTCGCGATCGCGGCCGCCCGGCGCATCAGAGGGACCCAGTCGGGGGCGGTCATGCGCGTCACGAGGACGGCCCCGTCGACGAAGGTGCCCGCCTCGGCCGGCGAGTGGAGGATACGGACCGGCCCACTTGCCGCTCCGGGGGCCGCCCCGAGCCCACGCAGCAGGACCTCACCCTCGTGCTCCTCCGGAACGGGCACCGTGCCGGCCGTGACCGGCCGGGCTTGCAGGAACCAGATCTTGGCGTCCGCGTCGATCGCCCATTCGGTGTCCTGCGGCGCGCCGTAATGAGCCTCGATGCGCTTCCCCAGGTTCGCGAGCGCACGAGCTTCCTCATCGCTCAGCGTGGCGCGCACGGCTTCCTCGGGCGCCAGCTCGTGCACCATCGTCCCGCCGTCGGGATGGGGCTCGATCACGGCCGTCTTCGGATGGATCTCGCGCACGACTATCGTGAGCGTTCCCTTGTCGACGACGTAGCGGTCGGGCGAGACTCGACCGCTGACCACGGCTTCGCCCAGCCCGAAGGAGCTCTCGATCACCAGGCGATCGGGCGCACCTGTGGCGGGGTCGACAGTGAACATCACTCCCGCGCGGGTGGCGGGAACTTGACGCTGGACGATGACCGCGATCTCCATGCCCGCCTGGTCGAAGCCGCGCTTCGCCCGGTAGAAGATCGTTCGCGCGCCGAAGAGCGACGACCAGCAGCGCTGCACGGCGTCGACGACAGCGTCGGCCCCGCGGACGTTGAGGAAGGTCTCGTTCATGCCTGCAAACGAAGCCGCCTCCGTGTCCTCGGCCGTCGCCGAAGAGCGTACGGCGACCGGCGCGTCGGTTTCGCCGTCGACCAACCCTGCGTAGGCGTCTCGAAGGGCATCGGCCGTCGCCGTCGGAAGCGGCTCCTCCTCGATCATGGTCCGGAGGTCTGCGGCAGCTCGTTCGAGCGCGATGGAGTCGTCGACATCGAGCGCCTCCAGGCGTGAGGCGATCCGCTCTCGCAGGCCCGCCTCTTCGACGAACGTCGCGTAGACCGGCGCTCCGACGACGAAGCCGGGCGGCACGGGCAGACCGGCGCGAGTGAGCTCACCGAGGTTCGCTCCCTTTCCGCCTGCAAAGGCGATGTCTCCGCGTCCGAGCTCGGAGATCTTCCGAACGCCGAGCGCGGCGTCGATGCGCACGGGGCTCTTGGACGTCATATGGCTCTCCGAACCTCGCCCGGAATCTGGTCTTTGGCTCGGCCGCCGGCCATCACGATGCCCAGTTCCTCCTTACTCACGGTAGGCGGGTACTCGCCCACGATCTTGCCCTGGTAGAGGACGAGAATGCGATCGGAGAGCGACAGGATCTCCTCGAGCGTGAAGGACACGAGAAGGATCGCCCGTCCCTCGTCCCGCTCTTGAACTAGGCGGCGGTGGACGAACTCGGTGGCGCCGACATCGAGCCCGCGTGTTGGTTGGGATGCCACCAGCAGACGCGGATCCCGCGCAATCTCCCGAGCGACGACCAGCTTCTGCTGATTCCCGCCGGAGAGCGACGAGGCCGGAGTCGTTGGCGTTCCACCGCGCACGTCGAACTCTTTCAGGAGCGTTTGGGCGCGGGAGAGGAGCACGCTGGGCCTGAGCCAGCCGTAGCGAGAGTCGGGCGGCCGCCGGTAATCGCGTAAAGCAAGGTTCTCGGCCAGGGTGAAGTTGAGGACGAGCCCCTGCCGCTGGCGATCCTCCGGCACGTGCCCCACGCCCGCGTCGAGGAACGTGCGCGCTCCCCTTCCCGTCAGGTCACGGCCGTCGACGAGGATTCGACCCGCACCCGGGCGCCGAAGCCCCGTGAGAGCCTCGAGCAGCTCAGTCTGGCCGTTCCCGTCGACCCCGGCGATGCCAACGATCTCACCGGCGCGCACAGAGAAGGACACTCCCCGCACCGCCTCGAGACCCCGGTCGTCCCGAACCTCGAGGTCCTCGACCGTCAGGAGCGACGCTCCTGGCTCGGCTGGCCTCTTTTCGACTCGGAGCAGCACCTCGCGCCCAACCATCAGGCGAGCGAGCTTCTCCTCGGTCGTCCCTTCGCGGGGAAGCGTCGTGATCTTCTTCCCGAGCCTGAGCACCGTGATCCGGTCAGCCACCTCGAGCACCTCGTGCAGCTTGTGGGTGATGAAGACGACCGCCTTGCCCTCGGCGGTGAGCGAGCGGATGATTTTGAAAAGCTCCTCTGCCTCCTGCGGTGTCAGGACCGCCGTCGGCTCGTCGAGAATCAGGATCCTCGCCTCGCGGTAGAGCGCCTTCAAGATCTCGACACGCTGCTGCTGCCCAACCGAGAGGTCCTGAATCTTGACGTCGGGCTCGACGAGGAGGCCGAAGCGGCGAGAGAGCTCCGCGACGCGCTTCTCCGCCGATTCCCGATCGAGAAATGGGCCTCTTCGTGGCTCCATCGCGAGGACGATGTTCTCCGCCACCGTCATCACGGGGATGAGCATGAAGTGCTGGTGCACCATGCCCACACCGAGCTCGATCGCATCTCGAGGAGAGGCGATCTCGGCTCGCGCTCCGTCGAGCCGGATCTCGCCCGCGTCGGGGCGGTAGAGGCCGTACAGGACATTCATGAGCGTCGACTTGCCGGCTCCGTTCTCGCCGAGGAGCGCGTGAACCTCGCCGGAGAAAAGATCGAAGTCGACGGCGTCGTTGGCGACGACGCCGGGGAAGTTCTTCGTGATGCGCCGGAGCTCGAGTATCGGACGCTGCCGCACGTGGAGTGGGGTGGGCGCTAGTGCTGGCGCAGTCACGTGCATCAAGCCGTGCCCTTCATCGGGTCTCGAGTTGGGTCCTCAGGTGCGACTGGCCTGATGACGAGCACAGAGCACGTCGCTCGATGCGCGACCCGCTCGCTCACGCTGCCGAGCGCGGAGAGGCCATGGAGCCCGCGGCTCCCGAGGATCATGAGTTCGGCCTCGGCCGAGGCGGCGAGGAGTGCATCGACCGGTTGTTGGTCGCTCCACTCCAGGATTGGGAATCGCGCGGCCCGATCGCCGGCTCGGCCGGAGCGGACAGCAACGAGCACGCTGGAATCGAGGCTCCGGACCTTGAGGAGTCCGCCGACGTCCACCGGTTTCCCACCTGTTGCCGCGAGGGCGCGAACGGAAGACCCGAACCGCTCGACGAGCTCCGCGACGACCGCGGCCGCGCTGAGCGACTGCGGTGAACCATCGGCTCCGAGGACGATCGAGCGCGGGAATTGGCCGGCGTCCGGCACGGGTCGCGCGACAAGCACCGCGCAGGGCGCTTCGTGGAGCATCGTCGTCGCGACGGTGCCAAGGAGGATCCCCGCTGCGCGGGTGTGTCCGTGGCTGCCAACGGCGACGAGCGTGGCCTGCTCCTTCCTCGCGAGCGAGAGCAGGCACCGCGTCGGGGACCCTTCGAGAAGCTGAGTCTCGGCATCCTCGAGCCCCTCGAGCTCGCGTGCGGCGGTGAGTCGGGTTTCTTCTCCCTCGCGCTCGAGCTCCGCGGCCACTGAGGGTGCTCGCCATCCGGCGTGCACGGCAATCGTCGGGTCGTAGACGGTTGCCGCGAGGAGCC
>JBBDMP010000189.1:0-12698 GCA_040878265.1 Gaiellales bacterium | reverse complement strand
TCGCCGAGGAGCTCGGCGCCGCCTCCGTGGGGTTGCCCGCGTTCGGAACCGGCGTAGGCGGTTTCCCGGTCGATGAGTGCGCCCGGATCATGGTGGCCGAAGCTCGCTCTTTTGAGCCGAAGAGTCTCGAGCGCGTCGTCTTCGCCGTCTTCGGCGAGGAGGCTGAGGCAGCATTCCGGCGCGAGCTCGAAACGAGTTAACAATGCCCCCTGCCAACAACGGTCGAGGGGGCTGAATGTCTGAGATCCGGAACGACTCTTTCTGGTCTGAACGACGCTGGGAGCGGTATGCCCCCCTCGCGGGGGCTCTCGCGGTCATCCTCTGGGTGATCTCCGTGTTCGTCATCGAAAGCGCTGACTCACCTGATGAGGACGCGGGTGGGCAGGCGATCGCCGCGTACTTCGAGTCGGAAGGCGGCACGATCCTCGCCGGCTCGTTCATCTTCATGCTCGGGACGGCAGTCTTCCTCTGGTTCCTGGGAAGCCTCCGGGCGCGCCTCTACTGGGCCGAGGGCGGCGCGGGCCGTATGACATCGATCGTGTTCGGAAGCGGGCTCGTCGTCGCGGCGATGTCGATGGGGCTGATGGCGCCGCAGGCGGCGGGCGGGCTTATGGCCGAGGAGACGAATGCCCCGATCGATCCCGGCGCTGCGCAGGCCTTCGAGGCCCTCGGGGACGGATTCTTCGTCGCCGCCGAAGCCACGGTCGTGGTCTTCTTCCTCGCGGCCGCCGTGGCGGCTTTTCGGACCCGTGCGCTCCCCGTCTGGCTCGGGTGGGCGAGCCTCGTGCTCGGTATCGCGGCCATCGTGCCGTGGATCGGGTGGGCCGTCTACATCTGGGGCTTGCCGTTGTGGGTGCTCGTTGTGAGCATCTGGATGTTCATGCGTCCGGGTACGCCCGCTCGCGCGGGGTCTGCCGCGACGGTCACGTAGGCGGCAACCTAGACTCGGCGTCGTGAAAGGCGTCGTTCTTGCGGGTGGAACGGGCACCCGGCTGCATCCGCTCACCCGGATAACGAACAAGCATCTGCTGCCGATCTATGACCGCCCGATGGTCAGCTATTCCATCGAGGCGCTCGTGCAGGCGGGTGTCACCGAGCTGATGCTGGTCACCGGGGGCACGCACGCCGGCGAGTTCCTGCGCCTGCTCGGAAACGGACACGAGTACGGCATCGAGCGGCTCTCATACGGGTACCAGGAGCGCGCCGGCGGCATCGCCGAGGCCCTAGGACTGGCTGAACGCTTCGCGGGGGGCGACCGCGTCGTGGTCGTACTCGCCGACAACATCTTCGAGCGCTCGATCAGCCCCGCCGTCGAAGCGTTCGCGCGCCAGAAGCGGGGCGGACGGATCCTCCTCGCCCGCGTCGGCGATCGGCGCCACTTGCGTCACCTCGGAGTTCCCGAGCTCGACGGGGACGGGCGGGTTGTCCGCATCATCGAGAAGCCGAAGAAGCCGCCGTCGGACTATGCCGTGACCGGCATCTACTTCTACGACGCCGGCGTCTTCGACGTCATCCCGAAGCTGAAGCCCTCGCGGCGGGGTGAGCTCGAGATCACCGACGTGAACAACTGGTACGTCAAGCAAGGAACGATGGAGTACGACGTCGTCGAGGGATTCTGGGGGGACGCCGGCGAGTCGATCGCCGCGTATTACGCGGTCAACGACTTCGTCCGCGAGCACGGAGCCAACAAGCAGTGAAGGGCGTGCAATTGCTCCCGCTCCGCTACTTCGAGGACGAGCGCGGCTGGTTTCTCGAAGTCCGGCGTGAGAGCCGGCTGCCCGAGCAGACGGTGCAGACCAATGTCTCGTTCTCGCACAAGGGCGTCATCCGCGGCCTGCACTACCACGAGCGGGGCCAGGACGACCTTTTCGCGTGCCTGGCGGGCACGGCCCGCGTGGTCGTGCTCGACTGCGAGTCCGGCGAGGTCTTCACGGCCGACATCGGCGAGGACAACCCGGTAGCGGTGTATGTGCCCGGCCACTTCGCCCACGGCTTCGAGGCCCTGACGGATCTCATCTTCTGCTACCACGTCACCCGCGAGTACGACGCGGACGACCCCGACGAGCACGCCGTTCCCTGGGACGACCCTCGGGTCAAGCACCTCTGGAGCACCCAATCGCCGATCCTGTCGGAACGAGACCGAGCCGGATCCTGATCACGGGCGCCGGTGGGCAGCTCGGCGCGGCTCTCGGCGAGGTCTTTCCGGCCGCCGACGCCCGCACGCGCGATCAGTTCGACGTCACCTCCTCGACCCTCGACTACGGCCCCGATCTCGTCCTTCACACCGCGGCCTGGACCGACGTGGACGGCGCCGAGACGCACACCGAGCAAGCCAGGTTTGTGAACGTCGACGGCACGAGGAACGTCGCCGCGCTCGGCGCACCCGTCGTCTACTTCTCCACCGACTACGTCTTCGACGGGGCAAAGAACGAGCCGTACGTCGAATCGGACCAGCCGAACCCGCTCTCTGTCTACGGGCAAACGAAGCTCGCAGGCGAACGGCAGGTGCGCGACGGCTGGATCGTTCGCAGCTCGTGGCTCTTCGGCTGGACCGGTCGGAACTTCGTACGCACGATGCTGCAGCTCGCGAAGCAGCAGGACGAGGTGCGCGTTGTGGCCGACCAGCGCGGCTCCCCCACGTATGTCGGCCACCTCGCCGAGGCGGTCCCGGGCGTCCTCGAGCTCCCGTACGGCACGCATCATCTCGCCGCGGACGGCGACTGCACGTGGGCGGAGTTCGCAGAGGCGATCTTCCAGGAGGCCAGCCTCGACTGTCGCGTCGTCCCGATCACGACGGACGAGCTGGGGCGGCCCGCCCCGAGGCCGGCCTACTCCGTACTCCGGAGCGAGCATGACGACACGCCGCGCCTCCCCCATTGGAGCGAGGGCCTTCGGGCCTGCCTCGCGCGGCTTTAACGCTCTAGGCTGAGACCCATGCGTGTGCTCGTCACGGGCGGCTGCGGGTTCATCGGGAGCCACTTCGTCAAGCGCCTCGTCGCCGCGGGCGACCAGGTCGTCGTCCTCGACAAGCTGACGTACTCGGGGAACCTCGCGAACCTCGAAGGGGTAGAGCACGAGTTCGTCCAGGGCGACATCGCCGATCCTGTAGCTGTCAGGGGGGCGGGTGAGGGGTGCGACGCGGTCGTGAACTTCGCTGCTGAGACGCACGTCGACCGCTCTATCCTTGAGGCTGGCGACTTCGTGCGGACGGACGTCCTCGGCACGCACGTCCTGCTCGAATGGGTGCGGAGCGCGGGGGTCCGCCTCGTCCACGTCTCGACCGATGAGGTCTACGGCGACGTTCCCGAGGGCAGCTCCTCCAGGGAGGACGACCCGCTGCTGCCGTCCAGCCCGTACGCGGCCTCCAAGGCCGGCGGCGACCTCCTCGTGCTCGCTTACGTGCGGACGCACGGCGTCGACGCCTCTATCACGCGCGGATCGAACACGTACGGCTCGAACCAGTATCCGGAGAAGCTGATCCCGCTCATGGTCACGAACGCGCTCGAGGGCGAGTTCCTACCCGTGTACGGGGACGGACGGCAGCGCCGGGACTGGCTGCACGCCGAAGACCATTGCGCCGGCATCGAGCTCGTTCTCGGGCAGGGAGCCGGGGGCGAGGTGTTCAACCTCGGCGCGGGCGACGAGCGCGACAATCTCGACGTCGTAGCCCGGATCATCCAGCTGACGGGCGCCGATCCGTCCCTCGTCCGCCACGTGGCCGACCGGCCCGGCCACGATCGCCGCTACTCCCTGGACAGCTCAAAGCTGCGCGGACTTGGCTGGCAGCCGGAGCACGACTTCGAGGCCGGGCTCGCGGACACGGTCGACTGGTATCGCGAGAACCGCTCCTGGTGGGAGCCGATCAAATCGGGCGCGTACCGCGAGTACTACGCGCGCCAGTACGCCGAGCGCCTGGGAACCTAGTTCCTACTCGCAGGTCTGCTTCGCGCTCGTGATCGGCCCGCGCGTGCCCTGGAGCTCCTCGGAGCGTTCGAGATGCGGAAGCGCCTCGTCGCACCGGCCGAGCTCCGCGAGGGCCTTGCCGATGTTGTACTCGGCGTAGGCCTCATAGCGAAAGTCGTCGCTATACGTGCCCTGGAGCGGGGGAAGCGCCTGTTCCATCAGCCGGAGCGCCTCTTCCCAGTCGCCCCGCTCGAGCTGGGCGGTTGCCTCGTCCGTCAGCGCCGCGGCGTCGCCTTCACCCTCGTTCCCGGGTGACGTGGCGGGCGCCTGGACCGTCGTCGTCACGACCTCTTCGACCGTCGTTCCTCCTCGGGTCTCCACCTGTGTGATCGTGACCTGCCGGGGCTCTGTGGCCCCCTGGGGATCCTCGCCCCCGGTCGTAACCGCCGCGGCCAGGATCCCGGCCGTGAGCCCGGCGAGCAACACCCCTGCGATGATGGGGACCGGCGACCACCCGCGGCGGCGTGAAGCCGGCGGAGGGGCCAGAGACGCCGGAAGGATCCGCGTGCTCTCCGTGGACGTATTCAAGGCGGCTTGAAGGGCTTCGAGGAATTCCGCTGCAGACCGGTAGCGGCGCGCCGGATCCTTCGCCAGCGCGCGCTCGAACACGTCGTCCACCTGCCGCGGCAGGCCGACGCCACGTTCCGACGCGGGTGGAACCTCTTCGTGGATGTGCGCAACCGCCTCGGCGGTCGCCGAGCCGCGCTCGAAAGGCCGGCCGCCCGTCAAGAGCTCGTACGCGACGACGCCGAGCGCGTACCTGTCACTCGCCGGTGTCGCCTCCTCGCCGCGGGCCTGCTCTGGAGCGAGGTAGCCCGCCGTCCCGAGGACGGTTCCCGCCGCGGTCATCGAGCCGGTGGAGTCGTCGACGACGCGGGCGATCCCGAAGTCGGCCACCTGGAGCTCGTCGCGCGAGTCGAGCAGCAGGTTCGCGGGCTTCACGTCCCGGTGGACGATGCCTTCGGCGTGCGCGGCGTCGAGCGCTGCGGCCGCCTGCTCGAGCCACATGAGCGCCTGGTCGCGCGGCACGCTGCCCGCACGGGCCCGCTCGGCGAGCGTTCCGCCGGGGAGGTATTCCATGACGATGAATGGGCGATCGCGCCATTCGCCGACGTCGAAGATCGTCACGACGTGTGGATGCCCGGAGAGCCGCGCCGCCGCCAGGGCTTCGCGGCGAAAACGCCGGCGCAGCGCGTCATCGCGCGCAAAGCGCTCGTCGAGCAGCTTGACGGCGACCTTGCGGCCGAGCTCGCGGTCCTCGGCGAGCAGGATCTCGCCCATGCCGCCGTGGCCGATCCGGCGCGCGTTGGCATATCGCTCCGGAAGTACTCCTCTATGCACCGCCACGCCGGTCCTTGCTTAGCCCGGTACCCAAGAGGCCAAACGTACTGCTCTTCATGCTTTCCTTACCGAAGTCCACTACCTTTTCGCCGATGGGGGTCTGACTGCCGATGCGCCGATTCTTCCTGCCCGCCGTTCTCCTTGCCGCGCTCGCGTGGCCGGCGGCGGCGTCGGCGGCGCCGGTCTTCCTCGTGAAGGGCCGGGGCTGGGGCCATGGCATCGGGATGCCTCAGTGGGGTGCCTACGGCTTCGCGCAGCAGGGCTGGACCTACCAACAGATCCTGGCGCACTATTACAGCGGGACCTCGATTGGCAGCGCTCCCGTGTCCTCTGTCCGGGTGCTTCTGGCGAGCGGTCGGCAGACGCTGACTGTCGGCTCGACTGCCTCGTTCAAGGCCGGCTCGCACCTGCTCGCGCCGGGTTCCTACGCGGTGACGCGGACTCCCGACGGGCGCATCCAGGTCCAGGGCATGCAGCAGTCCCTCGCGAGCCCGGCCGCTTTTACGGCAACCTCGGCTCCTCTCGAGCTCGGCGGGAACGCCTATCGCGGCGATCTGGAGGTGCGTGCGAACGGCGCGCTCTCGGCGGTGAACGAGGTTTCCATCGACGACTACGTGCGCGGCGTCGTGCCGCGAGAGGTTCCCTACACGTGGCTGCCGGAGGTTTTGAAGGCCCAGGCCCTTGCGGCCCGCTCGTACGCGCTTGCGACACCCGGTCACTGTGGCGGGCTCTTGTGCCCCGACGTTCGTGACCAGGTGTACGGGGGGGTCGCCGCCGAGCGGCCGAGCACGAATGACGCCGTCACCGCGACGGCCGGGCAGGTCGTCCTTTTCAACGGGGCCGTCGCGCAGACCTTCTTCCACTCGAGCTCGGGCGGGAGGACCGCCGCGTCGGCCGACGAGTGGGGCGGCAACGTCGCATATCTCCAGGCCGTAGACGATCCGCACGACGTCATCTCTCCGCACCACAAGTGGGAGCTTGCGCCGATGAGCGCGCGAGCGCTCGGTCGCAAGCTCCAGACCGGCGCGCCGCGGGACATCGCGATCGCCCGAAACGGCTCCGACCGCGTGAAGACGCTGACGGTCACGAACCGCGCCGGCGGCCAGACGACGCTCTCGGGCGCCACGGTGCGGTTCCGGCTCGACCTGCGCTCGACCTGGTTCTCGATCGGGCTTCTGTCCATCGTCGCGGATCCTGCGCAAAGCGTCTGCCGCCGGCGGGTGACGCTCTCCGTGGCCGCCCAGGGCCTGAAGAACGTCGCCCTCGAGCAGCAGCCTGTCACCGGGGGCGTCTGGGGCCGGCTCAACCTGCAACGTGTGAACGGCCGGCTCCAGGCCCGGCATCGCCCGTGCGTCTCGACCCGCTACCGGCTTGTCACCGCTTCGTTCACCGGCGCCGGCACCAAGCTCCCCGTGGCCCCGCGCATCAACTTCACGTTGCGGCAGCCGCGTGGCGGACTGCGTGGCGTCGTGCGGCCGGGGCTTGCCGGTACCCCTGTGACGATCCAGCGCCAGGAGGGCTCGGGCTGGGTCGCGGTGGCGAAGACGAAGGTGCGCCCGGACGGCAAATTCCTCGGGCGCTTCGCGGTGACGTCAGGCGTCTACCGAGCGCGGATCAAGCCTCCGGCGCGAACCGGTCTCGTCGTCGGCTACAGCCCGCCGCTCACCCTCACGCTTAGCCGTTAGAGCAATTCATCGTCGGGTACCTCGCGGATCTGCCGCGCGGGATTGCCGACGACCACGGCGCGGGCCGGCACGTCCTCGAGCACGACCGCACCGGCGCCGACGAACGCCTCCTCGCCCACCTCGATCCCCGGGAGCAGGATTGCCCCGCCTCCGATACGGGCCCCGCGACGGATGGTCGGGCCCCTCCGCAGAGCGTGGCGCTTCTCCGTCCGGCCCATGAAGTTGTCGTTCGTCGTGATGGCGCACGGCGCGATGAAGACGTCCTCTTCGAGCGTCGAGAAGGCGGTGACGTAGGCGTTTGCCTGCACCTTGGAGCGAGCTCCGATCGAGACGTCGTTCTCGACGTGGGCGCCGCGCCCGATGACGACGTCATCCCCGAGCTCGCAGCGCTCACGCACGCATGCCTGGTCGCCGACGATGCAGTTCCGTCCGAACCGTGTTCCCGCGAAGACGACAGCCCCCGCGAGGATGCGTGTCCCGTCCCCGACGACGAGCGGCTCCAACTCCTCGCGACGGGTGTTGGAGCGGGTCCCGAACGTCGGCTGCTTGCCGACGACCGCGTAGTCCTCGATGACGACGTCCTCTCCGAGCTCGGTCCCCGGGAAGACGACTGCGGTGACCGCGATCACACGCGCTCCCGCTCGAGGGACGTCTGCAGCTGCTCGAGCGCGCGTACGACGGCGAGCCCGGCCCGCGCCGCCTCGAACCGGTCTCCCTCGCCGCGCACGAGCGCGAGGAAGTGCTCGCACTCCAGCCGCAGCGGCTCCTCGCTCGGGATGCGCGGGCTCGAGATGTCGCCCGTTCGCGTGAGCCACTCGCCGTAGCTGTCCGCGCGCTGTTCGGGACCCTTGTCGTACACGGTCACCTTCCGCTCGAGGTCCATGTCGTCGAAGACGGCCATCTTGCGGTCGCCGACGACTGTCATCTGCCGGATCTTGTGCGGGTCGAGCCACGAAAGGTGCATGTGCGCGATGACCCCGGACGGGAAGCGGAGGAAGCAGAAGACGACGTCCTCGACTCCCGGCGTGAGGAACGACTCGCCGCGTGCCCACGCCTCAGCGGGCTCCTCCCCGACGAGGTGGAGGATGACGGAGAGATCGTGGGCGCCCAGGCTCCAGAGGGCGTTCTCGTCCCGGCGAATCTGCCCGAGGTTCTGCCGGTTGCCGTAGACGTAGAGGAGCCGGCCCAGCTCCTCCGAGTCGAGGAGGTTCTTCAGCTTCGCGACGCCCGGGTGGTAGAGGAGGAGATGACCGGGCATGAGGACGAGCCCGCGCTCCTCGGCGAGGGCGACGAGCTGCTCCCCGAGTACTGCAGAGAGCGCGATGGGCTTCTCGACGAAGACGTGCTTGCCGGCGAGCAGCGAGGCTCGCGTGAGCTCGAAGTGTGTGACCGCGGGCGTGGCGAGCACGACCGCATCGAGCTCGGGATCCTCGAGGAGCTCCTCGAAGCGCGAGGTCACGCGCGCCTCGGGGTAACGGGCGGCGAACGGCGCGAGCCGGGTTTCGTCCCGGTCGCAGACCCAGGCGAGCTCGGTGAGCTCGGCGAAGTTTCGGGCGAGGTTCGGTCCCCAGTGCCCGAGGCCGGCCACTCCGACCCGGAGGGGCGTCACAGCTTCCACACGCGTCCGTTCTGAGAGCCGTTTGCGCCTGTGGCGTTGCGGAAGTCGACGACGAGACTGGATCGGTCGACGAGGTTGTCGTAGTCGATTCCGGAGTGCGCGGTCACGATCGCGACGCAGTCAGCCTTCGCGAGCACGCCGTCGAGCCCCTGTGAGGTGAGGCCGTGCGCCGGGAGCTCGGGGATGTGCGGGTCGTGGTAGGACACGTTCGCGCCCTCGTCGCGGAGGAGCTCGATGAGCTTGAGTGCCGGCGACTCGCGCAGGTCGCCGACGTCCGCCTTGTAGGAGACGCCGACGAGGTGCACGTGGCTTCCCTTCACGGCCTTCTCCTGGGAGTTGAGCGCGCGCGTGATCTTCTCCAGGCAGAAGTAGGGCATGTTCTCGTTGACCTTTCCGGCCAGTTCGATGAACTCCGTGTAGAAGTCGTACTCGCGCGCCTTCCAGGAGAGGTAGAAGGGGTCGACCGGGAGGCAGTGACCGCCCAGACCGGGGCCGGGCTTGAAGCTCATGAACCCGAAAGGCTTCGTCGCGGCCGCCTCGACCACTTCCCACACGTCGAGCCCCATGCGGTCGCAGAGCTGGGCGAGCTCGTTCACGAGCGCGATGTTCACGGCCCGGAAGATGTTCTCGAGGAGCTTCGTCATCTCGGCCGCCTCGGGCGAGGAGACCAGGAGCACCGTGTCCACGGCTCGGCTGTAGAGGGCGACGGCCCGCTCCGCGCAGGCGGGCGTGATCCCCCCGACGATCTTCGGCGTCGTCTTCGGCGTCCAGTCCGTGCGGCCGGGATCGACCCGCTCGGGCGAGTAGGCCAGGAAGAAGTCCTTGCCTACCTCGAGGCCGCCGTCCTCGAGGAGTGGCAGAACCTTCTCGCGCGTCGTGCCCGGATAGCTCGTCGACTCGAGGACGAACAGGTGCCCCTTGCGCAGGAGCGGGGCCAGGCGCTCCACCGCGCCGAGCAGGATCGATAGGTCCGGCTCGCGGTTGGCGGAAAGCGGCGTCGGGAGGGCAACCAGGACCGAGTCGGTCTCCCGCACGACGTCGTAGTCGGTCGTGGCCGTCAGGCTGCCGGCCTCGACCAGCGGGCGCAGCGTGGAGGAAGGAACGTCCTCGACGTAGCTCTCGCCGCCCCGGATCGCCTCCACGCGCTTGGCGTCCACGTCGACGAGCACGACTGGGACACCGGCTTCGGCGAACGTCCGTCCGAGAGGCAGGCCGACGTAGCCGGCGCCGACGATGGCGACCTCGGCCTTCATTGGCGATGAATCGTACAAATCACGTCAGCCGTCACATCGGCTCCGACCGGCCTTCCGTCAAGCGGAAGGATCTCGGAGCCGTCGGCCGAATCTAGCCGTTCCGTGGCCCGTAAGCTGCTTTTCACGGCCCTCGTCTCCCGCGGCTTCCGCACCGGGACGACGCTTGCGTGGTACCTCTCGCGCCGCCTCCAGCGCGCCTGAGCGCGCGAATCCCGCCGCTACAATGGCCCTCCGCCGGGGCCGTTAGCTCAGCTGGTAGAGCAGGGGACTCTTAATCCCAAGGTCGCAGGTTCGATCCCTGCACGGCCCATAACCGCGGCATAGGTAACGTGACGGGCGTGCGCCTCGTCGTCTCCTGGCTGACGAACGTCCTCGCGATCTACGTCGCGTCGCTCGTCTTCGACGGGATTTTCTACGGGAGCAAGCTGTGGGTGCTCCTCGTCGCGGGCCTTGTGTTCGGGCTCGTGAATGCCGTGGTGCGCCCGATCGTCATCCTCCTCACGCTTCCCGCCGTGATCCTCACGCTTGGCCTGGCGCTCCTTCTCATCAACGCGCTGATGCTCTGGCTCACGGACCTGATCGTTCCGCCCTTCGAGGCACAGGGCTTCTGGAACCTCCTCGGTGGGGCGTTCCTCATCTGGGCGGTGAACATGGTGGTCGACGGCCTCATGCGCCGTGAGCCGCGCTTGAACCGCGCGGTCGCCTGAGCCGCTGCCTGGTGCTCGTGCTCGCGGCGGTCGCGCTCGCGGGTTGCTCCTCGGACGACGAGACCGCGGCCACGACTCCGGGCACAACTGCGACGGCCGAGACCGTGCCCACAGGACCGGCGCGCCTGCGGCTCGAGCCCGTGCTTCGGGAAGCCGGCGCCCTGGTGCATGTCACGGTGGCGCCAGGCGAGCCTGAGCGCCTCTATCTGGTCGACCGGGACGGCCTGATCCTCGTCCTCGAGGATGGCCAGCTCGGCGACGAGCGGTTCCTCGACGTCCGAGACCTCGTCACGAGCGGCGGCGAGCAGGGGCTTCTCTCTGTCGCGTTCCACCCGGACTACGAGGAGAACCGGCTCTTCTACGTGAACTACACGGACCTCCAGGGAGACACCCGCGTCGTGGAGTACGAGCGGGTGGTCGATCCGCCGATCCGCCGCCGAGAGATCCTCTTCGTCGACCAACCGTACGCGAACCACAACGGCGGCCAGCTGGCGTTCGGCCCGGACGGGCTCCTGTACGTCGGCATGGGCGACGGCGGCTCCGGCGGCGATCCCGAGAACCGTGCGCAAGATCTCTCCTCTCGGCTCGGCAAGCTGCTCCGGCTCGACGTAAACCGGGACGGAGCGACGTGGGAGACGGTCGCCTACGGCCTCCGGAATCCGTGGCGCTTCTCCTTCGACCGCGAGACAGGCGATCTCTGGATCGGCGATGTCGGCCAGGGCGAGATCGAAGAGATCGACTACCTCCCACGCGATACCCAGGGGCTCGTGAACTTCGGCTGGGACGTGTTCGAGGGCAGCCGGCCGTTCGAGGACAAGGAGCCCGACCCGAGCGGGGAGCTCCTCGGCCCGGTGGCCGAGTACGACCACGGCGAGGGGTGCTCGGTGACAGGAGGGTTCGTTTACCGCGGCGAGGCGATTCCGGCCGCGCAGGGTCGTTACTTCTACGGCGACTACTGCAGCGGCAACATCTGGAGCCTCGTTCTGCGCGACGCGCGTGCGGCCGACGTGCGCAAGCACGACTTCACCGTCGAAGGGCTGTCCTCGTTCGGAGAGGACGCCGCCGGCGAGCTCTACCTCGTCACCCTTGGCGGGGAGCTCTTCCGCCTCGAGGAGGGTTAGGCTCCGGGCGTGCGCAGAGCACGTACGCGCTGGGAGGAGGACAACGTCGCGCCGCTGAACCTCGGCGCGTTCGCGGCCGTCGCGGGCTTCGTCCTCTTCGTGGCGGGCCTCGCCGTCCTGCTCGCGCTCACGTAGCCGTGGAGACTGGGCTGGCCGGCAAGCGCGTCCTCGTCACGGGCGCTTCCGGCGGGATCGGGTCGGCCTGCGCGCGGGCGTTCGCAAATGAGGGCGCACAGCTCGTCCTCCACTACTTCCGCGGGCACGAGCGCGGCGAGGCGCTCGCCGCGGAGCTCGCGGGCTCGATCCTCCTGCAAGCCGACCTAACTCGAGAGGACGAGGTCGAGCGGCTCTTCGCCGAGGCGAGGCAGGCTGTCGGCGGACTCGATGTCTGCGCCGCGGTTGCCGGCGTCTGGCCGGAGGAGGACGTGCCGATCTGGCAGCTTCCGCTCGACCGCTGGGAGGCCACTGTTCGCGCCAACCTCACGGCGACGTTTCTGACCGCCCGCGGGTTTCTCAGGGAGGTGGAGCGCTCCGGGCACGGAAGCCTCGTTCTCGTAGGGTCGAGCGCGGGGATCTTCGGCGAAGCGGGGCACTCCGACTACGCAGCCGCGAAGTCGGGAGTCGTCCACGGCCTCCTCCTGAGCCTGAAGAACGAGGTCGTCCGGGTTGCGCCGCGGGCTCGCGTCAACGCTGTATGTCCCGGTTGGACGGAGTCGGCGATGACCCGCTCGACGCTCGACGCTCCGGGGGTGGTCGAGCGGGTGACGCGGACGATGCCCCTGCGAAAGGTCGCGCAGCCCGAGGACGTCGCTCGGCAGGTCGTCGCGCTGGCCTCGGACGAGATCTCGGGCCACGTGACAGGGCAAATCGTCATGGTCGCCGGCGGGATGGAAGGCCGCGTTGTCCACGACTAGAGCCGGCGTATCCAGGTCACCCCGAGCGTCGTTTAAAGGGAGCAAGCGACTGGGAGGAGACGCATGTATATCGGGAGCGGAGTTCTCGTCCTGATT
>JBBDMP010000188.1:10504-12703 GCA_040878265.1 Gaiellales bacterium | reverse complement strand
CCCGGGGCGACGGCCCGACGGCGGTCGCGCTCGCAATCGGCCGCGGCGACGTGCCGCACGTCGCCTTCGCCGACCGGCGGGTGCTCCGCTATGCGGTCCGGACCGGCGACGGCTGGCAGGTCGAGGACGTGGCAACGGCCGGAAAGAGGCCACTCGGGCACCGCGTCTCGCTCGCGCTCGACGCCGACGGCACTCCCCATTTCGCCGCCTACGAGCTCACGCGCTCGAAGCCGCTCAGAGGCGTCGTGCTGTACGCGACGCGGTAAGCCCGAACAGGAAGCCGGCGGCGAGAAGCTGAATCCAGGCGGGCACGCCGCCCGGCCGGTGCCAGCCGTGCCAGCGGTGGCTCGGGAAGAGCTTGCGGCCGCGTGGACGGGGCAACCGCAAGACGTGCTCGACGTCCGGGGCTGACGAAGCCGCCGCGCCGAGAACCGCCGGGTCGAGCGGACCGCGCAACGCGGCCAAGGCGGCCAGCATCAGCACGCCGGAACGAAACTCGAACCGCCGCGACGCGATGTCCCAGTGCGGCACGGCGTCGCTCAGTATGTGGAGCAGCGCGCCGTACGCGATCGCCCGCCCGCGCGAGCCCGCCGCGGCGCCCGCAGCCGCTCCGCTCGCGACATGCCAGGAGACGATCACGGTTCTTCGCAAGCGCCTTGACAAATGCCAAGATGTTTAGTCAAATGACTTAGTCGATTGACCAGAAGGGTGGACATGGCGACTGTACAGGAGTCCTCTGCGCCCGCCCCGCGCGCGAGCGCGGAGGAGGCTCTTCTCGACGCCGCGGAGCGGCTGCTGGTCGAGATCGGCTACCCCGGGATCACGACGCGCCGACTGGCAGAAGAGGCCGGCGTCAACCACGGGCTCGTCCATTACTACTTCGGCTCGATGGAAAACCTGCTCGTGCGCGTGCTCGAACGGTTCACTGACCGGTTGACGGAACGGCAACGCGCCCTGTACGCGGCAGACATCCCCTTCATCGAGAAGTGGAGGCAGGCGATGCGCTACCTCGTGGGTGCCGACGTCGAGTACGAGAAGATCTGGCTCGAGCTCCAGGCGCTCGCGTGGAATCACCCAGAGCTCAGGGAGCAGGTGGTGCGGGTGAACGACGAGTGGCGGTCCGTGTTGACCGAGGCGTTGGAGGAGCCGCGACGGCACTACGGGATCGACATGCCGCTCGACGCCCTCGTCTCGCTCGTGATGACGTTCAACGAAGGAGTCATTCTCGAGCGGGCACAAGGCATCACAAGCGGGCATCGCGAGCTCCTCGCCTGGATCGACGGGTGGCTCGAGGGAAAGGACGGACAATGGCGACGACCCAAGCGATAGGCGCTGTGAGCGAACAGACGCGGGCCCGCTATCCCGACCGCGAGGGCTACGTCGAGCGCGACGGCGTTCGGCTCCACTACGAGGTCTACGGCGAAGGGGAGCCGACCGTCTTCTTCCTGCCGACCTGGTCGATCGTCCACTCGCGCCACTGGAAGATGCAGATCCCCTACTTCGCCCGCCACTTCCGCGTCCTCACCTTCGACGGGCGCGGCAACGGGAAGTCCGACCGGCCGCCGGACCCCGCCGACTATGCCGAGACGGAGTACGTCGCCGACGCGCTCGCCGTGATGGATGCGACGGAAACGGAGCGGGCCGTGCTCGTCTCCCTCTCGCTCGGGGCCCAGCGCGCGCTCATTCTGGCCGCCGAGCATCCGGAGCGGGTTGGCGGCGCAGCCTTCATCGGCCCGTCGGTCCCCCTTGGCCAGCCGCTGCCGGAGCGCACCGTCTACTCCTTCGAGGACGTCCTCGACACCGACGAGGGCTGGGCGAAAGACAACCGGCACTACTGGCTGCGCGACTACCGCGGCTATCTCGAGTTCTTCTTCTCCCGCTTCTTCACAGAGCCCCACTCGACGAAGCAATTCGAGGACTGCGTCGGCTGGGGACTCGAGACGACGCCGGAAACGCTGATCGCCACCGAGGTGGCGGAGGGCCTCGGCGAGGAGACGGCCCGCGCTCTCTGCCGGCGGATCCAATGTCCCATCCTGGTCATCCAGGGCGAAGACGACGCGATCACGGGGCCGTCCCGCGGCATCGCGCTCGCCGAGGAGACGAGCGGAAGGCTCATCCTCCTCGAGGGCTCCGGGCACGGGCCGCACGTCCGCGATCCGGTGAAGGTGAACCTCCTCCTGCGCGACTTCGTCGCGCCCA
>JBBDMP010000188.1:0-10494 GCA_040878265.1 Gaiellales bacterium | reverse complement strand
GCCGCCGCCCCCACTCCGCCGGCCCCGCGCTGGCCCCGTGGCAAGACGAGGCGAAGGCGAGCCCTTTACATCTCGTCCCCGATCGGCCTCGGGCACGCGCAGCGCGACGTCGCAATCGCCAGGGAGCTCCGCAAGCTCGTCCCCGGCCTCGAGATCGACTGGCTCGCCCAGCATCCGGTGACGAAGGTGCTCGAGGGCGAGGGCGAGCGCATCCACCCCGCGAGCGCCGAGCTGGCTAACGAGTCGGGGCACATCGAGTCGGAGTCGGCCGAGCACGATCTGCACGCCTTCCAGGCGATCCGGCGGATGGACGAGATCCTGCTCTCGAACTTCATGGTCTTCCACGACCTCGTCCGGGAAGAGCAGTACGACGTCTGGATCGGGGACGAGGCCTGGGAGCTCGACTACTACCTACACGAGAACCCGGAGGAGAAGCGCGCCGCCTACGTCTGGCTGACCGATTTCGTCGGCTGGCTGCCGATGGCCGACGGCGGCGAGCATGAGGCCTACCTGACAGCCGACTACAACGCCGAGATGATCGAGCACATCGCCCGCTTCCCCCGGGTCCGCGACCGGGCGATCTTTGTCGGCAATCCCGACGACGTCGTGGGCGAAGCCTTTGGGCCTGAGCTTCCGCGCATCCGCGCCTGGACCGAGGAGCACTACGACTTCACCGGCTACGTCTCGGGCTTTGATCCCGCCGCCCTCGCGGACCGCGAGAAGCTTCGCGCCGAGCTCGGCTACGCGCCGGAAGACCAGATCTGCATCGTCACCGTCGGCGGCTCCGGGGTCGGCGGTCATCTCCTGCGGCGCGTCGTCACGGCCTTCCCGCAGGCGAAGGAGCTCGTGCCCGAGCTCAGGATGGTCGTCGTCGCCGGCCCGCGCATCGACCCCGCCTCCCTACCGGAGGCGGAGGGGCTCGAGGTCAGGGCGTACGTCCACAACCTCTACCGCCACCTCGCCGCGTGCGACCTCGCCGTCGTCCAAGGGGGCTTGACCACTGCGATGGAGCTGACCACCAACCGGCGGCCGTTCCTCTACTTCCCGCTCCGACACCACTTCGAGCAGAACTTCCACGTTCGCCATCGGCTCGAGCGCTACGGCGCGGGACGCCGGATGGACTTCGAGGAGTCGACGCCCGACCTGATCGCGGAGGCGATTGCTGAGGAGATCGGACAGGAGGTCGACTATCGGCCGGTCGAGACCGACGGCGCGGCGCGGGCCGCGGCTCACATTGCGGAGGTCATCTGATGGAAGACGAGGCGCAGATCAAGAGCACGGTCCTCGACTACTTCGAGGGGTGGTTTGACGGCGATGCAGCCCGCATGGAGCGGGCGCTGCACCCCGGGCTGGCCAAGCGGTCGCTCGCGGACGACGCTCTCGGCCTGGACTCCGACAGCGCGCAGGAGATGATCGACGCCACCGCGGAGGGGCGAGGGAAGAAGCGCGACCCCGGGAAGCGGGAGATCGAGGTCCGCGTCGTAGAGGTCTGCGAGGAAATCGCGACCGTCGTCGTTCATTCGAATGTGTACCGGGAGTACCTGCATCTCGCGCGGACGCGCGAGGGCTGGAAGATCGTGAATGCGCTCTGGCGCTTCGTCTAGTGCCTCTTCAGGTGATGCTCCCCCGTCTCCCGGGGTCGATGAGCAAGCCAGGCCAGGACGCAGGGAGCCCGCGTATTTCGTAATACGCGGGCGACCGAGGACGCCGCCTGGCGCCGCTCAGCGGCCGCGGGAGGCGATGGGCGTATTGCCTGGAGGGGCACTAGCGGCCGACCCGGTCCCAGGCCTCGGTCAGCACGTCGCCGAGGATCGAGACGATCTCGTCGAACTCGGCCTGGTCGGCGACGAGCGGCGGCGAGATCTGAACGACCGGGTCGCCGCGATCGTCCGCCCGGCAGATGAGGCCGGCCTCGAAGAGCCGTGGCGAGAGGAAGCCGCGCAGCAGCGACTCGCACTCATCTTCCGAGAACGTCTCGCGAGTCTCCTTGTCCTTGACGAGCTCGAGCGCGTAGAAGAAGCCAGTCCCGCGCAGGTCGCCGACGATCGGAAGGTCGAGGAGCTGGGCGAGCGTGTCCCGGAATCCGTCCTGTTTCTCGGCGACGTGCTCGACGATCCGCTCGCGCTTCATGATCTCGATGTTCTTGAGCGCGATCGCCGCCTGGACGGGATGGCCGCCGAACGTGATCCCGTGCGCGTACATCGCACTGCCCTTGAGGAACGGCTCCATCACCGCGTCACGCGCGATGACCGCCCCGATCGCGGCGTGAGCCGACGAGAGGCCCTTCGCGCTCGTCACCAGGTCGGGCCTGATGTCGTAGCGCTCGGACCCGAACCACGCTCCGATCCGACCGAAAGCGGTGATGACCTCGTCGGCGCAGAGGAGGATTCCGTAGCGGTCGCAGATCTCCCGCACGCCTTGCCAGTAGCCCTTGGGCGCCGTGAAGGAGCCGCCCGCGTTCTGCACGGGCTCCATGATCACCATCGCCACGGTCTCGGCACCGGCCTGGACGATGGCCTCGTCGAGGTCTTCGAGGAGGAAGGCGGTGAACTGCTCCTCCGTCTCCTCGGGCGGGCGGTGGTAGCGATTCGTGTTGCGCACGTGGATGACGTCGGGGACCAGGGGTTCGAAGGGAACGCGTAACGAGGCGATGCCGTTGATCGAGAGCGCGCCCATCGTCGTCCCGTGATAGGCAATGCGGCGGGAGACCGCCTTCCACCGCCGCTCGCCGCGGGCCGCGTAAAACTGCCGCGCGAGCTTCCACGCCGACTCGACCGCCTCCGACCCGCCGGAGACAAAGAAGACGCGGTTCAGATCGCCGGGAGCGACGGACGCGACCTCGGCGGCGAGCTCGATCGCGCGCGGATGCGCATAGCTCCAGTTCGTGTAGAACGGCAGCTCGCGCATCTGCGCAGCCGCCGCCTCCCCCATCTCCTCGCCGAAGCCGTAGCCGATGTTGACGGCGAAGAGCCCCGCGAGCGCGTCGAGGTAGCGCTTGCCGTTGATGTCCTCGAGGTAGCAGCCGTCGCCGCGCACGATGATCGGGATGTCGCCGTCGAGGTAGCTCGACATGCGCGTGAAGTGCATCCAGAGGTGCTCGCGGGCCGCCTTCTGCAGCTCGGCGGGTGAAAGGCCGGTGGCGGGGATGCTCATCAGGCTCCTTTCAGGGACCTTCGGCGCTGCCAGACGACGTTGGCGAGCATAAGGCCTACGGCCACCAGGAAGATCGCGGAGCCGATGACGTTGATCTGCGGCGGCACCGCAACGCGGGCGGCTCCCCAGACGAAGAGCGGGAACGTCGTCTCACTCCCGGAGACGAGGTAGGTGATGACGAAGTCGTCGACCGACAGCGCGAAGGCGAGCAGGCCTGCGGCGATCACTCCAGGCGCGATCAGAGGGAGAGTGACCCTGAAGAAGGTCGTCAACGGGTTCGCGAACAGATCCATCGCCGCCTCCTCGAGGTGGCGGTCGAAACCGATCAACCGGGCGCGCACGGTGACGACCACGTACGAGATGTTGAACATGATGTGGGCGATCAGGATCGTCGTGAAGCCGAGCGGGAAGCTGTAGTTGAGAAAGAGCGTCAGGAGAGAGGAGCCCATGACGATCTCCGGCGTCGCCATCGGCAGGAAGATGAGTAGGTTCGTGGCGTTTCGCCCACGGAACCGATAGCGGACGAGCGCGAGGGCGATCAGCGTCCCGAGAACGGTCGCGACGATGGTCGACAGGGCCGCGATCTTGAGCGAGAGCTCGACTGCCGCCCGGAGGTCAGGGTAGGCGAAGGGATTCAGCCAGTTGTCGAGGGTGAACCCCTGCCAGGTCAGGTTGCGCCGGCCGGCCGGATCGTTGAAGGAGAAGAGGATCACGACCGCGATCGGAACGAGCAGGTAGGCGAAACCGAGCCCGGCGAGGACCGTCAGGGTGTGGCGGCGCACTGCGGCCCAGGCCGCCACGCCGAAGCCGGGCTTGCGACCCTTGACCTGAATGGTCTCGGCGGCCGCGGTCATCCGGCCATCGTCCGCTCGGTGCCGATCAGCCTCGTGTAGGCGACGATGGCGAGGAGGATCATCGCCATGAGGACGAAGGAGAGCGCGGCCGCCTGCGGGTAGTCGGCGATCTCCTTGAACTTCGACTGGATGACGTTCCCGATCATCTGCTGCCGCGGCGTCCCGAGGAGCTCGGCGTTGATGAAGTCCCCGGCCGCCGGGATGAAGGTCAGGAGCGTGCCGGCGAAGACGCCGGGCAGCGCGAGCGGGAAGGTGACCCGGAAAAACGCCTGCACGCGGCTCGCGTACAGATCCTGCGCGGCCTCGATCAGGCGGTGGTCGATCTGCTCCAGGCTCACGTAGAGCGGGAGCGCCATGAAGGGGAGATAGTTGTAGGTGATCCCGGCGACGACGGCCGTCGTCGTCGCGAGCAGCCGCCCGTCGTCGCTCACGAGCTGGACCGTGCGGAGAAAGTCGACGACGGGGCCCTGGTCGGCCAGGATCGTCTTCCAGGCGATCGTGCGGATCAGGTAGGTGACGAAGAAGGGCGCGATGACGAGCAGGAGGAAGAGGTTCTTCCAGCGGCCCGCCCTGAAGGCGATCCAGTACGCGAGCGGGTAGCTGATGAAGAACGCGATCACGGTGGCCACACCCGCGTACTGGAGCGAGCGGAGGAAGTGGGGCCGGTAGAGCGTGAAGGCGTCCGAGTAGTTCTCCCACGCCCACTGGAACGTGTAGCCGGTGAGGATGTCGCCCGCCTGGAGCGAGGTGTACCCGAGGTAGAAGAGCGGGACGATGAAGAAGACCGCGAGCCAGGCGAGGCCCGGGCCGAGCAGCAGGTACGGCGTCAGCCAGCGGTTCCGGTGCAGCATGGGCCGGCTCTAGGCTCCGATGACCGCCTGGAACTGCTCCTTCAGATCCTGGTTGTCCGCCGCCTCGGCGTCGAAGATGAACGTGTTCGCAAGGGTCTCCTCAGGCGGGAAGATGAGCGGGCTCTCCGCTGCGGCCTCGTCGAGCTCCCGGATCTCCTCCTGGGCGCCCTCGACCGGGCAGATGTAGTACACCCACGCCTCGATCTGCGCCGCGACGGCCGGATCGTAGACGTAGTTCATGAACGTCGACGCGGTGAAGACGTCGCCGCCGAGCGGGATGAGCATGTTGTCGGTCCAGAGGTGGCTGCCGGTCTCGACGACCGTGAACTCGACGTCCGGGTTCTCGGGCTGGATCGAGCTGATCACGTCGCCCGACCACGCCAGGGCGGCCCAGACGTTCTCGGCGACCATGTCGTCGATGTAGTCGTTCCCCGTGAAGCGCCTGATCTGGCCGGAGTCGACGGCCTGGCGGATCATGTCCAGGGCGGTCTCGAACGCCTCCGGGGTGACGTTCTCCGGATCGCCGCCGGTGGCCGCGATCGCAATGCCCATCGTGTCGGGCATCTCGGTCAGCATCGTCACCTTCCCCTTCAACTTCGGGTCGGTGAGCAGCTGCTCGATCGTCGTCACCGGCCCGCCCGTCAGCTTCTTGTTGTACGCGATGCCGGTCATCCCCGACTGCCACGGGAGGCTGAACTCGCGCTGCGGGTCCCACCCGGGGCTGCGCAGGCTCTCGACGAGGTTCTCCTCGTTCGGGATCGCGCTCTTGTCCTTCTCCTGGACGTACCCGAGGCGGATCATGCGGGCGGCCATCCAGTCGGTGAGGACGACGATATCGCGGCCGATGTCGTCGCCCTGGGCGAGCTGGGCCTGGTACTTGCCAAACCACTCCTCGTTGTCGTTGACCTCCTCGAGGTAGCGGACACGGACGCCCGTCTCCTCAGTGAACTGGGCGAGGGTCGGCCGGGACTTCTCGTCCTCCGAGAGATCGATGTAGGCGGTCCAGTTGGCGAAGACGAGCTCGTCGGCGAGCTCCCTCCTCACGCTCGTGGTCCCGGGCGCGGCCCCGGTCTGGCCCTCGATGCCGTCGCCGCCGCAGGCGGCCAGGATGGACGGGAGCGAGACGGCGGCGCCGCCGACAGCAGCGCGCCGGAGCAACTCGCGACGGGTGAGCGGGTGGGTCATTCCTTCTCTTCCTCCTCTTCGTGTTCGACGACGAACGTCACTTCGGGGCTCCAGGAGAGCGCCACCTGGTCCCCCGGCTTGTAGGCACCGGCCCCCGGATCGGCGTTCTGCACGTACACGGTGATCGAGCCTGCCTTCGTCTTGACGATGTACTGGGTCGAGACGCCGATGTAGCTCCGCTCGGCGATCTCGCCGGCAAGGGTGTTCTCTCCGCTTTCGGCGAGCCTGATCTTCTCCGGACGGATCCCCACAGAGACGCGGCCGCGGTGCCCTGCTGCCGCGGGGGTGCGGACAACGGTTCCGTCGGACAGGCGAACGGCGCCGTCACCCTCGACGGTTCCTTCGAGCATGTTCGAGACCCCGAGGAAGCGGGCGACGAAAGCGGTGCGAGGATGCTCGTAGAGGTCCGTCGGCGTCCCCAGCTGCTCGATGTGTCCTTCGTTCATCACCGCGATCGTGTCCGCCATCGTCATCGCCTCTTCCTGGTCATGCGTGACGTGGACAAAGGTGATGCCGAGGTCGTGCTGCAGGCCCTTGATGAAGAGCTGCATCTCCTTGCGGAGCTTGAGGTCGAGCGCCCCGAGCGGCTCGTCGAGCAGGAGCACCTGCGGGCTGTTGACGAGGGCGCGGGCGAGCGCCACCCGCTGCTGCTGGCCCCCCGAGAGCTGCTGCGGCTTGCGTCGTTCGAACCCGCCGAGCTGGACGAGCTCGAGCATCCGGGCGACGCGGCCGCGCAGGTCGCCGCCCTTGACGCCGCGGCGGCGGAGGCCGAACGCGACGTTGTCGAAGATCGACAGGTGGGGGAAGAGCGCATAGCTCTGGAAGACGGTGTTGACGTCACGCTTGTACGGCGGCTGGCCGGTGACGTCCCGGGCGGCGAGATAGATCGTCCCCTCGGTCGGCTCCTCGAAGCCGCCGATCATGCGCAGGGTCGTCGTCTTGCCGCACCCCGAAGGGCCGAGCAGAGCGAAGAAGCTCCCGCGCGGGACCTCGAGCGTGAGCCCGTCGACGGCAACGAGGGCGTCGAACCGCTTGGTGACCTCCTCGAGCCTGATGTCTATTTCCGAAAACTGCTGCGCAGTTTTCGGAACGGGGTCCGCCCCGATTTCTTCGCTTGCCTCGATCAATCGATTTTGGCCATTACGTGCTTGATGTTCGTGTAGTCCTCGAGCGAGTAGATGGACAGGTCCTTGCCATAGCCCGACTGCTTGTAGCCGCCGTGCGGCATCTCCGAGACGAGCGGAATGTGGTCGTTGATCCAGACCGTGCCGAACTCGAGCTTCCGCGCGGCGTTCAAGGCGCGGCCGATGTCGCGCGTCCACACGGACGCCGACAGCCCGTACGGCACGTCGTTCGCCCACCCGATCGCCTGGTCGTCCCCGGCGAACTTCTGCACCGTGACCACCGGGCCGAACACCTCCCGCTGCACGATCTCATCGGACTGTTCGACGTCCACGACCACCGTCGGTTTGACGAAGAAGCCGCGGTCGCCGTTCGAGTCTCCGCCGGTGAGGACGCTCGCGCCCTTGCTCGTCGCGCGCTCGAGGAAACCGAAGACCCGCTCCTGCTGCGACTTCGAGATCACCGGTCCCATCTCGATGTCGTCGCCTTCGGCCGGGTCCCCGACCTTGAGCGACTCGACCGCCGGGACGAGCTGCTCGATCAGCTTGTCGTAGATCTTCGGGCCGGCCATGACCCGCGAGGCGGCGGTGCAGTCCTGGCCGGAGTTCCAGTAGCCGGCGATCTTGATCCCCTCCGCCACCGCCGCCGGGTCGGCGTCGTCAAAGACGATGACCGGAGCCTTGCCACCGAGCTCGAGGTGCACGCGCTTGAGCGTGTCGGCCGCAGCGCGGGCCACTTCCTTGCCCGTCGCCACGTCTCCGGTCAGCGAGACCATGCGCACGTCAGGGTGCCGGACGATGCCGGCCCCGACCGGCTCGCCGTCGCCTGTGATCACGTTCACGACCCCGGGCGGGAAGATCTCGGCGATGTACTCGGCCATCATCAGCGTCGTGAGCGGCGTCTGCTCGGACGGTTTCAGGACGCAGACGTTCCCGGCGGCCAAAGCCGGCCCGATCTTCCAGATGCCCATCATGAGCGGGTAGTTCCAGGGCGCGATCTGGCCGACGACGCCGATCGGCTCCCGCCGGATCATCGACGTGTAGCCGCGCATGTACTCGCCGGTCGCACGGCCTTCGAGCGTCCGGGCGGCACCCGCGAAGAAACGGATGTTGTCGCACGAGACCGGTATCTCGTCCTTCGCGTACGAGAGCGGCTTGCCGACGTTCTGGGATTCGACCTGCGCGAGCTCGTCCGCATGCTCCTCGATCGCGGCCGCGAGCTTGAGGAGCATCTCGGAGCGTTCCTGCGGCGTCGTGTCGCGCCATTCGACCCAGGCGCGCTTCGCAGCCTCGACTGCGCGGTCGACATCCGCCTCGGTGCCCTTCGGAACCTCGGCGATGGTCTCGCCGGTGGCAGGGTTGATGATCTCCGCGGTCTCCCCTTCGACCGCGTCCACCCACTCGCCGCCGACGAAGTTCTGGTGACGGGTCACTGCAATGCTCATGGCAAACCTCTCCTCCGGAATCGACGTGCGGCCAGCGTAGCCCGCGCATAGTCCCCCAGCAAGCAGCAGCGAAGCGACTAAACCGCGACGAGGGCCACGCCGCAGGCCACCAACGCCGCTCCCAGCCATCGAGCAGGCGTGACCCGCTCGTGCAGATAAACGGCAGCGAGCGCGGTCGCGATGACGACGCTCGTCTCACGCACGGCCGCGACAGGGGCAGCGGGCGCGAGGTCAAGCGCGACGAGGTAGAGAGCGTACGGGGAGAGGATCAGAGCGCCGGCCACGACCGAGGAAAGGTCGACGGCCGCCCGGAGTGTTGCGGAACCGCGTACAGCCGCGATCACGGCCGCGTAGCCGAACGCTGGGAGGATCATCACGAGCTCGAGGTAGGCGAGCGCATTCGCCCGCTCAATGCCCGAGTTGTCCACGAGGGTGTAGCCCGCGATGCAGGCGGCGATGGCCAATCCGAAGGTGACTCCGCGCCGGTCGGCGGAGCCTCGGATGCCCCGGACGAGAAGAATCCCAACGCCTACGAGGCACACGCCGGCCGCCTGCAGCGCTGAGGTGCCCGCGCCGAGGGCGACCGCGCCCACGACGAGCACGAGCACCGGCGCCGCGCCGCGGGCGAGCGGATAGACGACCGAGAGCGGAGAACCGCGATACGCGGCGGCAAGGAGCGCGATGTACGCGAGCTCCAGGATCGAGCTCGCCAGCACATACGGCCACACCGAGGCATCCACTTGCCAGGCGAGGGCGGCTGGCAGCGCGAAGAGACCGACGCCGACGAGCATCGCCACCGCGGTCGCAGCCTCCGGATCTCGCGCCCGCGCCAGAAGAAAATTCCAGACCGCATGCCCGAAGGCCGCCGCCAGCGCGAGCACAAGGGCGGTGGTCGGCACCGGGGTAGTCTTTCGCGCCCATGCGTCCGCGCGCAGTCGTGTTCGACTTCAACGGGACGCTCTCGGACGACGAGCCGATCCTCTGCGAGATCTTTCAGGAGCTGTTCGCCGAGCACGGCCGTCCGCTCAGCGCCCAGGAGTACTACGACGAGCTCGCGGGGCTCTCCGACCCCGAGATCGTGCGGAACTGGCTGGGCCGCGACCACCCCGCGGTCGACGAGGTGATCGAGGAGCGGATCCGGCGATACCGGGCACGCGTGGCGGACGGCTCGAGCGTCCCGGGCGAGGTGCGTGAGGCCGTCCGGTACGCGGCCGAGCGGGTGCCGGTCGGCGTCGTCTCGGGCGCCGCGCGCGCCGAGATCGCCCCCGTGCTCGAGGCGAGCGGCCTCTCGGACAGCATTTCTTTCGTCGTCGCGGCCGAGGACGTCGAGCGGGGTAAGCCTCATCCGGACGGCTACGAACGCGCGGTTGTCCTGCTGGGCGTCGACCCGAACGACGTCCTCGTGGTCGAGGACACTGAGGCGGGCATCGCGTCGGCGAAGGCGGCGGGGATACAGGTGATCGCCGTGCTCGGCGCGCTCGCGCCGGAGCGGCTGACGAACGCCGACGAGATCGTCGAGGGGGTTGACCTCGATCTCATGCGCCACCTGCTCGGGTGACCCCGCTCCTCATCGCACACCGGGGCGCTTGCTGGGATGCCCCGGAGAACACGATCGAGGCCTTCGAGCTCGCGATCGACCAGGGAGCCGACTACGTCGAGTTCGACGTGCGTCGGAGAGGTCGCGAGCTCGTCGTCTGCCACGACCCCGCGCCGCCTGAGACCGTCCCGACGCTCGACTCCGTTCTTGCCGCGCTCAGCGGCCGGATCGGGCTCGCCGTCGATATCAAGCATCACGCCCTCACCGAGGGCGTTCTGGAGGCGCTCGCGGCGCACCGCATCGACCCCGACCTGACGATCATCGTCTCGTTCCATCCGAAAGCGATCC
>JBBDMP010000187.1:0-12772 GCA_040878265.1 Gaiellales bacterium | reverse complement strand
TCTTGACGATACGCGCTCGCCGCGGGCGCCCGCGCACGTCCACTGTGATCTCGGTGCCGGGCTCGGCCAATGCGGCGGCGACGTAGCCCATGCCGATTCCCTCGTCGAGCGTGGGCGACAGGGTTCCAGAGGTCACCTCGCCCCCTTCCTCGATCCTCATGCCCTGACGGGGGATGCCCTGTTCCTCCATGACAAAAGCGACGAGCTTCTCCTCCGGGCCCGCCTCCTTCTGCCGGCGGAGCACGTCGACCCCGGTGAACTCCTTATCCAGAGCGCAGGCCCAGCCCAGGCCCGCCTCGATCGGCGTACGCGCCGGTGAGATGTCGTTCCCGTGGAGCGGGTAGCAGACCTCGAGCCGAAGCGTGTCGCGGGCGCCGAGCCCACACGGCACGACGCCCTGTTCGAGCACGGCGTCCCAGAGGCGATCCGCGTCGTCCGGCGCGCAGCCGAGCTCACACCCTCGCTCGCCGGTGTACCCCGTGCCCGCCACGAGGCAGTGGACCCCGAGGACCTCGTCCTGCCGAAAGGTGAACGGCTCCACTTCGATGCCGAGGCGATCGAGTGCCTGCGGACCTTGCACGGCGAGGAGGGCCCAGTCGGCTGAGACGTCGATCGTGTCCGGGAGGGCCTCGTGGTCCGGTTCGACGTTCGATGCGTTCACGACGAGCAGATAGTCGTCGTGTGCGCGCCGGTAGGCGATGAGGTCGTCGACGATGCCGCCGCGGTCGTTCGTAAGCAGGGTGTACTGCGCGCGACCGTCCTCGATCCGGTCGAGGTCGTTCGAGAGCCGCTCCTGCAGATAGTCGTGTGCGCCTGTGCCTGCGAGCTCGAGCTGACCCATGTGCGAGACGTCGAAGACTCCTGCGGAGGTGCGCACCGCGCGGTGCTCCTCGCGGATGGACGTGTACTGCACCGGCATCTCCCAGCCGGCGAAGGGAACGAGGCGCGCGCCGAGAGCGGCGTGGCGCTCGTACAGAGGCGTGCGCCGGAGCGTCTGCACCGGCGCGGATCCTATCTCCGCGCCAGCTCCCCGGGGACCGCCGCTTGCCTCCCTCCGGCTCTGAGCCTAACGAGGAAATCCGCACGCGTGGCGCACCGCTCGTGCCAGCTCGGCCACGCGTTGTGCCGCACCCTGCTCCCTCTCAAACCTGCCGGAAGCGCGCCGTGAAGTGCCTGAGCGCCGGCGCCTCCGACACGATCTCCAGGCCTCGCACCTCGTCCCGCTCCGCGAGCACCGCCGCGGCCGCGTCGGCGGCTTGCTCGAGCTGCCGGGACGTGTACGTCCGCCGTGGCACCGCCAGGCGCACGAGCTCGAGCGGCGCATGCCTGTTGGCCCCTGTGACCGGATCACGCCCCGCCATCACCGAGCCGATCTCGACGCCTCGCACTCCCCCGGCGAGGTAGAGCGCACATGCTGCCGCCTGAGCCGGGAACTGCTCCGGCGCCACATGCGGCAGCATCCGCCCGGCGTTGACGTAGACGGCGTGGCCCCCGAAGGGTCGCAGCATGGGCACGTCCTCGGCGGCCAGCCTGTGGCCCAGATAGGCGACCTGCTCGATTCGGTGGCGCAGGTATTGCTCGTCCAGCACCTCGCGCAGCCCGACCGCGATCGCCTCGAGATCACGCCCGGCTAGCCCACCGTAGGTCGGGAAGCCCTCGAAAACGATCCCACGCGCCTGGAGCCGGTGGAAGAAGCGCTCGTCCTCGCGGATCGCGACGAAACCGCCGATGTTGGCGAGCCCGTCCTTCTTCGCGCTCATGAGCACCCCGTCCGCGTCCGCGAGCATCTCGCGCACGATCTCGGGCATCGGCGTCTCTCCGTAGCCGTCCTCACGCTCGCGGATGAACCAAGCGTTCTCGGCGAAGCGGGCGATGTCGAGAACGAGCTTCTTGTCGTGCTCGTGCGCGAGGCGCCCGACCTCCCGAATGTTCGCCAAGGACACCGGTTGGCCGCCGCCGGTGTTGTTCGTAATCGTCAGCATCACGATCGAGATACGGGCGCCGTCCTCTCCCTCGAGGAGCTCGGCGAGCCGCGCGACGTCCATGTTTCCCTTGAAGGGAACCTCGAGCTCCGGGTCGAGCGCCTCTGGCACCGGGAGGTCGAGGGCGACGCCCTGACGCCATTCGATGTGCGCCCGCGTCGTGTCGAAGTGCGCGTTCGACGGCACGATCTCGCCGGGATCCACGATCGAGCCGAAGAAGAGGCTTTCGGCGCCCCGCCCCTGGTGTGCAGGCACGACGTACTGGAACCCGAGGACTTCCTCCACAGCGGAGCGGAAGCGCTCGAAGCTCCGCGACCCGGCATACGACTCGTCGCCGCGCATGAGCGCGGCCCACTGGTCCTGGCTCATCGCCCCGGTGCCGGAGTCCGTCAGGAGGTCGAGCTCGACGTCGCGCGCGGGGATCTGAAAGAGGTTCCAGCCCGCCCCGGCAAGCGCCTGCTCACGCTCGGCACGGGTAGTCAAGCGCACGGGCTCGACCATCTTGATCCGGAAGGGCTCGCGCGGCGGCCGCACCGCCGGCGAGCGTAAGCGAGATCGCTAGCGCCTGCGGAGAAACGACGGGACTTCGAGGACGTCGGGCGGAACATCGAAGCCCTGCGGGATCTCCTCGCGCTCCCGCTCGCGCTCGGGCTCGTCGGTTTCGCGACGCTCCTTGCGCTCCCGCCGCAGGCTCTTGTCGAAGCCGGTGGCGATCACGGTGACGCGGACCTTGCCGCGGAACGACTCGTCGATAACCGCGCCGAAGATGACGTTCGCGTTCAGGTCGGCGGCGCCGGTGACCACCTCGGCCGCCTCGTTCACCTCGAAGAGCCCGAGATCGCTGCCGCCGGTGATGTTCAAGAGGATGCCGGTGGCACCCTCGACCGAGGCCTCGAGGAGCGGCGAGGACACCGCCACGCGGGCCGCCTCGGCCGCCCGGCTCTCGCCTTCCGCCTCTCCGATTCCCATCAGGGCGGAGCCGGCGTCGGTCATGATCGTGCGGACGTCTGCGAAGTCGAGGTTGACGAGCCCCGGGATCATGATCAGGTCGGTGATCCCCTGGACACCCTGGCGCAGGACCTCGTCGGCCTGGCGGAACGCATCGACGACGGAGGTCTGCTTCTCCACGACCTGGAGGAGGCGGTCGTTCGGGATGATGATCAGCGTGTCGCACTTGTCACGGAGCGTGCGGACGCCGAACTGCGCCTGCTCCGCGCGCTTGCGACCCTCGAAGCTGAAGGGACGCGTGACGACCCCGACGGTCAGAGCCTTGAGCTCTTCCCGTGCGAGCTCCGCGATGATCGGAGCGGCGCCCGTACCCGTCCCGCCGCCCTCGCCCGCGGTGATGAACACCATGTCCGCGCCCTTGAGGATGTCCTTGAGCTCGTCTCGGCTCTCGGCCGCCGCCGCCTCGCCCACCTTCGGGTCGGCACCTGCCCCCAGGCCGCGCGTCGTGCGCGAGCCGATGTGGATCTTCTGATCCGCTTCCGACATGAGCAGTGCCTGCGCGTCGGTATTGACGGCGATGAACTCCACACCACGGAGGCCCGCTTCGATCATGCGGTTGACGGCGTTCGTCCCCCCGCCGCCGACACCGACGACCTTGAGGACGGCGATATAGCTCCCGGATTGGTCTCTCAAGTCCTTTTCCCTCGTCTCCCTGAAGCTCAGCTTGAGCGTCCGCCGGAGGTTACGTCCGACTTTCCACGATGTCAAATGGGCATTTGCAGGGAAGTTGTGGACAAACCCTCAACCTCAACCTTCGACTTGAGGGTCTATTCCTGCGACAGGACGTTCGGGAAGGGACAGGTCGACGTAGCCGAGCTGAGCCCGCTCATCCGGCTCCATGGCGCGCAGGACGCGCTCGGCGATGACGAGCTTGAGCCGCAGCTCGGAGGGCTCGCCGAGCCGAAGCTCGGTGCCCTCGCCTACGACCAGGGTGACGCGCCCGAGTTGCATGCGGGCGGAACGGACGTGCAGGGGAAACGGTCTAGGCACGAGCGCAAGGGCGCGAAGAGCGGTGAGCGTCGGCGGGTTTCCGAGCGACTCCCCCGGACGGAGGACTATTCCAGGCGCGAGTGTCACGAGAGGAAGGCGTGCGAGCGCGCGGACGGGAGCAGGCCGCAGGACGCGCCCGCCCTCGGACACGATCCAGGCGCCACCGCCGCGCGAGCGGACGACGGCCAGCTGCCGCTCGGGGCGGACGACGAGCCGAAGCGTGTTCGGGAAAGCGCGGTCGTACGTCGCGGCCTTGACGACCGGGAGCGATTCGAGCCGGTGGACGAGCTCGCCGCCGTCAAGCGCGACGAGGCTCGTGCCGAGCATCGGCTGGAGCTCGGCTCGGATCGCATGCTCGACCCGTGGCGGGGCTCCACGCACCTCGAGCTCGTGGACCGCGAAGAGGGGCGTGTGCCGGGCAGCAAGGTAGGCCAGGGCGAGGCCGGCCGCCACGCACACCGCGACCCCGACCACGCGCCCGGAAGGCAGCGTCAGTCCCACGCGGGACAGTTCGGCGCGCCCGCACGGCGTCCTACTTAGGAGGGCGAGGGAAGTGCCGGAACCTCGATCGGCCCGAGGAGCTGGACCTCCGGCTCGAGCCGGACGCCGAACTGCTCCAGGGCCCGCCGCCTGGCCTCTGCGATCAGCGCGAGCGCGTCCGCCGTGGTCGCACCGCCCGCGTTCTCGATGAAGTTCGCGTGCTTCGGCGAGATCTGCGCCCCGCCGAGCCGAAAGCCCTTCAGCCCGCACGCCTCGAGCATCCGGCCTGCAGACAGCTCGTGCTCCGGGTTCTTGAAGACGCTCCCGAACGTGCGCTTGTTCGTCGGCTGCGCCTCCTTCCGTGTCTTCTGCATCTCCCGGACGGTTTCCCTGATCTCTTCCTCGAGCCGGCGCTCGAGCTTGAACTCGGCCGCGGCCACGACCTGGCCCTGCTGCAAGCCCGAGCGGCGATACCTGAGCCCCAGCTCCTCGGGCGTCAGCCAGCGCGCGCCGTGCGCGTCGGTGACGTGGGCCCGCTCGAGGACTCCGGCGATGTCGCCCCCGTAGGCGCCCGCGTTCATCCATACGGCCCCGCCCACGGTGCCGGGGATGGCGCAGACGAACTCGATGCCGCCGAGGTTGTTCGCCCGGGCTCGGTGGAGGCAGACGGCCAGAGGAACCCCCCCGCCGGCGATCATGCGCCCGTCCTGGACGACAACCGCGTTGAGGACACCGGTGAGCTTGAGCGCCAGACCGGGGAAGCCTTCGTCGGCGACGAGGAGATTCGAGCCGAGGCCGATCGGAGCCGCCGGGATTTCCTGCTCGTTCGCCCGTCCGAGCAGCTCGACCAGCTCGTCGACCGACTCCGGCTGCGCAAACAGGCGCGCCGGCCCGCCGGTACCGAGCGTCGTGTGCTTGGCGAGCGGGACGTACTCTCGGATCACGCTGGGAGCTTCTCGAGGATCAAAGGGATCGCCGACTCGACGTTTCCGGCCCCCACTGTGAGCAGAACGTCTCCAGACCGCGCTCGTTCCGCCAGCAGCCGAGCGCCGTCTTCGACCCGCGGCGTCCAGCCGACCGGCATCCCGGGCCGTAGCTCACAGAGGCTGTCCACGACGAGCTTGCCCGAGACCCCTTCGAGCGGTTCCTCCCGGGCCGGGTACACGTCCGTGACCGCCGCCAGATCTGCGGTCGCGAGGGCCGCCGCAAGCTCGTGCGCGAGGTGGAGCGTTCGCGAGTAGAGGTGGGGCTGGAAGAGGACTAGCGTGCGGCCCCCGTCGGCGAGCTCGCGGGCGGCAGCGAGCGTCGCAGCGACCTCGCTGGGATGGTGAGCGTAGTCGTCGAAGACACGTACGCGGCCCCGCTCACCCCGGAGCTCGAAGCGTCGGCGTACGCCGCGGAACTCGGCCAGCGCCGCGACGGCCTCGGCCCGGGCGACGCCGGCGGCCTCGAGCGCCGCGAGCGCGCAGGCCGCGTTCCGGCGATTGTGCTCTCCCGGTAAGGCGAGCTCGACTTCCGCGGGCCCCAGCTCGCGCCCGCGGATGACCACGGGGACCGATTGTCGCTCGAGCCAGCCTTCGAGGAGCTCCTCGATCTCGGCCGCGGAGGAGAAGGTCGTGTGGTGATCGAGGTCGACGTTGGTAACGACCGCGATCTTCGCGGGCAGCGCCGCGACCGTGCGGTCGGACTCGTCTCCCTCGACGACGAGCCAGCCGCTCCCCGCCCGCGCGTTGCCGCCGAGCTGGGCGACCTCACCCCCGAGGAGGAACGAGGGGTCGTGCCCGAGCCGGTCGAGCGCGAACGCGATCATGGCCGCGGTCGTCGTCTTCCCGTGCACACCGGCGACCACGATCGCGTCCTGGAGCGAAACGAGCTCGGCGAGGAGCTCGGCGCGGCTCTTCCCTGGGACGCGGCCGGCGAAGGCTGTCGAGACGACGGCCTCGGCCCCTTCGGGCGGAGACGGTGGGTCAGGCTCGACGGTGACCGGGATCCCGGCTTCGCGGACATGCTCGAGGTACGGCGTCTCGACGCGATCCCACCCGGAGACCTCTGCGCCCCAGGCTTTCGCGAGCACCGCGTAGCCGCTCATCCCGGCGCCGCCGATCCCGGCGATCCAGAAGCTCCTACCCGCGAGGGGCTGCAAGGGCGATCAGCTCCTCTGCGACCACCTCGGCGGCGTCTGGGCGGGCCAGACGTGCCATCGCCTCTCCCATCGCCGCGAGCCTGTCCTTGTCGGCCAGCAGCGCGCCGACCTCGCGGGGCAGGTCGAGCCCAGCCTCCGGGACGACGACGGCGCCGCCGCCCCGCTCGAAGTAGCGGGCGTTCTTCTCCTGGTGGTTCGCAGTCGCGTGCGGATACGGCACCAGCAGCGCCGGTTTCCCGGCCGCCCCAACTTCCCAGACCGACCCGCCGGCTCGCGCTACGACCAGGTCGACCGCCGAGAGCGCAGCACCGAAGTCGTCGGTGAAGGCGAGGAGGCGGTAGTCGGGACGGCCGACGCGCGGCGCCAGGGCAGCGAAATCGCGCTCGCCGGAGAGGTGGAGGACGGCCGGCCCCTCGGCGCCGAAGGCAGCGACGGCGGCCTCGTTCAGGCGCCGCGCACCCTGGCTGCCGCCGAAGACGAGCACGACCGGCCCGTCCGCCGGAAGCTCGAACCGCCGGCGGGACTCGCCCTGCGAAACCGGCCGCGAGCTCGCCGGAATGGGCCGCCCGACCACCCGGTACTTCGGGCCGTCGAGGCCGTCGATCGGGAAGGCGAGAAACACGCGCTTGGCAAACGGGGCGGCTAGGCGGTTTGCCAAGCCGAGGTGAGCGTCTGCTTCGGTCAATGCGGCGGGAATCCGGAGGATTCCTGCCGCCAGGACCATCGGGCCTGCGACGTACCCGCCCGCGCCCAGGACGACGTCGGGCCGCCGCCGGCGAAGGATCCGGACGCAGGCCGGGATCGACGTGCCCGCCTTGACGACCGCCCTCGCCAGAGGCATTCCGAGGCGGCGGGGAAAGCCTTCCACCGGAAAGACGTCCAGCTCGAGTCCCGCCGCCGTCACCAAGCGGGAATCGACGTTAGACGCGAACGTGACTGCGACGCCGCGGGCGCTCAGGGCCTCCGCGACCGCGAGCGCGGGCAGCACGTGCCCCGCCGTGCCGCCGGCGGCGATCAGGCACCTGAGCTTCTGCTGCGGCGGCATGGTTGACGGCGATGTTAAGGAGGATCCCCACGGAGGCGAGCCCGATGACGAGGCTCGAGCCGCCGTACGAGACGAAGGGAAGCGGAATTCCGGTCAGCGGAGCGAGCCCGAGCACCGCGCAGACGTTCACGGCCGCCTGCCCGCAGACGAGAGCCGTGAGGCCGGCCGCGAGGCGCTTGCCGAACGGGTCTTTGCAGCGGAGCGCGATGTTGAAGCCGGCCCAGCCGAACACGGCGAAGGCCGCGATCACCCCCGTCGCCCCGAGCAGTCCGAGCTCCTCCCCGACGATGGCGAAGATCATGTCTGTCGAAGCCTCGGGCAGGTAGTAGATCTTCTGCACGCTCTCCCCCAGGCCGACGCCGAAGATCCCTCCCGACCCGAGCGCGATCATGGCCTGAACGGATTGGAAGCCGGCGCCCTCCGGGTCCTGCCAGGGATCGAGGAAGCTGAAGATACGGGCGCGGCGGTAGGGCTCCATCCAGATGGCGACCAGGACGACGAAGAACCCGACAGCGCCTGCGCCGGCGAGAACCCGGAGCGGCGTGCCGGAGACGACGAGAATGGCGGTGGCCATGATTGCGATCGCGATCGCCGTGCCGAGGTCAGGCTCCACGAGCACGAGCAGGCACGCGCCGCCGACAACGAGCCCGATCGGGCGGGCCAGCTCGCCGACTGACTGCGGCGCCGGCCTCCGCGCGAGGTAGGCGGCCACCCAGAGCGCAAGCGCGAGCTTGGCCAGCTCGGAGGGCTGGAAGTCCAGCACCCCGACGGAGAGCCAGCGCCGCGCGCCGTTCACCGCGGTCCCGAGCACGAGCACTGCGAGGAGGAGGACGAAGCTCGCGCCCAGCAGAGGCCCGGCGGCGACGCGGAGCGCACGGAAGTCGATGCGCGAGAGGAATGCGAGCAGGACGAGGCCGACCACGGCGTAGAGCGCCTGCCGCTTCAGGTAGTAGGCGGGGTCGCCCGCGGCGAGCATCGCCCGCGCGGAGCTCGCGCTGTAGACCATGACGAGCCCGAAAGCGACGAGGCCCAACGTGACCAGAAGGAGTAGGTGGTACTCGAGGTGATTTCGGCCTTTCACAGCGCCTCCACGAGCTCGCGGAAGCGGGCGCCCCGCTCCTCGAAGCTCTCGAACTGGTCGTAGCTCGCGCAGGCTGGCGAGAGGAGCACGACCTCCCCGGGCTCGGCGTCTGCGAAGGCGTCGCGGACGGCGGCCTCGAGCTCGCGTGAGTGCGTGAAGCGCACGCCTTCTTTCGCCAGCGCCTCGGCGAGCTCGTCTGCGGCCTCGCCGATGAGGTAGGCGCGCGCGACGCCGCGCTTCCCGGCCGCGCGCGCGAGCCCTGCGAAGGGCGTTCCCTTGAGGCTCCCGCCGAGGATGAGGCGGAGCCCCGGCGGGTACGCGGTCAGCCCCTGCGCGGCCGCCTCCGGGTTCGTCGCCTTGGAGTCGTTGACGAAGCGGACTCCGTCGACCTCGCGTACGAGCTCGAGGCGGTGCGGCACGCCTTGGAAAGTGCGCAGTCCCTCTGCGATCGCATCGTCGGCGATACCGGCAGCGCGCGCGGCGGCGGTTGCGGCGGCGGCGTTCTCCCGGTTGTGCTGCCCGAGGATCGACGGCTCGGCCGGCAGCTCGTCGTCGGTCGCGAACTCGGCGCGGCGCGCAGCCCCCGGAACCGAAGGGAAGCCGCGCGGCACGACGGCGACGTCTTCAGCCTGTTGGTTCTCGAAGACGCGGAGCTTCATCTCGCGGTAGCGCTCGAACGTGCCGTGCCGGTCGAGGTGGTCCGGCGTCAGGTTGAGCAGGATCGCGATGTCCGGCCGGAAGTCGTGAATGTCCTCGAGCTGGAAGCTCGAGAGCTCGCACACCACCCAGGCATCCTCGGCCAGCGCCCCGGCCAGGCCCGTGAGCGGCCGGCCGACGTTCCCGGCCACCGCTACCGGTCGCCCGGCGGCTTCGAAGATCGCCCCCAGGAGCTCGGTCGTCGTCGTCTTCCCGTTCGTCCCGGTAACGCCGAGGATCGGGTTCGGCAGCAGGCGGGCACCGAGCTCGACCTCGCTCCACACGGTGACGCCACGCTCGCGCGCGGCGGCCACGAGGTTCGCCTCGCTCGGCACTCCCGGGCTTTTTACGAGCACGTCCACGCGGTCCAAGAAAAGAGGGTCGTCCGCCCCGAGGTGCACTTCGACGCCCTGCGAGCGAAGCCTGCCCACGTCCAGATCCGCGCGGCTATCGACGCCGACGACCTCAACGCCGTGCGCGGACAACGCCAGCGCCGCAGCCTCGCCCGAGCGCGCGAGACCTAGGACGAGCACCCTGCGCGCTGGGATCACTTCCACGCTCGTGTTCCTGGGGCCGCGCCGGCAAAGGAGGCAAGCGAGCGCCGCGCAGGACAGTGCATCGCTAGCACGGCCAAGCGGCGCGAGCGCCGCATCCTGCCGCTGGCGCGGTCAGGCGGCGGCGGAGCCGGGCTCCGCCCGGCGCGAGCCGCGCCGGCCAGGGACGCGAGCTAGGAAGCGAGCTTGGCGAACTGGGAAAAATAGGCGTAGTAGAGGACGAAGCCGCAGGCGCAGAGGATGGCGGTGGCGATCCAGAAGCGCACCATGATCCGCGTCTCCGACCAGGCCTTCATCTCGAAGTGGTGGTGGAGCGGAGCCATGAGGAGGATGCGCCTACCGAGCCACTTGAACGTCAACACCTGGAGGATCACGGAAAGCGCCTCGACGAGGAAGATGCCGCCGATGAGGACGAGCAGGACTTCGGTCTTCGTCATGATCGCGAACGCAGCAAGCGCGCCGCCGAGCCCCATCGAACCGGTGTCCCCCATGAAGACCTGGGCCGGGAAGGCGTTGTACCAGAGGAACCCGATCGAGGCCCCGATCAGGCTGGCGCCGAGGATGGCGAGGTCGAGGCTCTCGGGGTCGGCGGGCTGGCCGAGCCGCACCGCGGTGAGCGCGGCCACGAGGCTCATGGCCGTGTAGGTGAGGAGGGCGATCGTCGCCGTCCCGGCCGCGAGCCCGTCGATCCCGTCGGTCAGGTTCACGCCGTTGGAGGCGCCCGCGATGATGATGAAGATGAACCCGTACCAGGCGTAGGAGAGCGGAAAGTCGAAGTCGAGGAGCGGGATGTAGACGTCGGTCGAGAAGCCCTCGTCGCGGACGACGAGAGCGACGACGACGGTGATCCCGGCGAGCCAGAGGAGCTTCCAGCGCCCGGCGAGCCCGAGTGAGCGACGGCGCGACACCTTCGTCCAGTCGTCGATGAACCCGACTGCCGCACAGCCGAGGGTGACGAAGAACGCCGTGAGGGCCTCGAGCGTGCGGTTCGAGAAGAGGAGGAACGGAATCGACATCGCGATCATGATCAGGAGCCCGCCCATCGCCGGCGTGCCCTGCTTCGTCACGTGGCCTTGGGGGCCATCCTCGCGTACGTGCTGGCCGAACTCGTTCTTGCGCAGGAACTCGATGAACTTCGGCCCCGCCACGATCGAGATGACCATGGAAAGGACGCCCGCGAGGAGGACTTCGACCACGGCCGGACCCTAATGCGAGGCCGGGACGACGGCGACAGCCTCGCCGATCGCCTCGAGGCCCATCGACCGGGAGCCCTTCACGAGGACGCAGTCGCCGGGACGAAGCACCTGGCGAAGCGCCGAGAGCCCTCCCTCGACTGTGGCGGCCCAGCGAATGACGGGGATGCCGCGCGCGCCTTCGAGGTAGGCGCGGGCGAACGGCCCGACGGCCACGAGCGCGTCGACGCCGACGCGCGAGGCGACGGCGCCGATCTCACGGTGGTAGGAGGCCGCCCCGGACCCGAGCTCGGCCATGTCTCCGAGGACTGCGATCCGGCGCCGCTCGCCGGCCCGCTCGGCCAGATGCTCGAGCGCAGCGGTCATCGAGAGCGGGTTCGCGTTGTAGCAGTCGTTGATGAGGATGCCCCCTTCCGGGAGGGGGATCTCCTCGCCGCGCCAGCGTGAGAGCTGCACCTGGCGCGCGCCGCGCTGTGTCTTGCCGAGCGGCAAGCCGAGCGCCTCGTAAGCGGCGAGCGCGGCGAGAGCATTCGTCGCGTTGTGCCGGCCGGCGAAGCTGAACTCGATCGTCAGCGGCCGACCGAACGCTTCCACCTTGAGCCGCGAGCTGTCGTCCCGGCTGGAGAAGTAGGTCAGGGCGACGTCGCCGCCCTCGCCGAAGCGGACGACGCGAATGTCGTCCCGGGCCAGGTAGGGATCGAGGTAGCTCTCCCCCGCCGGAACGACCGCGGTACCGCCCGGCGGCAGGGCTTCGATGAGCTCGGCCTTCGCCTGGGCGATGCGCTCGACCGTTCCGAGCAGCTCCAGGTGGACGGGGCCGACGGTCGTGATGATCCCAACATCGGGCTTGGCCACTGCGCAAAGCTCCGCGATCTGGCCGAGCCCGCGCATGCCCATCTCGACGATCGCGACCTCCGTGTCGGGCTCCAGCCGGCAGAGCGTGAGCGGCAGGCCGATCTCGTTGTTCTGGCTCCCCTCGGCAACCACGGTGCGCGCGTGCGGCCGGCAGAGCGCCCCGAGGATGTCCTTCGTCGACGTCTTCGCGGTCGAGCCCGTGACCGCCACGACGCGCGCGGAGCTCCGCTCGCGCACAGCCCCGCCCAGGGCCGCGAAGGCGGCGAAAGCGTCGTCGGGGACAAGCGCCGCGGCGGCGCCCTTCGCCAGCGCGTCCTCGACATATTCCATCCCGGCGCCGACCGCGACGAAGAGGTCGCCCGGCTCGACGCGGCGCGAGTCGATCGTGACGCCGGTGATTTCTTCCGCCCCTCCCCTCAGCTCACCCTCGACGAGCTCTCGGACCTCGGTAAGCGAGAGAGCAATCATGCGGCCGCCCCGAGCTTGCGCAGCGCCTCGCGCGCAACCTCGCGGTCGTCGAAGGGGATCGTGCGGTCGCGGAACTCCTGTCCCTGCTCATGGCCCTTACCCGCGATCACGACCACGTCGCCTTCCCTGGCGAGCTCGAGCGCGCGCGCGATCGCCTGCGCCCGGTCGGGCTCGACCTCAGCCCTTCCGTCCAAGCCCGGAAGGATCTCCTCGATGATCGCTAGCGGGTCCTCGCTGCGCGGGTTGTCGGACGTGACGAGCACGGCATCGGCGATCT
>JBBDMP010000186.1:0-13041 GCA_040878265.1 Gaiellales bacterium | reverse complement strand
CCTGGATGGCCGCGCCGACGGCGACGACCTCGTCCGGGTTGACGCCCTTGTGCGGCTCCTTGCCGATGAGCTCCTTGACCTTCTCCTGCACGGCGGGCATGCGCGTCATGCCGCCAACGAGGACGACGTGGTCGATGCCGCTCGGGTCGATGCCCGCGTCGGTCAGGCACTGCTTCGTCGGGCCGACCGTGCGCTCGAGCAGGTCCGCGGTCAGCTCCTCGAGCTTCGCGCGGGTCAGCTGGAGGTCGAGGTGCTTCGGCCCTTCGGGCGTCGCCGTGATGAAGGGCAGGTTGATCTGCGTCGACATCGTCGACGAGAGCTCGATCTTCGCCTTCTCGCCCGCCTCGTAGAGCCGCTGCAGGGCCATGCGGTCCTGCGCGAGGTCGATGCCCTGCTCGCGCTTGAACTCGGCCACCATCCAGTCGACGACGGCCTTGTCGAAGTTGTCGCCGCCGAGGTGGTTGTCGCCGTTGGTCGCCTTCACCTCGAAGACGCCCTCCCCGAGGTCGAGGATGGAGACGTCGAAGGTGCCGCCCCCGAGGTCCCAGACGAGGATCGTCTGGTCCTGCTCCTTGTCGAGCCCGTAGGCGAGGGAGGCCGCGGTCGGCTCGTTGATGATCCGCAGGACGTTGAGGCCGGCGATCTTGCCCGCGTCCTTCGTCGCCTCGCGCTGCGCGTTGTTGAAGTAGGCCGGCGTCGTGATGACCGCTTCGGTGACGGGCTCGCCCAGGTAGGCCTCGGCGTCCGCCTTCAGCTTCTGGAGGATCATCGCCGCGATCTCCGGCGGCGCATACTCCTTGTCGCCCGCCTTCACGCGTGCGTCGCCGTTGGGGCCGGCGACGACCTCGTACGGGACGATCTTCATCTCCTCCGAGACCTCGGAGTACTTGCGTCCCATGAATCGCTTGATCGAGAAGACGGTGTTCTGCGGGTTCGTGACCTGCTGACGCTTGGCCGGGGCGCCGACGAGCCGCTGGCCGTCCTTCGTGAAGGCGACGACGGACGGGGTCGTCCGCCCGCCTTCGGCGTTCGGGATGACGGTCGGCTCGCCGCCCTCGAGCACGGCCATGCACGAGTTCGTCGTGCCGAGGTCGATACCGATGGTCTTTGGCATGATTGCTGGTGTCCTCCGCTTTGCTGGCTTGCCTGGCTGAGAAAATCTAAGCCTCGTTATAGCAGATCATGACCTTGCTCGCATGCCCCCGAAAGCGTAGAACCCACAGCAGTGGGCGACCTGATCAAGAAGGACGAGCTCGAGTTGGCCGTCGAGGCTCGGCGCGAGCTCGGGCCCGAGTACGAGGACGCGTTGCTCGACTCGTTCGTCGAGAAGGTCGAGCGCCGCCTGGAGGAGCGCCTGAAGGCCGCACCGGCGAAGCACGGACCCCCCGCCCTCGCCGTCCCCCTCGGCTCGCTGGGAATCGCGATCCCGCTCCTCGGCATCGCAGGGGGAACCGCCGGCCTCGCCGGAGTGGTCGCCGTCTGCCTCGCCATCGTTCTCGTGAACGTCGCCTACGCCCTGCGGCGCTGAGTCGCGCTCGGCAGGCGCCGGAGCACCTCGGCGGCGGCCGGCTCGGCGACGACGATGCCTGCGAGGATGAGGGCGCAGCCGCCCCAGCCGACGAGACCGAGCCGGTCGCCCGCGAGGAGATAACCAAAGAGGCCGGCCCAGACGGCCTCGAGCGAGAAGACGAGCGCGATCCGCGTCGCGCTGATCCGCTGCTGGGCCCAGATCTGAATCAGGTAGCCGAGCGCGCTCGAGAAGATCCCGGTCACGAGGAGGGCGCCCCACACGGTCCAGCCGCGCGGAACGCCGAGGTCGCCCAGCGCGAGCGCGATGGCGAGAAAGCCGACGCAGCACGAGGCCATCTCCACGAATGTGAGCGCGAGCGCGTCGAAGCGGGTGGCGTAGCGCTCGACCATCAGGATCTGGAGCGCCGTCGCGACCGCACTCGCGAGCACGAGGAGGTCCCCGGTAGGTGAGCCGGCATCTATCCCTGAGAGAAGCGCCAGGCCCGCGATCGCAAGCACGACCCCGAGCCAGACGACGAGAGCGATGCGCTGGCGGAAGAGAAGGAGGGCGAAGAGCGGCGTGAGGACGACGTAGAGGCCGGTGATGAAGCCGGTGCTCGACACCGTCGTGCGCTCCAAGCCCGCGGTCTGCAGGCCGAAGGCCGCCGCGACGAGTAGCCCGAGCACGACCCCGGCGACGACGCCCTCACGGCCGAGACCGCGGACGCGCGAGCGGGCCGGGACGGCGAGCGTCGCCGTCGCGATCGCGAAGCGGACGGCCAGGAAGGCGAAGAGCGGATAGAGCTCGATCGCGTCCTTGACCTGGACGAACGTGACGCCCCAGACCGCGGTGACGGCGACGAGCGCGACGAGGGCTCGCACGGGGCCGGGACTATAAGACGACACGGACGCTAGGCTCTTCCTGTGAGCACGCGCGACACGCTCGGCCGCCCGCTCCGCGACCTACGGATCTCCGTCACCGACCGGTGCAACTTCCGCTGCGTCTACTGCATGCCGAAGGAGGTCTACGGGCGTGAGTTCCGCTTTCTCGAGCGGGCAGAGCTCCTCACCTTCGAGGAGGTCCAGCGCCTAGCAGGGATCTTCGCCGGCCTGGGAGTCCGGAAGATCAGGCTCACCGGGGGCGAGCCGCTCATCCGCCGTGACCTCGAGCGCCTCGTCGGAATGCTCGCCGCGATCCCCGACCTCGACCTGACGCTGACTACGAACGGCTCGCTCCTGGCGCAGAAGGCCTCAGCCCTTCGGCAAGCGGGGCTCGAGCGTGTCACCGTCAGCCTCGACTCGCTCGACGACGAGGTCTTCCGCGCGATGAACGACGTCGACTTTCCGGTCGAGCGCGTCCTCGCGGGGATCGAGGCGGCCGCGGCCGCCGGCCTCTCGCCCGTGAAGGTGAACGTCGTCCTCAAGCGCGGCGTCAACGAAGACGGAATGCTCGACCTCGTGCGCTACTTCCGCGGCTCGGGCCACGTGCTTCGCTTCATCGAGTACATGGACGTCGGCTCGACGAACGGCTGGCGTTTGGACGAGGTCGTGCCCGCAGCGGAGATCCTCGAGCGCGTCGGGGCCGAGTTCCCGCTCGAGCCGGTGCCGCCCGAGTATCCGGGCGAGGTCGCGACGCGCTACCGATTCCGAGACGGCGCCGGCGAGATCGGCGTCATCGCCTCCGTCACGCGTCCCTTCTGCGGCGACTGCACGCGCGCCCGGCTCTCCGCGGACGGCCGGCTCTACACGTGTCTGTTTGCCGTGAGCGGCCACGACCTGCGCGCGCCGTTGCGCTCAGGCGCCTCCGACGAGGAGCTCCGCGAGCGAATCGAGGGCGTCTGGACCGCCCGCACCGACCGCTACTCGGAGCTCCGTTCGGCGGCGACGCCGGGCGGGTCGAAGGTCGAGATGTCCTACATCGGCGGCTGACCCGCGGGGGAAGACCCGGCGCCGCCTTCTCGTTAGGATTGGACAGTGGTCCTCCGGGTCGGTCGTTTCCTCCCCCACGGCTGGGGAGATTTCCTGTTCCAGCTCGCGCTCTGGTTCGGTTTCGTCCTGGCCTACCAAGTCGCGCGCGGGCTCGCCGACCGGGGGCCCCTCGAAGCCTTCGAGAACGGGAGGCTTGTCATCGACGCCGAGCGCTCTCTTCACACTCTCGTGGAGGCCGACCTCCAGCGTGTGATCATCGAGTCGGGCGGCCCGCTGCTCGCGGCGATGAACTGGACCTACTGGCTCGCCCAGTTCGTCGTCCTCGGGCTCGCACTTCTGTGGATCTACGTCCGGCACAACGAGGTCTTCCCGCGCGTGCGCAACTGGGTCCTCGGCACGAACATGGTCGCGCTGATCGGCTACGTCCTCTTGCCGACGACGCCACCGCGCTTCTTCCCCGAGGAGGGCTTCGTGGACACCCTCGCCCAGTCGGGTGCGGTGAACCACGGGAGCGGTTTCATCGAGCTTGCCTCGAACCCCTACGCAGCCATGCCGTCGATCCACGCGGCGGACGCTCTCATCATCGGCTTCGCGATGGCGATGCTCGTGCGTTCTCGCTTGGCGCGGGTTGCGTGGACGCTCTGGCCGACCTGGGTCTGGTTCACCGTCATGGCGACGGGGAACCACTTCTGGCTCGACGTTGCCGCAGGCGTCGGCGTCGCGGCGCTCGCCGCGACGATGCTCGCGTGGATTGAGGGACGACAGGCGGACGACCGTCTCTCCGCGGCGCTCTCGCGCAGCCGCCGCTCCTAAGCTTCCCGCCATGGCGCAGCTCGCGCGCGTGAAACAGGCCTATACGGACGAGGCGCGCCGCCTCGCGGGCCGATCGATCTCGCAACTCGAGCAGACGAACGTGACGCCCGACGCGCTGACGATCTCGGGCGTCGGCCTCTGCATCGCCGGCTCGGTCGTCGTCTACTTCGAGTACCTCGGCTGGGGCCTTTTCCTCGTGGGCGCTGTGTTATTCGTCGTGGGCTCCATCCTCGACATCCTCGACGGAGCGCTGGCCAGGCGCCGCAGCTTCGCGAGCCCGTTCGGCGCCTTCCTCGACTCGACGGTCGACCGCGTGGGCGAAGGGTTCATGCTCGGGGCCATCGGCCTCGTGCTCATGCGCGACGGCAGCGAGTGGGGAGTGGCGCTCACCTTCGCGGCAATGGCCGGCTCATTCCTCGTCAGTTACACGCGCGCGCGGGCCGAGGCGCTCGGGCTCAAGGGGGACGTCGGCATCGGCAGCCGTGCGGAACGCGTCGTCGTCATCACGGCCGGGCTGACTCTGGCCCCGATCGACGAGCTGGTTCTCCCGGCGACGCTCGCCCTCCTGACCGCGACCGCTTGGCTGACCGTCGCCCAGCGCGTGCTAGCAGTTCGCTCGCAACTCCGTCAGCCCTGATACTCTGCTAGCAGTTAGATGACTGCTAGCAGAACAAGCATTCTCGTCCGCATGCCCGCCACGCTCAAGCGAGCGCTTGCACGCGAGGTCGGCCGGCGTGGCAGCACGATGAACGACGTCGCGGTCGAGCTCCTCGCTAAGAAGTTCGGCGTCTCCTTCAGCCCGAGCGGCCGCAAGGGGACGATCCCCGGCACGAGCGGCGCCGTGCTGCTCAGGGTTCCGCCCGAGCTCAAGCGGAAGCTGAAGGAAGCCGCGGACGCTGCTGCTAGCACGACGAACCGCCTGGTCGTCGACACGCTCTCACAGGAATTGCAAGGAAAGGACGTCATGGCACAGACGAATGGCTCGAAGAACGGCAGGACGCGCTCGGACAAGAAGGTGCGCGTCGCGATCATCGGCGTGGGGAACTGCGCGAACTCGCTCCTCCAGGGCGTCGAGTACTACAAGGACGCGGATCCGGAAGCCTTCGTCCCGGGGCTCATGCACGTCGACCTGGGCGGCTACCACATCCGCGACATCGAGTTCACCGCCGCCTTCGACGTGACGACCGACAAGGTCGGCAAGGATCTCGCGGACGCGATCTGGGCGCATCCGAACGACACCTACCGGTTCGCGAAGGTGCCCAAGACCGGCATCACCGTCTCGCGCGGCATGACGCACGACGGCCTCGGCAAGTACGTGTCCGAGATCGTCGAGAAGGCCCCCGGCCCCACGGACGACGTCGTCGGCATCCTGCGGGAGACGGGCACCGACGTCGTCGTCAACTACCTCCCCGTCGGGTCGGAGGAGGCAGCGAAGTGGTACACAGAGCAGATCCTGAACGCCGGCTGCGCGATGGTGAACTGCATGCCGGTGTTCATCTCGCGCGAGGCCTACTGGCAGAAGCGGTTCGAGGAGCGCGGCCTCCCGATCATCGGCGACGACATCAAGTCGCAGGTCGGCGCCACGATCACCCACCGCATGCTGACGACGCTTTTCCGACAGCGGGGCGTCCGGCTTGACCGGACGATGCAGCTGAACGTGGGCGGCAACTCGGACTTCCTCAACATGCTCGAGCGCGAGCGGCTCGAGTCGAAGAAGATCTCGAAGACGAACGCGGTCACGTCGATGCTCGACTACGACCTCGGCGAGGGCAACGTGCACGTCGGCCCGTCCGACCACGTGCCCTGGCTGACCGACCGCAAGTGGGCCTACATCCGGATGGAGGGCTCCGCGTTCGGCGATGCGCCGCTCAACATCGAGCTGAAGCTCGAGGTCTGGGACTCCCCCAACTCGGCCGGAATCGTGATCGACGCGGTGCGGCTCGCGAAGCTCGCCCTCAACAACGGCTTGTCGGGCGCCCTCGAGGGGCCCAGCGCCTACCTGATGAAGTCGCCCCCGAAGCAGATCGAGGACGACCGGGCGCACGACATGGTCGAGCGCTTCATCCGCGAGAACGCGCGCACCAAGAGCAAGGGCAAGACGAAAGCGCCTGCCACCCGTTAGCGGCAGGCGCTTTCAACGCGTTACCAGACTGCGAGCGCCCGCAGCGGGCCGCCGGAGCCTTCCTCCCACGGGATGACGCCGACGAAGATCGTCGTACCTCGGGCCGGGATCCTGCCCAGGTTGGCGACGTTCTCGAGCCCGTAGCGGTCTGCCCCGAGCAGCTTGAGGTGCACCGGGAACGTCGTCGAGTTACCCGGATCGAGGCTGATCGTGTCCACTGCGATCCCGGTGATGTTGCGGCGGGTAATCAGCCAGTCCACGGCTTCCTCGGACCAGCCCGGGAAGTGGTAGTTCGGGTACGCGGCCCCGCCCTTGAACGCAAGCGGATCCATCACCTTCGCGTCCCAGCCCGAGTTCATCGCGACGACCGACCGGTTCGGGATGCGGCCGTGCCCTCGCTGGAAGCGGCGGAGGTCGTCGACCGTGACCATCGTGTCGGGATTCGTCGCCGCGCGGGCGGAGATGTCCACGACGACAAGCGGCCGGATGAGCTCCCTGGCCAGGAGCTGCGGGGTTCGGCGCCCGGTCGGGATGAAGTGCCCGGGGGCGTCCATGTGCGTCCCCGAGTGCTCGTGGAAGGTCCACGTCTGGCTGTAGAAGCCCTCGGTCGCATAGTTCGCATAGGGCGAGCGGGCGGGCTCCGGAGGCCCGAAGGTCGGGAAACCCGCTCGGAAGGTGTGAGTCAGGTCGCGGACCCGCTTCGCCGGGATGCGCCGGGCCTCGGCGACACCTGGGAACGCAGCCGCGGCCGCCGCCACGGCGCCCCCGAGGAGCAGGGTGCGGCGATCGACGTGCGGCAGCCCCTCCTCCTCCACGCGCTTCTGTACGACTTCAAAGGTCTCAGGTACACACATGTCTGTCTCCTCTCCCGAGGTTTTGCCCGACGCTAGCGCGATAACGGGTTTCGTTCAAGGGGGGACTAGAATCGGCCCCCATGGGCCTTCGGGTCTGCATGGTCACTCCGTTTGCATGGTCCCAGCCGCATCCGGTCAACGAGCACGTCGCAGGGGCGGCGGCAGAGCTCGGGCGGCGGGGGTACGACGTCGTCATTCTCGCGCCGTCGAACCGGGCGTCCGAGCTCGCAGCCGGGCGGAAGGCCTTGCGCCGCCTGACCCGGGACGGCGAGCCGCTCGAGGGCGTCGTCGCGCTCGGGCGGGCGGTCCCCGTCTCGCGCCGGAGCCGGCTCAGCGTTCCCCTCGGCGTCCGCGCCAACCTCGAGCTCGCCCTCTCCGCCGACTCCTTCGACCTTGTCCACGCGCACGAGCCTGGGCTTCCAAGCCTCCCCTACCTTGCCCTCCGGGATGCGCACGCCCTCGCCGCCGCGACCTTCCACTCCCCCGAACGGCTGCTCTATCCGCCGGGGAAGCGGCAGCGCGAGCGGCTGCTCGCTCGGACCGACGCGCTGACCGCGGTCGGCGGGCCGGCCCTGGAGGCCGCCAGGGAGCGTTTCCCCGGCGCGTACTCGCTCCTCCCGCTTGGCGTGGACACCGAGCTCTTCCAGCCGGGAGAGGCGCGCGACCGCTTCGTGGTCGAGTGGCGGGCCGATGAAAGCCTCCGCACTCGTGCCGCGCTACGCGCGCTTGCCGACCTGCCGGGCTGGCAACTTCTCATCCTGCGAACGCGCCCGCTCAGCGGCCGCCCCTACGTCCCGCGAGCCCTGCGCGACCGCGTGACCGTGCGAACGGTGCTCGACGCACGCGCCCGAGCCGCCGAGCTGGCGGGCGCGGCCGGCTTCGTGCCCGCGGTGCGAAGCTCTGGGCGCCCCGCGCTCGAGGCGCAGGCGGCCGGAGTGCCCGTCGTCGCCCCGGCCGGTGCGGACGAGCAGCCCGAGCTCGTCACGGCCGCCCTGGCCCGGCTCGCCGAGGACGGCCCCTGGCGCAGGACCCTTGCGGGCAAGGCTCGCCGGGAAGCCGAGCGTCAGAGCTTCCACGTCCTCGGCGACCGGCTCGAGCGGCTTTACGCCGATGTGACGCGGAGGCGGCGCCTTCCGACGCGTACCGCTCCGCTCGCAGACCGGCCCTTCGTCCTCTGCGACTTGCACCTGCACACCGAGCACTCGTGGGATTGCTCCGTGCCGGTGCAGGAGCTCCTCGACCACGCCGAGCAGCAAGGCCTGGGCGCGATCGCGATCACGGACCACAACGTCTTCACCGGGGCCGAGGAAGCGGTTCGGCTCGCCCGGGGGCGCGACCTCGTCGTCATCCCCGGGGAGGAGATGAAGACCACTTCCGGGGAGGTGATCGGGCTCTTCCTGGAAAGCCACATCCCGCCGGGCCTCTCGATGGGCGAGACGATCGCCGCGATCCGAGACCAGGGAGGCGTCGTCTACCTCCCGCACCCGTTCGACCGGCTGCACACGATCCCGGACTCCTCCACGCTCCACCGGCACCTCGCGGAGATCGACGTGCTCGAGGTCTACAACGCCCGCCTCCTCTTCGAGAGCTTCAACGACGAGGCGCTTCGCTTCGCCCGCAAGTACAACCTGACCGCCGGGGCAGGATCCGACGCGCACGTCCTGCAGGGAGTCGGCACTGGGCTCGTGCGGATGCGGGCCTTCGAGACCCCTGCGGAGTTCCTCATCAGCCTTCGTTCCGCGGAGGTCGTGCGCCGGCCGAAGTCGCTCGTCTACCTGCAGGGGCTCAAGTGGATGGCGAAGGCGCGCGAGCGTCGCAAGACAGCGGTCTAGTAGGAAGAGCCCGCGCCGACCCGAACTCACCTCACGGCCCCCCTTGCCCGCTTCGACCGACGACATCTCCGAGCGCTACCTGAAGAAAGCGATCGCCGAGGTCAACGACCTCGGCCGCGAGATCGCCCAGGCAGCCGGCGCGGACCGGGCCCCGGTCGTCGGCTCGGGCCATCCCCTCGCAGACCTCTTCCTGCTCAAGTACGCCCCCCAGACGGCGGAGGTGCACGAAGGCGTCGCCTTCTTCGGCCGGACGGGGCAGGCGATCCTCAAGTCCCTCCAGCGCCTGCACGTCGATCCCATGGCGATCTACGGGACGAACTGCCTCAAATTTGCCGGGGGCGACGAGGAGGAGGCGCTCCCCTGGCTCGCGCGGGAGGTGCACGTCGTCCAGCCCAAGCTCATCGTGGTCATGGGTCAAGATGCGTTGCGGTGCCTGAACGCCCTTCACTTTCCTCTTTCCTCAGTCGTCGAGAGCGAGACCGGGACGATCCAGCGGTTCACGCCGACGATCGAGGCGCTCTCCGTGCCGGACATCGAGAGCGCGCTGGACGAACCGGCGCCGAAGCGGGCCTTCTGGGACGCGTTCAAGGCGATCGGGCCCTGGTGGTCCGAGCAGCCGCCGTACTAAGCCTTCTTGCGGCGCTCGCCGCCTACTACGCCGTCGCTGAGGAGCTGCCGGGCCTCTCGGACTGGGGCGACGTCGCCTTCCTCGCCCTCGTTCTCATCCCCGCGGCGTTCCTGCTCGTGTGGCTGGCGCTCCCTGCGCGCGACGCGGGGCCTCGCCCACTCGCGGCAGCTGCGGTCACGCTGGGCGCGGCGGCGGCTCTGTTCGACGTCGTCGGCCTCGAGGTCGCGGCCAACTTCACGAAGATGGCCGCCGTCGTCGCCGCGGGCTGGTGGTTCCTCGCTTTCTTCGAGTCGGTCGCCTGGGTCCTGCTCGTCGCCGTGCTCATCATCCCCGTGGACATCGTCTCGGTCTTCCGCGGGCCGACGAAGGTGATCGTCGAGCAGCAGCCGGAGGTCTTCAGCGCCCTCTCGATCGCCTTCCCAACTCCCGGCGATCCCAACTCGGCCCAGCTCGGCCTCCCCGACGTTCTCTTCTTCTCGCTCTTCCTCGGCGCGGCCGCCCGCTTCGGGCTCAGGGTGGTTCCCACGTGGCTGGCGATGACGCTCTCCTTCGGGGCCACTCTCGCCCTGGCCGTGTGGTCGGAGGAGTCGGGGCTCCCCGCGCTCCCGCTGCTCTCCGCGTCCTTCGCGCTCGTCAACGCCGACCTGCTGTGGCGCGAGCTCAGGACGAAGCGCGAGTGAAGAGCGCGACGCTCTCGACGTGCGGCGTGTGCGGGAACATGTCCACCGGCCGCACGCGCTCGAGCCGGTAGCCGAACTCCCCGACCAGCTCCTTCGCGTTGCCCGCGAGCGTCGTCGGGTTGCAGGAGACGTACACGAGCCGCTTCGCTTCGAGGGAGCCGACCGCACGCAACGCCTTGCCGGCGAGCCCGGCCCGCGGCGGGTCGACGACGACGACGTCGGGAGGTCCTGCGCGGCCACGTAGCTCATCGAGATCCTTCGCCACGTCGCCCGCGAAGAACGCGGCGTTGGCGATCCTGTTCAGCTCGGCGTTCTCGACGGCGCACGCGACGGACTCCTCGGAGGACTCGATTCCCCACACGGTGAGCGCGGACCGTGCGAGGGAGAGACCGATCGTGCCCGTGCCGCAGTAGAGGTCGTACAGGGTCTCCTCCCCGGTGAGGCCGGCGTACTCGCCCGCGAGCCGGTAGAGCACCGCGCACATGGCCGTGTTCGTCTGCAGGAAGGCGTTTGGGCGCACCCGGAAGCGCAACCCGAGGATCTCCTCCTCGATGGCCTCGTCCCCCCAGAGGAGCTTCGTAGGCAGATTCGTGATCTCCGCCGGCGTGTCGTTGATGGACCAGTGGACGGAGCGGACTTCGGGGAAGCGCCTCACCGCCTCGACGAAGCTCGCCTCGCTCAGCTGGCCCGGGGCGGTCACGAGCTGGACGAGCGCCTGGGCTGTGTTTCGCCCTTCCCGGACGACGAGGTGGCGCAAGTAGCCGGTCTGTGCTTCCTGGTCGTAAGGCGCCAGCCCTTCGGCGTGCGCCCACTCCTTCACGCCGTTTCGGATCGCGTTCCCGAGGTCGGTCGTCAGCCAGCACTTGTCGATGTCGAGGACCTGGTCCCAGCGCCCAGCGCGGTGGAAGCCGAGGCCAACGCCGTCGTCGTCAGCGGTGAAGGAGTACTCGAGCTTGTTCCGGTAATGGAAGATGGACTCCGCCGGCACCGCCGGCTCGAGCTCGATGTCGGCGAGGCCGCCGATCCGCCGCACGGCGTCGGCCACCTGGCTCGCTTTCGCTTCCAGCTGCGCCTCATACGCGAGATCCTGGAAGCGGCAGCCGCCGCAGGCCGGATAGTGCTCGCAGGGCGCCTCCACACGCGGCGCGCCCTGCTCGACCACCTCGAGGACGGAAGCCTCGGCATGGTTTCGCTTCACCTTCGTCACGCGCGCCCGCACCGTGTCGCCGGGCAGCCCGCGGCGGACGAAGACGACAAACCCGTTCAGGCGCGCGACCCCGTTCCCGCCGTACGCGAGGGAATCGACGTGGAGCTCGAGCTCCTCTCCTGGGCGGATCGGCGCGGCCACGGCTACCGAAGGGTCGTGACGTACACCTTGCGGCTGCGCGGGCCGTCGAACTCGCAGAAGAAGACGGCCTGGTAGCGCCCAAGAGCTAAATCGCCGCCCTCGAGCGGGATCAGCACCTGGGGGCTCACGAGCGAGGCGCGGACGTGGGAGGGCGCGTTCGGCCCGTCGGCGTCGTCGTGGCGCCAGCGCCAGTCCTCTGCGACGATCCGCTCGAAGGCCTCCTCGAAGTCTTCCGTGAGCGCCGGGTCGATGTTCTCGTTGATCGTGACCCCGGCGGTGGTGTGGGGAACGTAGACGAGGGCGGCCGAGCCGCCGTCGCCCTCATCGAGCGCATCGCGGACCTCCTCGGTGATGTTCACGAGCTGGGTCTTGCGCTCCGTCCGGACTTCGATCTCCTGCACGGTCAGTATCCTAAGCCGCCGATGGCCACGGCCCCGGCGGCTCAGAGGGAGCTCGACGCGTACCGGGAGGGAGCCGACCGGTTCATCGCCGCGCTCGACGAGGAGTACTACCTCCACTTCGCGGGGCTGAAAGAGACCTTCGACCTCGCCCCGATCTACGAGCGGCATGCCGAGCTGACGACGCTGGATGCGTGCCTGCGCCTCGGCGAGGCGGCGGCGCACGGCGACCGCGGGGTCGTCGAGCTCTGGCGCTTCGCCTGCGAGGTGCACATCGGCGAGCTGGCACGGGAGGAGACCGAGGCGATCGCAGCGCTGGAGGCATCGCTCACCGTATCCGTCGACGGCAAGGACATCCCCTTCCGCATGCTCCGGTCGGCCATGGCCAACGAGCCCGACCGGGGAACGCGCGAGCGGCTCGACCGGGTTCGCCGCGAGTTGACCGAGGAGCATCTCAATCCCAAATACGTGGCGATCGACGAGATCCGTCGGGCGGCCGCGCAGGCGCTCGGAGCCTCGACCTACCGGGACCTCTACGTGCGCTTTGGCTTTCCGCTGGAGGACCTCGCCGGCCAGTGCGAGCGGTTTCTCGCAGAGACGGAGGAGCTGTACGTACACGCCCTCGATCGCCTGTTTCGCAGCAGGGTCGGCGTCTCGCTCGAGGAGGCCGAGCGCTGGGACGTGCCTCGCCTCTTCCGGGCCTCCGATTGGGACCCGGGGTTTCCAGCCGGCCGCATGGTGCCCGCGCTCGAAGCAACCCTCGGCGGGCTCGGGATCGACCTGCGCGCGCAGAAGAACGTCGAGCTCGACCTTGAGGCGCGCCCGACGAAGTCTCCGCGTGCCTTCTGCGCGCCGATCGAGATCCCGGACCGAGTCGTCCTCGTCATCCAGCCGATCGGCGGCCCTGACGACTGGCACTCCTTCTTCC
>JBBDMP010000185.1:0-13137 GCA_040878265.1 Gaiellales bacterium | reverse complement strand
GTAGACGTTCTTCTCGGTGCGACTGCGGACGCGGGTTCGATTCCCGCCGCCTCCACTGAACCGGACGTTGCGCAAACCGCGGGCGTGACGACCCGGTAGGTGGGCAGGATCTCCGACTTCCCGTTCACCTTGAGCTCTTTGATCAGGAGGCGCAGGAGCGCCTTCGTCTTCTGTGGCTGGCCCTCGGTCAGGACCTCTTCGAGGCGGTCGGCGACGGCGGCGAGGTCGGCCTCCGAGACTGCGCCCCCGGCCTCCTGCACGTCTTCGAGGCTGAGTTCCGACTCCTGGGCCCGGAGGTCGGCCAGGCGCGTCTCCAGGTCGCTAACGCGCTCCTCGCACCGTTCGGGCGAGAGCGTCCCCGCCTCGAAGGCGTCGAAGTAGCGGACGCGTGCGCGCTCGAGTTTCGCGATCTCGGTTCTGACGGCGGCGAGCTGCTCGTCGAGCTTCGGCCGGCGCCGCTTCGCCTCCTCCGCTGCCTTCGTCACTGCGGCGCGGACGAGCTCGCCCTCGCGGTAGAGGGCAACTAACTGGGCGATGACGGCCTGCTCGAGGTGGTCGCGGCGCAGGCGTTCGCCCTCGCAGACCGTGGGGCCGTACTTCTGCCGCCCGGTACAGGCGTAGTAGTGATACAGGCCGCCATTTCCCCTCGCGGACATGCCAACGTAGGCGCGGCCGCAGCGCCCGCAGCGGACGACGCCGGAGAGAAGGAAGTCGGAGGGGTTGCCGCGCCTCCGCGAGACGTCCTCGCCCCGCTCCCTGAGGATGCGCTGGGCCCGCTCGTAAAGCTCGCGTTCGACGATGGGCTCGTGGCGGCCGGGGAAGGCCTCCTCGCGCCAGCGGATCATCCCCAGGTAGGTGGGATTGGTGAGGATCCAGTGCACGGCCGGGTGCGACCAGCCGGCCGCGGGCGCGGGCGCGCGCTCGCGTGACAGCTTGTCGGCGATCGCGCGCGTCCCCAGGCGCTCGCGGACGTAGAGGCGGAAGATCCGCCGCACGACCTCGGCCTTGAGCGGGTCGGGGACGATGCCGCGGTCGGGGGAAAGGGCATAGCCAAAGGGCGGCCGGCCCCCGTACCAGTAGCCCTCCTTCGCCCGCCGCTCGATCCCGGCCGTGATCCGCTCGACGATCGTGGCGTGCTCGAACTCGGCGAAGACGGCGAGCATCTGCAGCATCATGCGCCCCGCAGGCGAGCCGGTGTCGAAGGGCTCGGTGGCCGAGCGGAGGACGACGCCGGCGCGGTCGAGCTCGTCCGCGAGCTGCGCGAGCTGGCGCACCTTCCGCGAGAGGCGGTCGACCCGGTAGACGAGGAGGAGGTCGACCTTGCCGGCACGGGCGCGCTCAAGCGCGCGCTGCAGCCCCGGGCGGTCGAGCTTCGTGCCCGTGGAGCGGTCCTGTTCGTGGGCGACGATGCGCCACTCGTCCTGCGCCTTACAGAAGGCTTCGAGGCGCTCCCGCTGGGTCGAAAGCGAGGTGGGCTGGTTCTCCTCGTCGGTCGAGATGCGGGTGTAGAGGCAGACGCGGATCACGGCTCTTCGCTCTCGTCCATCGAAGCAGAGGCGGTCGACGACGCGCCAGTGGCTCTTTCGGCCACGGCCTCGAGGAGCAGGTCGGTAAGGAGGGCTACCGCGTCGTGTCTCTCCTCATGCGGAAGCTCGATGACTATTGGGCGTTGGATTCGCGGCTCGACGGAAGAGAAAGGCGTGAAAAGGGAGCATCTCGGTACGGCCGGTGGCGAGCGGCGCCGCGATTCCGGCAAGCGTGCCCGCTCTTGCGGCCTCCCAAATACGCCTGCTCAGTTACCGCGGAAAGAACAGGATTCCGCCTACGCCCGCAACGACCAAGCCCGCGCCGTAGAAGAGTTCGAGAAAGACATCGGGGCGCTCCTTTGCCCACGCAGGCAGTGGCAGACCGGAGAAGTTCAGGGACGCGAACAGGAAACGCCGAGGCGTCGCGACAAACCATCGCCGCGATGGGACGGCCGGGTGTCGCCGTCGAGCCTCACCGTGTACCAGCAGCACTAGCCCCACGGCGATCAGTAAGAGGCCGAACCCAATGGGGTCGAAGCCGAAAGGTCCCATCATTCTCACCCTAGCCCGCCGCCGCGTTCTCGCAACCCGGATAGCCCACCTGCGACGGGGACGAGTTGCCCCGGCTCGTTCGAGCCTGGCTGGCGCCGGCAACCGGGATTCCTCCGCACGCGGTTGCCTCGTTTGCAAACGCTCTTGGCAGTTGTATCCACGGTTTCCTCTGCGAGGCGCTCCGCAGGATTCGAACCCGCCCACCCGCCTAAATGCAGCGACTTCGTCGCTGATTTGCCCCGCACCACCCACACACAACATAGGCGTGTGGGTGGTGCGGTGCCGGCGGGTGGGCGGGTTTGTAACGGCTTCAAGACGGTGCGGATGTGATCGTGCAGGAGGAACGAAAAGGTCCAATCAGAGGCGTGGGTGTCAAGCGTCTGGCCAGGGAGAGTCGAGGGGAGGTTGTTTGGCGCTGTCGGGGATTAGCGACGATGCTTGTCGAGCAAATCATCTCGCTGACGCATCGCTACACGGAGGGACGCTTGTGGATCGTGAGGAGCATCGCCAGACATTCGGCGCCGAGCGTATCCGGCGAGCTAACGACCCGCTAAGGAAATATTGTTCGGCTTCGTTCGCTCCCCCGACGCACGGCCGGGAGACCTGGCCGGCCGTTAAGAGCCGCCAATAGGCGTGATCGCCCTTGACAGGAGGCGGCAGATGAAGTAGTCGTCGCACCGCGGGGTTCTGCCTGCGGCCCAGCCCCTCGAAGACTCGAGACGACGAACTGGGAGGCGAGGATGCGGGCTTCAGGCCCTAGGGGAGCGCATGCGTTGTTTTCGCGTTGGTGCGGTGCGGAGACGGTTCCAAATGCCTCCCCGCGGCGCTTTCTCGGGCTCAGCCTCGTCGCCGCTTTGGTCCTTGCGCTGGTCGGTTCGAGCGGGCCCGCAAGCGCCGCCGACGTAAACACAAGCATCACGATCGGTGGCGACTCGGCCACCGTGACGCTGACCAACTCGGGCGATGTGGGCTACATCACATTCTCTGGGACCACCGGCCAGAACCTCGGGCTCGGCCTCAGCGACGTCACGATCGGAACGTCGAGTTCGACGAGCGCCCAGGCCTGGGTGCGGAAACCGGACGGCTCGAACCTCGTCTGGCCAGCGATGTGGTTCGGGACGAGTGGATCCGAGATGGACCTGCCCACCCTGCCCGTCGATGGCACGTACACGATCGTCATCGACCCGTACAGCTCGAACACTGGCTCGGTCACGCTCACGCTCTCGGAGGACGTCACTGGCTCGATCACGGTCGGGGGCTCGTCAACGAGCGTAACGATGTCGCGCATCGGCCAGAACGGCCGGGTCACGTTCAGCGGTACGGCCGGGCAGAATCTCGGTCTCGGCGGGAGCAACGTGACCATCGGCACGTCGGGATGCTGCACGGCGATTGTCTCGGTGCTGAAACCGGACGGATCGACGTTGCAAAACGCCGACTGGATCGGCCCGAGCGGGAGCGAGCTCGACCTCGTAACCCTGCCGGTAAGCGGCACGTACACAATCTTCATCGACCCGGACAAGACAAAGACGGGCTCAGCCACGCTCACGCTCTCGGAAGACGCGACCGGGACGATCACGACCGGGGGGACATCGACGAGCGTGTCGATGTCGCGCATCGGCCAGAACGGCCGCGTGACGTTCAGCGGCGCCAGCGGTCAGAACCTCGCACTCGCCCTCACGAACGTCACCGTCGCGGGCTCGAGTTGCTGCAGCATGCTCGTCTCGGTTCGGAAGCCCGACGGGTCGAACCTGCTCTCGCCGACGTTCGTGGGCACAAACGGTGCCGACCTCGCGCTCGCGACGTTTCCCGTCGATGGCACGTACACGATCTTCCTCGATCCAGACAAGACGAAAACGGGCGGGGCCACGCTCACGCTGCGCCCGAAGGGCGATGCGCCCGTCAACGCCGCGCAAGTCGAGCTGGCGACACCCGGCTTCTACGCCGAGCCGGTCTCGGGCACGGTGGACTATCAGTTCCAGATTGCCTCGGATTCCGGATTCACCCAGATCGTGGACGACTCGGGCTGGCTCCCGACGACGAATACGTATACGCCGCCGGTCGAGAAACTCAAGAACGGCTCGACCTACTACTGGCGCTGGCGTGCGTCTACCGGAAATTGGAGCTCGGGCCGAAGCTTCACGGTCTCACTTCCCTTCCTCGGCATGCGCGACTACTGGGCGATGTGGAAACGCGGTCCCCTTGCAGTCAATCTCGTCACCGGCAACCTCGTGCTCTCGCTTCCCGGCCCCTCGTACCCAACCGCGCTCGGCTCGATGGGGGCCTCGCTCGCGTACAACTCGCTCGATACGGGCAACCGCGGCCTCGGCGCCGGCTGGACGCTCGTTGCCGGCGACGGAAAAGCGGCGCCTCCGGTGCGCCTCGTCGACCACAACCTCCTCACGGGCGCAGCTCGGACCGACGCCGTCGAGGTCGTCGCCTCGGACGGCGGGGCGACGTTCTACGCCCACGTCGGGCGGACAAATACTTATGTCGCCGAGCCGGGCGACGGCAGCGTCCTTACGAAGAACGCCAACGCGACCTGGACGCTCATCGACGGCGTTTTCATCTACAGCTTCGGTGTCGCCGACGGCGCGAGCGGGACGGCGACGCTGACCGCGGTCGAGTCGGCTGACGCAAGCCGCGGGAACGGCGAGCTGACCTACACCTTCTCGGCCCAGGATCCAACCAAGATCACCGCCATCACCGACGACGCTGGCCGCTCCCTGACGTTCACCTGGAACAGCCTCGACTCTTCCGTTTGTCCCGACGCGATCGTCTGCATCCGGGGCCCGGACAACGTGACGTGGCGCTACGTCGGCGACGGCTCGGGCGGAACGAGCGGAAAGCTCGCCCGGGTCAACAACGGCACGCGCGATCTCTTCGCCGTCTCCTACGACGCGAGCGCGCGCGTGAACAAGCTTCAGAACGCGAACGACCTCAACCCGAACGGGGCGAGTCCAGGTTACGAGGCCACGCACGCCGTCACGGTCTCGTACGACGGCTCGGGCAGGGTCGCGAGCGTGAGCGAGGGGCCGATCACGGGGCAGACGCCCTCGACCTCGACCTGGAGCTTCGCCTACACGCCGGGGCAAGTGTCGACGACGGCGACGCGTGCCGCCCATGCAGGACTCCCGCTCGGCACCATCCGCACTGCGGATGGATTCACGACCGTGACGCCGCCCCGGCAGCAAGGAGAGCCGACGCCCAAGGTCGTGAAGACGTACTACGACAACCTCGGCCACCCGATCGAAGTCGTCGACCAGCTCGGGAACGTCACCATGGCCGGCTACAGCGCCCGCGATCAGCTCCTCTGGAAGGAGGACGAGGACGGGAACCCGACCGATTACAGCTGGGACGACGCAACCGGCGTTCCTCTCTCCGTTACCGGCCCTGATCCCGACGCGGGGGGCCCGTTGGCACGGCCGGTCACAGGCTACCGCTACGACGAGACCCAGATAGGCACGTCATCCACCCCGGGCGCCGCGCTCCAAGGGCTCCAAGCCGCCTATTACGACAACGTAAACCTCGCCGGACGGCCGAAGGCCCGCCAGACCGACGGAGCCGTCGACTTCAACTGGGGAACCGGGGCGCCTTCCGCACTTCCGGGGATCAGCGACTACTTCTCGGTGCGGTGGGTCGGCAACTTGATCGTCGAAACGGCCGGGTCATACACGCTGTCGACGTACTCCGACGAAGGGTCGCGCCTTACGATTGACGGAATCCAGGCGATCAATAACTGGAAGGACCAGACCGCGACGGCGATCAGTTCGCAGCCGATCACGCTCTCGGCCGGGACGCACAAACTCGTCCTCGAGTACTACGAGAAGACGGGCTCGGCGCAAGTACAGCTCCGCTGGCAATGCAGCGGCTGCAGCCCAAGCATTCCCCTCCAGACCATCCCATCCTCGGCGCTTCGACCTGCATGGATGAACCGAACCTCGGTAGTTTCGCCAGAGGGCCGAGTCAACTTCGCCCATGTCGCGGATTCGGCGGCTGCCCGCGTCGACTATGCCCTTGTCAAGCTCGCCGACGGCACAAACGTGATCACGAGCTACACCTACGACGACTTCGGTCGAGTGACGCAAAAGGTCATGCCGAAGGGGAACGCGGGCCGGACGATCGACGCCCAAGGCGACCTTCAAGGCTCGCCCAACCTCACCTATGCGACCACGTTTGCGTACTACGGCCTCACGGAGACCGCGGGCCCCCCGACGGCCTGCGGCGGCGGGACCGCCGTCACTCAGGCTGGCCTGCTCAAGTCGGTCACCAGGAACGGAATCGCCGCCACGACAACGGTCTACGACACCGGCGGGCGGCCAATAGCGACGACGAACGGCGCCGGGACGACGTGCCGAACGTACAGCGGCGAAGGGCGGTTGACCGCCGATCGCGCGCCTGGCGAGTCACAAGATACGACGTATGCATACGACCCGGCCGGGGCGCTTCGGGCGGCCACAAACGCTGCAGGGACACTCACGAATGAGTATGACGAGGCGGGGCGGCTCAAGAACGTAGTTGACTCCTTCGGTGCCGAGGCCCGGCTTACCTATGACTCCGAGGGCAACTTGATCGAACGGGTCGCCGCTAAGGGCGCGCTTAGCTCGAACCCCAACTACACCACCTCGCATGCCTATGACGCCGAAGGAAAGCAGACGAGCGGTACGGATCCGGCCGGCCGCATCTACAGCTTTACGTACGACAAGCGTGCGCTCTTGAAGACGGTCCAGTACCCGAACACGACGTTCAGCTGGGCCGACTACAACGCCGCCGGGCGGCTCACCGCCCTCTACAACCGGCACGGAACGCTCTCTGATCCACTCCCAAACTCTGTGCCCACAGACTCACAGGGGAGCCCAATCGTTGACTTCGCCTACGCCTACGATGTCGAGGGGCGAAAGACCGAGGAGACGAGGACGGGGGGCGGACTGACATCGGAGACGACCACCTACTCGAGCTACGACAACCTCGGCCGCCTCGCCGAGCTCACACTCCCGGATGGCACTTGCCGGAAGTACGGCTTCGATCTCGACTCCAACCGAACCGAGATCCGGGAGGGAGCATCGTGCGGCTCGACCTCAGTTATCGCGACGTACACGTACGACCCCGCGCAGACTCCGGGCCTCGACCAGTTGACGAACGTGGCGACCGGCGGACAGACGAACTCGTACGTCTATTCGTCTGACGGTCAAGTGAGTCAGCGCGGCTCTGACACGCTCACCTGGGACGGCCGCGCCCGCCTCTCCGGCGGGACGTTCGGGGGAAACACGGTCACGTACGCCTTCGATCCGCTCGGATTTAGACGCCAGCGCGTTTCCGGCACACAGACGACGCGATACCTCTTAGGGGGCTTGTTTGAGACCGATGGGGCGAGCACGCTGACTGTTACAGATGTCGATGGACCGGCCGGCGACCTCGCCCAGTACACAGGCGCACCTGCGACTGGAACGAGCGTGAGCTTCCTCTACTACAACGGTCACGGCGACGTCGCTGCGACGGCAGACGTCGCTGGCGCGAGGAATAGCGCGTACACGTTCGATCCGTTCGGGGGACTTCGCTCAGGTGGGATGCCCGCGAACGCGACCTCAGAACGATTCGTCGGGCGTTGGGACAAGAAAGTCGATTCGATCTCCGGACTAGTGGAGATGGGTGCCCGCCCGTACGACTCGGCGATAGGCCGGTTCTACGCCGCTGATCCGGTTGAAGGCGGCTCGCTAAACACCTACGACTATGCCCGTGGCGACTCAGCAAACGTCTACGACTTGAGCGGCGCCTATGCATCTGACGCACGCGAAGCGGCCGCTGCAGCCGAGGCCCAATTCAGATGGGGCTCTCCCGCGACGCGTGCGCTCACGGCGAAGACGTTGGCTATGTGGCGGGCGGGCCAGATGACCTACTCGAAGCAGCGTGCACTTGGTCTTGCGATGCTCGATACGGCGCGGAGCTCGAGCGGCTCCTGCGAGCAACGGACAGGCGGTCTCGCGACCTCCGGGGCTGGCATCGTGTTCACTATTGCGGGACTGGTGGCTGGGCCCCGCGGTGCCACGCTGGCTGCCCTGGGCAGCGTTGCGGCCTCTGCTGCGGGAGCCGCGATCGGCGGTGATGCCGCGTCGGTGTCTACTGCCTCAGCGAGCATCGTTTTTACATCCGTCGGGCTTGCCACCGGCTACCCAGTGAAGACAATGGCTGCGCTCGGCGGGATCGGCGCATCGTTGACGGGTGGGGTCGTAACGGCGAACGCCCACTGCTAACCCCGTGGACCCCCCTTTTGCGAATGATGCCGCGACCTGATCCCACGTTTCGTACGAGAACGGCTGCCGCTGTGACCGCCTCGGGCGTAGGCGTTGTCGCGCTAGCAGTGATGTGGGCCTCAGGCGTTCCGTGGCCATTCGCCATCCTCATGACCTTCATCGCTCTGGTCGTCGTCGTCGTGGGAATCAACAACCTTCGCCAGCTTAGACGTGGCGTCCCGATCAAGACTCTCCAGGAGGCGCCCGTCTTTATCGCGATCGAGTTCGGAGCAGCTTGCCTGGCTCTAGTCGTCACCGTCGCCGCAGTATGGCTCTACGCGGAGCCGGTCGTAGCGACCGCTCTCACCGCTGTTCTGGTACCGGCCTTCACGTTCGCCCTTTTCTACCGGGCGCGCCAGATTCGGGAGAAGCGGGGTAGTCCACCGGCTTAGAGGCCGCCGTTCGTCGTGCGGACGCGATCCGCGTCGGCCCACCTCGCCCACCTGCCCGGTCTCCGACAGTCACGGTCTCAGCTACGCCTTCATCCGCGATTTCGCGGCGGGGGCCAACTGCTCTGGCCCCGAATCGTTGATGCGGGGTCGAAGCGGTGCGAGGCCTCCGTGACGCGTGCGTCGAGTAGGCGCGAATAGCGTTTCAAGACGGCCAGGGTCTTGCATTGCCACAGGGTGTTCGATTGCAAGACCTGACCCGAGATGCTGCGAGATCCCGGAATTCATCGCGGAGAACTCCAGCCTCGCTCAGTCGACGGACCGTGCATTGCCCGATAACTCCCGTTCGGCGACGTGGCTCAGGTGATTCTTAGCGCCACGGCCCTCACCGTCGGCTGGTTTGCGCAACGGTAAGTTCCCTCCACTGTGCCATCCCCGTCCTCGCCAACCGGCCGAACCCCGCCACCTCCGGCGTGGCGGACCGAGTCCGGTGGGACTAGCGGCCGGAGAGCTCGACGACGCGCCTGAGAATGTCGCGGAGGGCGCGCTGATCGGCCTGCGAAAGGGCTGCGATGGCCTCGGGTGGCCGGCGCATGCTCTCGATCACGTGGCGCCGGACTTCCACGCCCTTGGGAGTCAGCGCGAGTGCCTTGACCCGACGGTCGTCGCCTGCACGCCGTTCGACAAGGCCACGCGCCTCGAGCCGGTCGGCGATGCCGGTCACGTTCGAGGCGTCGCAGACGAGGCGCTCGGCAATCTCGCTCATCGAGAGGGGTCGGTCGGGGTCGAGCAGCCGGAGCGCATGGGCCTGCGGAAACGTGAGGTCGACCTCCTCGAGGGAAGCGATGAGACGCGCCCGATTCGCGAGCGAGAGCTCGAAAAGGAGCTCCCACGCCTCGCGCGCCGTCTCCGTCGAACGGGTAACCGTGGGCACGACCGTGATATGATACATGAGGGCATGGATAGTCTGCAAGGTCAAAGCTTGACAGCTTCAATTATTCGCCGCTAGGCTACCGGCGTGAACGAGCGCGCGATCGAAGCTCAGAGTCTGGTCATGCAGTACAAGAAGGGGCCGCGTGCGGTCGACGGGATCGACCTCGCGATCGCTCCCGGAGAGATCTACGGCTTTCTCGGCCCGAACGGGGCCGGCAAGTCGACCACGGTGCACATTCTCACGACGCTGCTCCCGCCCACGGCGGGCACTGCGCGCGTGGCCGGCTACGACGTGGCCAAGGAAGGACCCCAGGTGCGCGCGGTCATCGGCGCGGCGCTCCAGGAGGCCGCCCTCGACCCGCTCCTGACCGGCCGCGAGCACCTGCGCCTCCAGGCGGCCCTCCAGGCGCTGCCGCGGGCGGAGCGCCGGCCGCGCGCCGACGAGCTGCTCGTGCGCGTCGGCCTCACCCAGGCGGCGGATCGCAAGGTCCGGGGCTATTCCGGAGGCATGAAGCGCCGGCTCGACCTCGCTCTCGCGCTCGTGCATCGGCCGCGCGTGCTCTTCCTCGACGAGCCCACGACCGGCCTCGACGTCCAGAGCCGAACGGCCCTCTGGGAGGAGGTAGAGCGGCTGGCGAAGAGCGAGGGGGTCACGGTCTTCCTCACGACGCAGTACCTCGAAGAGGCGGACGCACTGGCCGACCGCATCGGGATCATCGACCACGGGCACATCGTCGCCGAAGGGACGCCGACCGCCCTGAAGGCACAGATCGGCCGGCCGACCGTCGAGGTCGTGCCCGCGGACGAGTCCGACGAGGAGCAGATCGCAGCCGTCCTGATGCGCTTCGGCGACCCCTGCGCATCCTCGCAGGGGGCTGCGGTGAGGCTCCGCTCCGGCGAGACGGATCTCGCAGACATCGTCCGCGCGCTCGACGCCGAGAACCTGAGGGTGGAGCACCTCCAGCTGCACCAACCCTCGCTCGACGATGTCTTTCTCGCCAAGACCGGCCGCTCGCTCGAGGGCGCCGGCGAAGAAGCAGAGGCCGAGGTCAGGGAGCTCGCCCCGGAGACCGCGTGAGCCAGGCCTTCGGCGATCAGGTCCTACTCCTCGCCGAGCGCTCAGTCGTTCGCACGCTGCGCCAGCCGGCGAACGTCGTCTTCCCTCTCGTCTTCCCGCTGATGCTGCTCGCGGTGAATGCCGGCGGGCTCGACTCCGCCACGCGCCTGCCCGGCTTCCCCACCGACTCTTACGTCGCCTTCGCGCTCGCGATCCCGTTCATCCAGGGCGCGCTGTTCGCGACCATGAATGCGGGCACCGACCTCGGGCGAGACATCCAGACGGGCTTCCTCAACCGGCTGTCGCTGACGCCGATGCGCGGCGTCGCTCTCCTGGCAGGCCAGCTGGGTGGCGTCGTGACGATGGGGCTCGTGCAGGCGCTCGTCTACCTCGGCGTCGGGCTCGCCGTCGGGGTCCGCCTCGAGTCCGGGCCGCTCGGCGCGCTCGTCCTGCTCGCCTTCGCGGTCGTCGTCGCGATCGGCTTCGGTGCACTGGGCGCGTTCGCGGCGCTCCGGACCGGCTCGAGCGAAGCTGTGCAGGGCCTCTTCCCGGTGTTCTTCGTCTTCCTCTTTATCTCCTCGATGAGCATGCCCCGCGACCTGATCGAGATCGACTGGTTCCGGGTGGCGGCGACAGCGAACCCGGTCTCGTACCTGATCGAGTGCGTCCGCAGCCTGATCATCACCGGCTGGGACGGCGAGGCGCTCGCGCTCGGCTTCGGGATCGCGGGTGCGATCATGGTCGCCGCGCTCGCGCTTGCGGCAGTGTCCCTGCGGACGAGGCTGGCGCGCTCGTGAGGGCGTTCGCAGTGGCAGAAGGAGTGGCATGGCGGACGCTCCACAACGTCTTCACGAATCCGTCGCTCCTCATCCCCTCGCTCGTCTTCCCGCTCTTCTTCTTCGTTGCTTTTGCCGGTGGGTTGTCGCGGGTCGAGGACGTGCCCGGCTTCGACTTTCCCTCCGGCTACACGGCTTTCCAGTTTGTGTTCGTCCTGCTCCAGTCGGCCGCCTTCGGCGGCGTCTTCACCGGGTTTGGGATCGCACGCGATTTCGAGACCGGTTTCGCGCGGCGGCTCCTGCTCGCGGCGCCGAATCGCACCGGCATCGTGCTCGGTTACGCCGGGGCGGCGCTCGTGCGCTGGCTGGTTTCGGCCGTCGTCCTCACCGTGGTCGCATTGATCGCTGGAATGGAGGTCGGCGGCGACGCGGTCGACCTCTTCGGCCTGTACACGCTCGCGCTGATCGTGAATGTGGCGGCCATCCTGTGGGCGAGCGGTGTGGCGATGCGGCTGCGGACGATGCAGGCCGGCCCGGTCATGCAGATGCCTGTCTTCCTCGTGCTCTTCTTCGCGCCGGTCTACGTGCCGCTTTCGCTGCTCGAGGGCTGGATCCACTCCCTCGCCACGGTCAACCCCTTGACGCGCGTGCTCGAGGCCGGCCGCGGTCTGCTCGACGGCAGCCCGACCGAGGTGGGCTTCGCCTTCGCGGTCGCATTCGGGCTGGCGTTCGCCTTCTCGCTCTGGGCGCTCCGGGGCCTCCGCAGCGCCGAGCGGGCGGGATAGTCGGCTCCCTCACTCGCCGTTTGGGCCACCAAGCGCATCGACGGCTTAGTCCTTGAGCTCTGCGAAGCTGCCTTACTAAATCGACCTTCTGCGAAGCGTCTCAGGGAAGGCTCAATGTCGAGGCGACCGCGACCGGCTGGTTTGCGCAACGGTAAGTTCTCTCCACCTCGACTATGGCTCGATGCGCGTCAGCGCAGGGGCATCTTGATCTACGGCCCAGGCGGCGCCTTCTCCGAAGGCGAGCCCCTGAAGCCTTCCTGGGACGGTGATCGGGTCGCCCACCGGGGTGCCCGATTCCGGGTCGAGTCGGGTGACGCCCCCTGTCCCGCTGGCGACCCAGACCGCTCCGCCGCCCACCGCGACAGCGACGGGTCGCCCTCCGACGGATACCGGCTTGCCGACAACCTGGTTCGTCCGCGCGTCGATCCGCGTAACCGTGCCGTCATCCAAGTTGGCCACCCAAACGGTGCTGTCGGCGACCGCGACCGCGACCGGGCCAGCCCCGACGCGGATGGTCGCGACCGGCCGGTTCGAGCGCGGATTCATCCTCAGGACTGTCCCCTCGCCCGGGCTGACGACCCACACGGAGCCCGCGCCCACCGCGACTCCGGCGTAGTCGGATGTGGCTGGCCCCCTCTGCACGATCTTGCTCGAGATGGAGACGAGCGTGTTCGTCTGCGGGTCGATGCGCAGGAGCTGGCCGACGCGGGTCTCGAACGCCCACACCGATCCCTCGCCGACCGCGACAGCCATTAGGCGGCCGTTGACTAGCGGCTTCTCCACGGCGCGGTTCGAGCGCGGGTCGACTCGGGTCGCCGTGCCGTAGCGATTG
>JBBDMP010000184.1:0-2397 GCA_040878265.1 Gaiellales bacterium | reverse complement strand
CGCCTCGGCGAACGCTCGCCGAAGACGCTGCGACGTACCGGACGGTGTCTTTCGTACGGGCAGGGCATCACGTACTGGCCGCTGGCGGAGGTGCTGAAGGAGCATCTCGGGATCTTCGAGAGCGACCCGCCGGCAATGGTGCTCGAGGGCCTCGGGTCGCGCGAGATCTTGGGGCTGACCCTCGGGCTCGATGTCGCCCACGGTCTGCATCCCCTCGCCGCGCGCGATCGCTTCCAGGACGCGTGGGTCGAGTTCCTCGAGGAGATCGTGGCCGAGCGACCCACCGTCGTGCTGATCGAGGACATCCATTGGGGCGAGGAGCAGCTGCTCGATCTTCTGGAGCGGCTGGTTCGCGACACGCATGGACCCCTCCTTCTGATCGCGACGGCGCGGCCGGAGCTGCTCGAGCAGCGACCCGGCTGGGGCGCCCGTGTCCGTGCCACGACGTTGGAGGTCGAAGCGCTCTCGCCGGAGGACGCCGTTCGTCTGCTCGACGAGCTGCTCGGCGGAACCCTGCCGGCCGGGCTTCGCGAGGTCGTCGTCCAACGCGCGGAGGGGAACCCGTTCTTCGTCGAGGAGCTCCTCGGGACCCTGATCGACCGGCAGTTGCTCGATCGCCAGAACGGCTTGTGGCGCTTGGCGGCGCTGCCTTCGGACTTCGTCGTTCCCGACACCGTGCAGGCCGTCGTCGCGGCCAGGATCGATCTCCTCGAGCCCGACGAGAAGCAGGCGCTCCAGGCCGCTTCCGTGATCGGCCGGATCTTTTGGGCGGGGCCCATCTATGAGCTCGTCCAGGAGGCGGAGCCGGATCTGCGGATCCTCGAGGAGCGCGACTTCATCCGGCGTCGAGCCGGCTCCTCGATCGCGGGCGACCGCGAATACGCGATCAAGCACGCGTTGACCCGTGAGGTCGCCTACGCCAGCGTGCCGAAGGCCAGGCGCGCGAAGCTGCACGCCGCCTTCGCGAGCTGGCTCGAACGGACCGGCGAGGGGCGGGACGAGGACGCGCCGATCCTCGCCCACCACTACGCGGAGGCGATCCGACCGGACGACGTCGATCTGGCGTGGGCCGGCGAGGCAGACGAACTGGCGCGGCTGCGAGGCTTGGCGCTCGCCTGGCTCCGCCGAGCTGCGGAGCTCGCGATCGGGCGCTTCGAGATCGACGAAGGTCTCGCGCTGCTCCATCGTGCCGTCGACCTCGAGCCGAAGGACACGGAGCGGGCCTCGCTTTGGCGCGAGATCGGGCGGGCGAACGTTTACAAACTGGACGGCGAGGCCTTCTGGACCGCGATGCTGAACTCGCTGGAGGGCACCACCGACCGGGCAACCATCGCGGACACATACAGCATCCTGGCCTTCCAGACGGCTACCCGGGCGGCGATGTGGAAGCGGCGGCCCGACCGTGAGTTGATCGCCGGATGGATCGAGAGGGCCTTCGAGCTGTCCGAGCCCGACGTGCCGGCTCGGGCCAGGGCTTTGATCGCGCGCGTGAACTTCGACCCGATCGGATACGCCGCGGCGGCCGAAGAGGCCAGCGCGTTGGCTGATCGGCTCGGCGACATCGAGCTGCGGTCGTGGGCGTGGGACGCGCGCGCGACGGTGGCCTTCTCGCGAGGCGACTACGAGGACGCATACAAGTGGAGTCGGCGTCGCCTCGACATCGTTCCGGAGGTCACGGACCCCGATCATGTCGCGTTGATCTACACGTTCGCATCGCCGGCTATGCTCGCGACCGGCCGGCTGAAGGAAGGGCGCCAGGTCGCTACGGCGCATGACGAGGTGGCGAGCAGTCTCACGCCGCATCATCGGATGCACGCGGTCATGTTGCTGGCCGACATCGAGCGCGTCGCCGGATCGTGGGACGCAATGCGGGACCTCACGCCGCGTGCCGAGTCGGCCGTGACCGCCAACATCGCGACGCCGTGCGCGTCCAACGTCTCGGTGCTCCTCATGTGTTCTCTCGCGCACGTTCATCTCGGCGAGGATCGGGAAGCCCGGCGCCTCGAGCGGATCGCCGACGAACTCGGCATGGAGGGCTATGCCTTCGAGGATCACTACGTGGAGCTCGCGATCGCGCGGGGCGATCTGGCCGAGGTCGAACGGCTGTTGGGCGGATGGAGCCCCGAAGGGTTCCTGGATCTCGATGGCTTGATCGCGCGGCTCAACGCTCTCGTTGTTCTCGAGCGACGCGCGGAGATCGAAGAGGAGGCGCCGGCGCTGGTGAAGCCGGGGACGTACCTCGAGCCGTTCGCTCTTCGGGCGCTGGGTTACGCGCGGGGGGACGATGGACTGATCCAGCAGGCGATCTCGAGGTTCGAGGCGATCGGTCTTCACTGGCACGCGGCCGAAACGAGAAGTCTCATGTCGCTGGAATGATCGTGGCCTGAGCCGCACGTC
>JBBDMP010000183.1:0-13274 GCA_040878265.1 Gaiellales bacterium | reverse complement strand
GCAGCTCTACAACACGTTCCTGGCCGCCGTGGCCGCGCTCGACAAGATCATCGACGTCCTCGACGAGGAGCCCGAGGTCGTCGACCGGCCCGGCGCCGCCGAGCTGCCGCGGATCCAGGGCAACGTTCACTTCGAAGACGTCCGTTTTGGCTACGGCTCGGGGCCCGAGGTGCTACACGGCGTCGAGCTCGAGGTCCCGGCGGGCACGACCGTCGCGCTCGTCGGCCACACGGGGGCGGGCAAGTCGACGATCGCGAAGCTCCTCGCCCGCTTCTACGACCCGCGGGACGGCCGCATCACCATCGACGGGCACGACCTGCGCGACGTGACGCAGGAGAGCCTTCGTTGCCAGCTCGGCGTCGTCCCGCAGGAAGGGTTCCTCTTCGCCGGCACGGTGCGAGAGAACATCGCCTTCGGCCGGCCGGAAGCGAGCGAGGAAGAGATCGTGGCCGCCGCCCGCGCAGTGGGAGCCCACGACTTCATCGTCGAGCTCGAAAACGGCTATGAAACCGACGTCGCGGAGCGCGGCAGCCGCCTCTCCCTCGGGCAGCGGCAGCTGGTCGCGTTCGCGCGGGCGCTGCTCGCCGACCCGCGCATCCTCGTCCTCGACGAGGCCACGTCGAGCGTGGACATCGGCACCGAGCGGCGCATCGAGCTCGCCCTGCGACGGCTGCTGGCCGGCCGCACGGCGTTCATCATCGCCCACCGGCTCTCGACCATCCGCCGCGCCAACCTCATCGTCGTCCTCGAGCAGGGCCGCATCGTCGAGCAGGGGACTCACGACGAGCTCGTCGCCCGCGGCGGGTCGTACCTCGCCCTGTACGGGGACTGGGCGGCGGCGGCTTAAACAAATCATCGCGTAAGCTGCCGCCCGTGAATCCGCTCACGGGCACGATCGGCGAGGCGTGGGCGTTCTACAAGGCGCACTGGCGCCACTTCGTGCCGATCGCCTTCGTCGTCTACCTCCTGCTCGCCCTCTTCACGCTGCTGCTCGTTCTCGTGCTCAGCTGGCTGGGCGCGATCGCGGCGGTCTTCGTGTCCCTCGCGGGGATCTTCTGGCTTCAGGGAGCCCTCGTCACCGCGATCGAGGATGTCCGTGACGGGAAGGCCGACCTCTCGATCGGCGAGACGCTGGCCCACATCCGCCCGCGCCTAAACACGCTCGCCCTCGCCGGCATCCTCGCCGCGCTCGGGATCACGCTTGGGTTCATCCTCCTCATCGTCCCCGGCTTCTTCCTGCTCACGATCTGGAGCCTGATCGTTCCGGTCATCGTCCTCGAGGGATCCGGAACGATGGACTCGTTCGGCCGCAGCCGGGAGCTCACGCGCGGCAACCGCTGGGGCGTCTTCGGCCGCATCATCGTCACGGTGCTGATCGTTGGGATCGCAGGCGGGATCGTCTCCGCGATCACCCGTGCGATCCTCCCCGAGCAGATCGACGAGTACGTTGCGAACGTGATCAGCTCCTCGGTCACCGCGCCGTACGCCGCCCTCGTGTGGACGCTCATGTACTACCGGCTGCGCGCCGCGCGCGAGCCTGGGGCGCCCGCCGAAGCCGCCGCATAGCGGGCGGTAAGCTCCGGCCTATGGCCGAGCTCGACCCGGAGACGCAAGAGCGCATCGAGGAACCGGTCTCCGAGCAGGCGGAGCGCGAGACGCGCCTGACGCCGGCGGAGGCGGTCGCCCAAATGAAGATCAGGGTCCCTGCGCGAGCGAACCGCAAGCTCGCGCGGCTGCTCGAGCGGATCAACGAGGACGAGCAGCTGAAGGGCTGGTGGCACGTGGCGAACGTGAACGCCGTCAAGCGGCTGGAGATCAACGACCACTCGTGGGTCCACGTTCAGATCGTGACCAACATCGCGCTCAAGCTCCTCCGCCAGCTGACGAAGCACCGCATCGAGCCGAACGTCGTCCGCGACTACGACTTCGCAGCCGAGGACGCCGAGATCGTCGTCGTGCTCGGCGCCCTCCTCCACTGCATCGGCATGGCCGTCCACCGTGAGGGGCACGAGGACTTCAGCCTCTTCCTTGCCGAGCCGAAGCTCCGCGAGCTGCTCGAAGGCCTGTACGAGGAGCCCGAGCTGACCGTGATCGCCTCCGAGGTCCTGGGCGCGATCACGAGTCATCGGGACTACGGGAAGCCGCTCACGCTCGAGGCCGGCATCGTCCGCGTCGCCGATGCGCTCGACATGGCCAAGGGTCGCTCGCGCATCCCCTTCGAGCACGGACGCGTCTCCATCCATTCGCTCTCGGCGGCGGCGATCGACGCCCTCGAGATCAAGGACGGCGAGCAGACGCCCATCCTGATCGAGATCACGATGAACAACTCATCCGGCATCTACCAGGTGGACGAGCTCCTGAAGGCGAAGCTCCGCGGCTCCGGCCTCGAGCCCTACGTCGAGGTCGTCGCCAAGATCGACACGGAGGCGGAGAAGAGCCTCATCCCGCTGTACCGGCTCGAGCTGTAGGAGCCGGGCATGCCCGGCCCGCGGCTAAACTGTGCACGCCCTTGCGGGGTCGTCTAATGGTAGGACGCCTGACTCTGGATCAGGTAGTCAAGGTTCGAATCCTTGCCCCGCAGCCTTTGTAAAAGCCCCGCTCAGGCGGGGTTTTTTCGTGCGGCTTGACTTACGGGGTGGTCCCAAGTACCTTGTGGCGCATGGTAGCTCCGCAACAGGACGCTCTTTTGGCCCAAATGCGGCGCGGGACCCTTCAGTACTGCGTCCTCGCGCTGCTCGCCGACGAAGAGCGCTACGGCTTCAATCTCGTCAGGGCGCTCGCGGAGACGAACGGGATGGTGACGAGCGAGGGAACGATCTACCCCCTGCTCAGCCGCCTGCGGCGCGACGGGCTTGTCGAGTCCACCTGGCAGGAGTCGCCTTCCGGGCCTCCCCGGCGCTACTACCGCCTGACCGAGGCAGGCCGGACGTCGCTCAAAGGCTTCCGGCTGGAATGGAGCCGATTCCGCGATGCAGTCGACCACTTTGTAGAGAGGAAGGCACGGTCATGAACTCCACCGCTGATCAACTCGTCGGCGACTACGTCAAGCGCCTCAGGAGAGAGCTTGCCGGCCTCCCTCGTGAACGCCGACGCGAGCTCGAGCAAGAGATCTCGGAACACATCGCCGAGGGACGGGTGACTCTTTCCGCGCAGAACGAGGCGGAGATCCGGACGCTGCTGGATCACATCGGAGAGCCCGCGGAGATCGCGGCCGAGGCTCGCGAGCGCTTCGGGGTGCAGGCGAAGAAGTCCGGCTGGAAGGAGGTCGGGGCCCTCGTCCTGCTCCCCATCGGAGGCGTGATTCTCCCGGTGCTCGGCTGGTTCATCGGCGTCGCCCTGCTCTGGATCTCCGATGCGTGGAGCACCCGCGACAAGCTCATCGGGACGCTTGTGGTCCCAGGCGGTCTCCTGCTGCCGTTGTCCTTGGGGGTCTTTGGCACAGGGGCGAGCGGGTGCAGCACCGTGGTCGGGACGGAGTGCCCGCCGGATTCGGGGGGCAGCGTGGCCTGGCAGATCGCCCTCCTAGTCGTTCTCTTCGTCGTCCCCCTCGTGACGACCGTGTACCTGGCGCAGCGGCGGCGGCCGGTGGCCGCGGCCGCGTGAGCTAGAAGCCGAACGAGTCGAAGACGGCGCCGGAGTCCACCCAGCGCCTGCGCGAGTCGTGCGGAACGCCGACGGGCGCAGTCCCGGTGCACTCGGCGCCCTGCTCGTCCGTCGCCGTGAAGGCAAGTCGGTAGACGCGGCCGTCGCCGCGGGCGCTGCGCTCCGCCCGGAGCTTCACCTTGTGGGGCGACCCGGCAACCCAAGCAGCGTCGGGACCGGCTTTGTGTCCGCGCGCCTTGTCTCGCACCGGCTCGTCCTGCGTCACACCGGTGACCGCGAGGAGGACCCCGTCGTCGTCCGGGTCGCTCGCCCCGGAGAGGAAGACGAGGCGGAACTTGTGGTTCGGCGGCCAGAGACGCGTCGTGCTCGGCCGGACGCCGGAGCAGTCCGGAGCCGAGTTGGGCGGCTCCTCGCTGGGCCCAGGATCATCTCCGCCGGGCGGGTCCGGTGGATCAGGAGGATCGGGCGGGCCGGGTGGATCGGAAGCCGTGTCGTCGTCGCGAATCGTCCCCGTGCCCTGAGCGTCCGCCAGAACAACGTTGGCGGGACGAAGCAAGGAGAGCGAAAAGGTCTCGTCTCCCTCGACGAGGGCATCCTCCAGCGTCGCGACCGTCACCGTTTTCGCGCGCTCGCCGGGGAAGAAGACAAAGGTGCCGCCCGCGGCGGCGAAGTCCGTGCCGGCTGCCGCCGATCCGCCTGCGCTTGCGTACTCGAGCGTGATGAGCTTGCCGCTGGCGGCGGAGAGGCTGACGGTGAACGTCGCGGCATCCCCTTCGGAAGCCGAGGCGTCCCCGACCGAGACCGTCACCTCGGGGTCGTCGTCGGCGATCGTCGCGAACGCGTGGGCGTCCGCGAGCGTCGCCCCGCTTGCGCCCGACAGGTCGAAGGAGAAGTTCTCGTGGGCCTCGTCGAGCGCATCCGAGACGACGGGCACCGGGACGGTTTTCTCCGTCTCGCCCGGAGCGAACGACAGCGCACCCGCCCTGGCCGCGTAGTCGGCCGGCGTCGTCGCGCCGCCGTTGGACGTGGCGTAGCTCACGGTCACCGGGGCGGAGCTCGCGGCGAAGAGCCTGACACGGAACACAGCGTTCGTCGTGGCGCCCGTTCCCTCGGTCACGAGGACGTCGCCGACGGAGAGCGAGGCCTGTTCGGCAGGGAGCGCGGCCGCGCCCCGCTCGGCGGTCACGAGGGCGAGCACGAGCGCCCCGAGGAGAAGGCTCGCCGGGACCGTGGCGTGGCGCCTACTCGTTGTTTCCCGCACGTTCTCGTTGTGGATCGGGGACGCAATCGGGTCAATCGCCCTTTGAGGTATCCTGGCCAAGCCTGCTCTGCAGGCGGTTTTCGGCGCATTCGTCTAGTGGCCAAGGACGCCGCCCTCTCACGGCGGTAACACGGGTTCGAATCCCGTATGCGCCTCCTCAGCGTGCGGCTGTAATCCGAGACCCCAAGAGAGATCTCGGACGGCCTCCATCGCCTTTGAGCGGTTCAGCGCTCGCAGGTACACCTGCGTCGTGTCGATACGCGAGTGACTCATTAGCGCCTGAAGCGATTCAATCGCTCCCGGGTGGCTCGTCAGGAAGGCCACCGCGAAGGCTCGTCGGAAGGCATGACTGGTCGCGCGAACCCCGACCCGCTTTCCGACGCGGATGACGGTTTCCCGAATGATCTTGTTCGACCGCTCCTGGCGACGCACACTCGCCGGTCGACGGTTCGGGATGACGTAGTCGTCCGGCCCGCAGCTGACCGCTGCCGACTCAATTGCCGCGCGCAGGATCGCCCGCAGCTCGTGCGGCATCGGCTTGACTGAGACTTTGCCGCCCTTCTCCCGAAAGCGGATCGCGCCTTCAGAAAGGTCGACGTCACGCCAGCGAAGCCGGCTCACCGAATCACGGCGCGGTCCCAGGTATGCGAGCACAGACAAGCAGAGGAACTCTTGCCAGTCTTGGCTCGCCCGGAGCATTCGCTCGACGTCCGCCGGCGTGACGATCACCACGTCTAGGTCCTCGGGACGCATCCGTCGCGGACGCGGGATCCGTGTCATCGGGTTCGCGTCGATCTCGCCTTCTAGGTAGAGCCACCTAAACAGGCCGGTCAGAGCGCTGTGGATCGAGCAGACGGTCGAAGCCGACCGGCCATTCCAGCGGTCGAGGAAGTGTCGGCAATCGTTCGTCGTGACCTCATGCACATCCACGTCGGGTCGCGACTCCTCTAGCTGGCTGACGAGCTTAAAGAGGTAACGCTCGTAGCTCGTCCGAGTGCTGGGCCTGCGGCCAGCGCGGGCCAACTCACCCATCCAGAGATCGATCGCCCGGCCGAGTCTCACGGGTATGGGTCCTCAGGGTCGTACTGCTCCCAGCGCACGTCGATAATCGCGCGCGTGAACTCGGGCTCCTCGTAGTCGTAAGGCCGCATCAGGGTCTTCGCTTCCATTTTCCTGTGAGCCTCAACCCCCCAGCCCAGCAGCATCCGGGCAGTGTCGCTCTCGGAGGTCTCGCGCTGAGCAGCGATCCGCTTGATCTCTTGGCTGAGTGCCCCGTCAACTCGAAGATTCAGAACCTCGGTGTACGTCTTCTCCTTTGCCATGCGCCGAGTATGACGTCATACACGTTCTCTGTCAACATGTCACACACTCGACACGTTCCGCTGTGTGACGCGTCGGGGCGCGATTCGCCGTGACTAATGCCCATCCGGACATATCCACGTCAATTCGATACAATGGAAAGGACGAATATTCCCCAAGGGAGGAATCACCTTGATCTACGGCTTCTGGAACAACAAAGGCGGCACGGGAAAGTCAAGCCTGTGCTTCCAAGCGATCTGCTTCTACGCCAACTCTCACCCGGACGAACGAGTCTTGGCAATCGACGCGTGTCCACAGGCGAACCTGTCGGAGCTCCTGCTCGGCGGGCTCACTAACGACGGCAGCAAGAATCTCCTGGCTCGACAGGGCGAGATTCCCCGCGCAACCATCGGGGGCTACTTCCAAGAAAGGCTGCCGTCGCCCTACACCGCGCCCACCGTCAACCACGCCGACTTCATCACGACACCGGCGGACTACAACGACGCGATCCCCGAAAACGTCGACCTCGTCTGCGGGGACCCGCTGCTCGAGCTTCAGTCCAACGCAATCTCGACGCTCGCCAATACTCAGATCCCGGGAACCGACGCGTGGATCAGCGTCATCGATTGGCTACGAGACCTCATCACGCCCCTCGAGGAGGAGTACGACGTCATGTTCGTCGACTCCAACCCGAGTTTTTCGATCTACACCCAGATCGCGCTGTCGACGGTCGACCGCCTCGTCCTGCCCGTCATGGCGGATGACTCCTCTAGACGGGCCATCCAGAACGCCTTTTCGCTGGTTTACGGTCTAGCCCTCCCGTCGCCCATCTACTCGACCTACGCGTTCGCAACCAAACTCGAAAAAGCTAACCGACGGCTGCCTCTCGTCCACTTGATCGCGAAGAACCGGCTTACGCAGTACATGGGCCCCGCGTCCGCCTACGCCGCAGTCCTGCGCTCGATCGACAATGACGTCAAGGGTCTGCTGGCTTCTCATCCGCAGATGTTCTCCTTCACGAAGATAGACAACGGCCTTGTCCACATCCGCGACTTCCAGACGACCGGCGTAGTCGCGTTCGCTCGCGGTTGCCCCTTCTACGATCTGCCGTCCGGACGGCTCGACGTCATGGGTCAACGCGTGCAGGTAAAGGAAGACTACCGCGTGAACTGCGTCGAAGCGATGGACGACCTTGTGGCCACCCTTTAGCGTCCGGCGTCCGAGCAGCAGCCACTTTTCCTCGCATGTGGACGCTGTCCCTAAGAAGCTTTCAAGTCGAACCAGGACTACAACGTGCTCTTTGCGGAGCATGGGACCCGCAGCGGACAGTATATGCTTGCTACAGCGGGCACTATATGCTTGCTATACCTTCGGATTCCCGAGGGAAAAAAGGTGGAAGGAGTGGCTCCATGACGGGCCCCACGCGCTCCCCGACACGTCTCCTCGTGGTTGCGGCCACGATCCTATCCCTTACCGCTTTCGCTCTCGCCCCATCGGTATCGGCGTCCTCCCCGCGAAGCGGAAATCTCTCTGTGACGAAGGAATGCTCGGGGTTCACGGGCGCCGCCGGTTCCTTCTGCACGATCACGTCCTCGAACCTCAAGGCAATCAAGGTCGGCTCGAGGATCGTCTATCTCCAGCCGGCTGATCTTGGTACTCCTTCGGGCAGTGACGTCGTCCTCGACACGCCGGGGCGCGGCAACAACACCGCGTCCGGCCATTGCGCACTCGATCCTGCGACCGGTAGCGGACTGTGCACGTTCTCGGGCGGGACCGGGAAGTTCACCTGGTTCCATGCGACCGTGGACGTCTCGTACCTGGGTGGCCTCAACTTTGGATGGGAAGGGACGTACAGCTTCAGCCCGAGCGATTGAGCGGAGCAGCTTCCTTTTGAGGATGGGTAAAACCCGCGCGATTCATGGGTAAGCCGACAACGGCATTATCCTAAACCCCGCATGAACAGCCGTCTACGGGGTTTCGCTAGATCCTCCTAGTAGAGCGATCTATCGGCACCCCAGCTTCCGAATTTGACGCAGCCCACCACCCCTCTTCTGGGTGCCGGTGGATGGGACAGGCGGGTGAGCCATCGAGCGAAACTCTCTCGACCGTCTCAGGGAGCCCCGAAGTCCTAAGGCGCGCGGCCGGCTTGACCCTGCCGGGTCGAGCGCACGGCCGCCGCGCCCTATGGAGCCCTCGCGAAAGGCCCATCGCGAGAACCGAGGAACCGCATCACCGCCTCTAACTCTTCTTCTGTGCACCGCGGCCGCTCGCAGTAGCCGTGCTTCGACGCCCATATCCGGCGGCCCAGGCGAGCGACTCGCATCGAGGCGCCGGCGGCCCGACTCAGCCAGGGAGCGACATAGAAAACCCGCTGGCCAGCCTTCTCCCGGAGCCACTCAGCAGCTCGCTCCTTACTGACGTACTTAGAGAGGTACCGGGCGGCTCGCTCAGCCTGCCCCGGCCCCTGGTATTCACGCTGCTTCCACAGCGCATGGCTATAGCGGTCGACGAAGCCAAGGCAATGCTCACCCGCAAATCGCGCGAGCCCGTCCACGAAGAGACGAGCGAACGCTTTCTCGACCTTCGTCGCATGGCCGAGGACGATGTGACCATGATCGAGGCCGCGCGATTGCGGCTCGATGGTCTGAACCAGGATGCAGGCCGAGGCGTTGATCTCGTAGCCGGCCCGCTTCATGCCTCGCAGCGCCCACGTGCGCGTGTGATTGAGAAGCGCCCGCCGTCGCCCTGGAAAGAGAGCGTTCTCGCGCTTGACGATCTCCGGCTTTACTCGGCAGCCACGTGGACCCGCGCATGGGAGCCCGGGGTGGCTTAACCCCTCGCAGTCCCACCAGCCCGCCTCATGTGTCTGGGTGACCGCAATGACGAGGAACGGCCCGCCGTGCTCCAACAGGGCTCGCCGGATCACCGCCTCACGATCACGCAGCCACGTCCGATGAACGACCGGGCACCAGCGCCGGCCGCAGTCGCGCCGTTCGCGGTGGATGATCTTCCCGCACCCGGGGCAAAGCTTGCGGTCATCCGGCAGCGACGCCGGCCGGATCCGGGCGATGAGTTCTTCGGTTCGCCGGAACGCCGCCCGCTGCTCGTCCGAATACGTCGGAACGATCCGCCGCTGACCGCGCCGCCGCCGAGGCGCATCGAGGGCGAATAGGCGAAGCTGAGCCTCGGGTTCAGTCTCGGGGCTCACTCACGCCCTGCCGTTTCGTCAGCCGCTCGACGATTCGCTGCAGGTCAGCGGGAAGCTCGGAGGCCGGTCGCGCCTCCGGTTCGCGTCCTAATCGCGGGTTATCATCGTCCTCGCGCAACACGGGTTCGAATCCCGTATGCGCCTCCTCAGCATGCGCCGGTAACACGAGGCTGCCGTACGAGAGATCCCCGAACGGCCTTCGACGGTACTCCCGCCGGGCTCAAGCCAGCAAACCGGGACACGGAGCCATAGAATCGAGGCTGGATGAAGGCGCTCCTGGCGCAGCTCGCTTGCCGGATCGGGGACGTCGAAGGCAACACAGCGAGAGCCGTGGACGCCATCCGGTCGCATCCGGAAGCGGACATCGCGGTCTTTCCCGAGCTCCACCTGAGCGGCTACACGTATCGCAACCTCGGCGAGCTCGCCCGCGACGTCGAGTCCAAAGAGCTCCGGGAGATCGCCGGCGCGGCGGCCGAGACCCACACCGCGGTGGTGGTCGGCTTCGCCGAGCGAATGTCGAACGGCGTCGCCAACTCGGTCGCCTGCATCGACCAGGACGGCTCGATCGCCGGCGTCTACCGCAAGACGTACCTCTTCGCCTCGGAAGCGGAAGCCGGCTTCGTCGAGGGCGAGGAGCTCCTGATCTTCGACCTGGCCGGTCGCCGGGTCGCTCCGCTCATTTGCTTCGACATCGAGTTCCCGGAGCCCGCGCGGCAGCTGGCGCTGGCCGGCGCCGACCTGCTCGTGACAGCGTCGGCGAACATGGATCCGTTCTACATCGACCACGCAGTTGGCTCGGTCGCACGGGCACACGAGAATCGGCTGCCTCATCTGTATGCCAACCTGGTCGGAAGCGGCGACGGGCTCGTGTTCGTCGGTGCCAGCAGGTCGATCGCTCCGACAGGCGAGACGCTGGTCGAGGCGAGCAGGGACCGGGAGGAGCTCCTCGTCGTTCCGGTCGCGGAGCTCGGCGGCTTCGACGAGCGAACGGACTATCCGAAGTTCGTCCGTCCGCCGCTACCTGTCAGGGTGGTCGAGAAGGATCGTCCAGCCCCGGCTGCGGCGACGCCGCGCTGATCCCGTGACCGAGATCGCAGTCGAAACCGCAGTCGACGAGTTCATCTCCTCGCGCACGGACGACCTCGTCGAGCTCGTCCGCTCCCTGGTCCGCTTCGACACCACGTCGGTCGATCTCTCGCCCGGGTCGGGCCACACGGAGAACCAGGAGGCCGAGCTCCAGTCGCTCGTCGGCGACCGCCTCCAGGCCGTCGGCGCCGACGTCGACCAATGGGAGCCGGACCCCGACGAGTTCGCGGACCACCCGATGATGCCGTCGTGGCACCACTGGCGGAACCGCCCGATCACCGTGGGCACGCTGCGCGGGACGGGAGGCGGCCGGTCGCTCGTCGTCAACGGGCACATCGACGTCGTGGCGCCCGGAGACGGCTGGACCAGTCCTCCGTTCGCCGCCGAGGTCCGGGACGGACGCATCTACGGGCGCGGCGCCTGCGACATGAAGGGCGGCGTCGGCGCGGCGCTGTTCGCGCTCGAGGCTCTGGCCGCCTGCGGCATCGAGCTTGCGGGCGACGTCGTCTTCGAAGCCGTCCCGGACGAGGAGACCTGCGCGATGGGAACGGTCGCGGCGATCGCCCGCGGCTACCGCGGCGACGCCGGCCTCGTCCCCGAGCCCACGCGCTTCAACCTCTGGATCGCGACGCGAGGCCTCCTCCACGGCACGCTGACCGTGCCGGGGCGCTCGGCCCATGCTGAGATGAACCAGCCGACATGGCAGGAAGGCGGAGGCGTGAACGCGATCCAGAAGGCCGCCTACCTCCTCGCCGCACTCGACCGGCTCGGAACCGACTGGGCCGCCCGGGCGGACAAGCGCCACCCGCTCCTCGGCACGCCCGGCCTCAATCCGACGGGGATTCGCGGCGGCACCTTCATCTCGAACGTTCCCGAGCGCTGCACGGTCGACCTGAACACGACGTATCTCCCCGCGAACCGGGACGAGCGCGGCTACGGCTCGATTCCGCGCGGCGAGATCGAGCGAGCGATCGCCGAGGCCGCGCGCGAGGACGACTGGCTCGCCGACCATCCCCCGACCTGGAGCTGGTACACCGACTATCCGCCTTCCGAGATCGACCCGCAGGCGTCCATCGTGGGCGTCGTTCGCGAGGTCGGGCGGGAGCTCGGGGTCGACGTGATCCCCGAGGGGATCGACACGACCTACGACGGCACGCTGCTCACGCTCTTCGCGGACACGCCGAGCCCGGCCTTCGGTCCCGGAGATCTCACGCGTGCTCACGCCCCGGACGAGTGGGTGGGGATCGACGAGCTCGTCCTCGCGTCGCGGCTATACGTCCGCGCGTTCGTCGCGTGGTGTGGAACGGCGGCCGTGTCGTGAGCGAGCCCGGGTTCGTCCGGACGGAGGAGACGGCCGTCTTCCCCCGCGAGCTCGACCGGGCCTACCCGCTGATCGAGCGTGCCGAAGGTGTCTGGCTCTACGACGGCGAAGGCACCGCGTACCTCGATGCGGTGGGCGGAGGCGCGATGGTCGCAAGCCTGGGCCACGGCGTCCGCGAGATCGTCGATGCCGCCCGCGCCCAGGCGGAGCAAGTCGCGTTCCTATACAACCAGCAGTTCACAACCTCCGCGCAGGAGGCGCTCGCCAAGAAGCTCGTCGCGCTGGCGCCCGACTTCGCTCGTGTCCACTTCACGACCGGCGGGGCGGAGGCGAACGAGACCGCCGTGCGACTCGTTCGGAGCTACCACGTCGAGCGGGGCGACACGGCACGCTGGCGGGTCGTCTCGCCGGCCCAGGCCTATCACGGCCCGACCTCGGTCGCGCTCGGCCTCACGGGCAGGCCGGGACTCCAGCGACCGTACGAGCCGTACGTCGTCCCCCAGCTTCACATCCCGCCGTCGACGTGGCGGTTCGACCCGTCGGGCGCCCAGGCGCTCGCCGCACTCGACGCAGTCCTCGAGCTCCACGGGGACGAAATGGCCGCGTTCTTCTGCGAGCCCGTAAGCGCAGCCGCGCTGCCGGCCTATTCCCCTCCGGAGGCCTTCTGGCACGGGCTGGCCGAGCGGCGCGACCGCTACGGCTTCCTCGTCGTCCTCGACGAAGTCGTCACCGGGATGGGAAGGACGGGGACCTGGTTCGCGGCCGAGCAGCTTCCCCTCGTGCCCGATGTGATCACGACCGCCAAGGGGCTCGGGGCCGGCTACGCGCCCGTCGGCGCGGTGCTGTGCCGCGAGGAGGTCTTCGACGCGGTCGCCGCCGGCTCCCGCGTCTTCGACCTCGGGCACACCTGGGACGGGGCACCGCTCTCCTGCGCGGTCGGCCTCGCTGTCATCGACTACTTGCAGCAACGGGGCCTCGTAGACCACGTCCGGGAGGAGGGGCCGCGGCTCCTCCGGGCGCTCGAGGCAGCCCTGGCCGACTCCGAGCTCGTCGGCGAGGTACGCGGGCGCGGCTTCCTGCTCGGGATCGACTACGCCGACCCGCGCGACGGGCGGTCGTTCCTCCCAACGGAGCTTGGCGTCGCGCGGCGCATCGACGTCGAGGCCTTGCGGCGGGGCCTTATCGTCTACTCGACGCAGCCGACCGCCGACGGCTACGCAGGCGACCAGACGCTCCTCGCGCCAGCCTTCACGAGCACGGACGAGGAGCTCACGCAGATCGTCGAGCGAATGGCTGAGACGGTCCTAGCGGTGGAGCGTGAGGTGAAGGCGGAGCTCGCAACCCGACGTCCCATCGAAGTCTCTTCATCAGGGAGGATCCAGTGAGTGAACACATAGTGACCGGGCCCGTGCCGGAGGCGCGCGGCCTCTTCGTGCGGCAGTCGTCGGGGCTCGTCCGCGAGTTCCGCGCGACCGACGTCTTCATCTTCAACACGC
>JBBDMP010000182.1:0-2414 GCA_040878265.1 Gaiellales bacterium | reverse complement strand
TCGACCTCGACGTCGCCTGCCGCCGGCCGGAGAAGGCCGCCCGCAAGTTCGCGCGGGGCACGCGGGCGGCCGTCTTTCAGCTCTCGGAGCGGCACGGCGTCTGGCGCGTCGCCTTCCGAGGCGGGCGCACGGTCGACTTCACCCACCTCCGAGACAGCATCCACGCCGACCTGGGCTCCCGGGACTTCACCATCAATGCGATTGCGCGCCCGGTGCGCGGCGGCGACTACGTGGATCCGTTCGGGGGGCGCGCCGACCTCGACGCCCGCAGGCTGCGGGCCGTCTCGCCGACGATCTTCTCGGACGACCCCGTACGCCTCCTCCGGGCGGTGCGCCTCGAGGACGAGCTCGGCTTCCGCCTCGACGCCGCTACCGAGACCCTCGTGCGCGAGCACGCCCGGCTCGTGACCCGCCCGGCAGGCGAGCGCACCCTCGCGGAGCTCGAGCGCCTTTCGCCGGCGGGCTTTCGGCGCGCCCAAGAGCTCGGCCTGCTCGCGTCGCTCGGCGGCTCGCTCGAACGGCTCGCGCGGGTCGATCTCCGTTTCGCCGACCGGCCCTGGTTTCTCCTCGTGACCGTCTTCGGAGAAGGAATCGTTCGTCTCCCGATCTCCAACCAGCTCCGCCGCTTCGCGCGGACGCTACTGGCGGCAAAGCGTCCGAGCGGATCGACGTCGCGTGACCTTCATCGTTTTCGCCGCTCCACGGAGCCATGGGCGCTCGAGGCTCTCGCCTTCCTCGGCCTACCCGACCTTTACGACGCGGTCGAGCAGGCGCGCAAGCACGATCCTCGCAAGCCGCTCCTGCGAGGAGACGAGCTCGGGCTTCCCCCCGGCCCCGAGGTTGGACGGCTACTCGACCTGATCGCGGAGGAGCTCGCCGCGGGAACCATCTCGACGCGTGATGAAGCTCTCGAGCTCGTCGAGCGGGAGCGCCAGCCCGCCGGCTAGCCGCGCCACTTGATCGTGCAGCCGACGGCGGGGGTCTCGGCCGGCTCGGGGTCGGCTCCGCCGAGGGTGGCATCGAGCGCGCGCCGTAAGTAAGGCTCGGCGCCCGCCGGGCTCTGGTGGTCGGAGTCCGGAGCGCCGCGGTACACCAGCCGGTGCGTGGCGTCGAAAAGGAAAACCTCCGGCGTGCGCGCGGCCCCGTAAGCTCCGGCGACTTCCTGCGTCTCGTCGTAGAGGAACGGGAACCGGAAGCCCTTCTCCGCCGCCCGCCGCTCCATGTCCTCCCACGAGTCGCCGAGGTAGCCCGCGTTCGAGTTGATCGCGACTAGCCCGGCGCGGCCCGCATAGTCGCCCGCGATCTCGTTCAGGCGGTCCTCCCACGCCAGCACGTACGGGCAGTGGCAGCAGGAGAAGACGACAGCGACGGGCTGCTCCCGGTAGTCGTCGAGCGTGTGGTTGCGCCCGTCGATTCCTGGAAGGTCGAAAGCCGGCGCGTGGTCACTGAGCGAGAGCGTCGCCACGCGGCCATGCTATCGACGTGGGGATCCTGTACGACGCGGTGGCCGGGGGCATGCTCGCGTACTCGCGTGCGGCTTTTCGCGTCCGCGTTCTCGCCTCGCATTTCCGCTTCGAGCCAGGAACTCTGATCGTCTCCACACACCGGCGCGAGACCGACGCGCCGCTCATCTGCCCGCCGCTCTATTTCAATGCGCGCGTGTGGCGGCACCGCTGGCCGCGCATGAGCTTCGCGGCCAGGGACGACATGTTCCTTCCCGGTTTTTTTGCCGGGTTCCCGCCCGGCCTCTCCCCGCGCGCGCGTCGAATCCTCTACCCGCTCGGCGTGGCGCGCTGGCTCCCCGTCGTGCAGGTCCATCCGATCCGGAGCGCAAGCGTCGCCCGGCTCGGGGAGATCGTGCGAGCGCGTCCCGAGGCCGGCCTCGAGGAGCTCGCGCCGGACGGGCTTCACGAGCCGTTCCACGCACGGGCGGCCGAACTCGGGCTTCCGGTGCCGAAGGCTGGAAAAGAGGTCTTGCGCGGCGAGTACGCGGACCTCCTCTGGCAAGCGGTCACGCCGGCCGAGGCAGCCGGCCCCACCGACTTCTGGGCCAGGCGAGGGGCTCGGGCGGCGGAGGATTTCCGCGGGCTCGTCGAGCTCATTCGCAAGGGTGAGGTCCTCGTTGTCTTCCCGGAGGGCCGGCCTTCGCCGGACGGGGAGATCGGCCCACTTCGCCGCGGGCTCTCCGCGCTTGTCCGGCGCGGAAAGCCGACGCGGATACTGCCCGTGACGCTCGCCTACGACCCCCTTGTGCGCGGGCGGACGCACGCCTTCGTCGCGATCGGCTCGGCCGTTGCGCCGCCCGAGGCCGATGCCGAGCGCGAGGTGCTCGCGCTGCTGCGGCTCAGGACTCCGCTCACCTGCGGGCAGTTCGTCGCGAGCCGGCTCGTGGACGGCGGGCACCCGACCGCCGA
>JBBDMP010000181.1:0-2424 GCA_040878265.1 Gaiellales bacterium | reverse complement strand
TTCCGAGCAGCTCTCCAGCCACAGCGGAAGTCTAGGTTCCCGCGGCTACGATGAGGCCCGCGGAGCCCCGGCTCCGTCGCTCGCCATGGACCCAAAGCTGCCGACACTCGCTGTGCTCGCCCGCGCGCTCGCGGAGGGCGAGCGTCTGCATGCCTTCGCCGCGGAGCCTGCGCCTGCGCGCGTCTCCGAGTCGCTCCTGCCGCTCTTCCTCGCCGCGCTCTATCTCCACAGGGGCGGTCCCCTGACCTGCGTCTTCCCGGAGGACTCCGAAGCGCGGGACGCCGCGGAGGCGGCCGCCTGGTTCCTCGGCGAGGACCATGTCGGACTCCTTGCTTCGCGAGGAGTCCGCTGGGAGAGCGGGCTTGCGCCGCCGCCGCACCTCGTCGGCGAGCGCGCTCGAGCCCTCGACGTGCTCGCCGCCGGCGGTCTCGTCTGCGCCTCCGCGGTCGGCGCCACGGAGGGAATCCCCCCGGAGCACGCGCGGCCGGAGCCGATCCGCATCCGGCCGGGCGACGCGCCCGGGAGCGAGGGCCTCGTGGAGCGGCTCGCCCTCGCGGGCTACGAACGGGTCGAGCAGGCCCAAGAGCGCGGACAGATGGCCGTTCGTGGCGGTCTCGTGGACATCTTCCCCGCGACCGGACGGGAGCCCGTCCGGATCGAGCTCTTCGGGGACGAGGTCGAGTCGCTGCGGGCGTTCTCGCCCTTCACGCAGCGCACCCTCCATCCCGTCGAGGAGGCGGTGGTCTACCCCGCGGCGGAGCGCCGGCTCGACGTCGTCGAGCCCTGGATCGGTGAGGACCCGCCTCCCCCGCCGCGGGACCTCGTTGCGCCGCTCAGCAAGGCCGACCTCGTGTGGGAAGCCGACCAGGCGCGAACCGCGGTCTCGGAAGAGCTCGGAACCGACCTCCGTCTCGGCGGCGCGGTCGAGCTCTCCGAGCTGCCGCGCGGGCAGCGCCACTCCTTCGAGGCCCAGCGCCCGGCCGTCGCCGCCCGCGGGTTGGCCGAAGCGGAGCGCGATCTGCTCGCCTTCGTGCGCGGAGGCAACCGCGTCGTCGTCACTTTCGCCCACCGCGGCGAGGCCCTCCGCACGAAGGCGCTCCTCCGCCGTCTCGATGCCGAGCTCCTCGAGCCGGGAGACGAACTGGCGGATGGGCCGCAACTCTTCTTCGCGGTCGCGCCCGCGCGCCGGGGCGTCTTCCTCCGCGACCTGGGTCTCGTCCTCCTCCCGGACACGCAGGTGTTCCGCAAGCGCCCTCCGCGGACCGACGTGCGCATCGGCCGGGCGCTCCAGAGCTTCGCCGACCTGCGGACCGGCGATTACGTCGTGCACGAGGACCACGGGGTGGGCCGGTTGCTCGGCTTCGAGACGAAGACCGTCGCCGGCACCACCCGCGACTACCTCTTCCTCGCCTTCAAGGGGGACGACCGGCTCTACGTTCCGCACGAGCAGATCGCGAAGGTCTCCCGCTATGTGGCGGGCAACGGCCATTCGCCGGCGCTCTCGAAGCTCGGGGGGAAGGCGTGGCAGCTCGTCAAGTCGCGGGCGCGTGCGGGCGCCCGCGAGCTCGCCGGCGAGCTGATCGCTCTCTATGCCCGCCGCCAGCGGGCTGAGGGCATTGCCTACGAGGCGGACTCGGACCTCGTCGAGCAGCTCGAGGCGAGCTTCCCCTACGAGGAAACGCCCGACCAGCAGACCGCTATCGAGGCGGTCAAGGAGGACCTCGAGACGCCGCGGCCTATGGACCGGCTCGTCTGCGGCGACGTCGGCTTCGGCAAGACGGAGGTGGCCGTCCGCGCCGCGTTCGTGGTGGCCGTGAACGGACGGCAAACCCTGCTGCTCGCACCGACGACCATCCTCGCGCAGCAGCATTGGCACACCTTCCGCGAGCGCTATCAGGACTTCCCGGTCCAGCTCGAGATGATCTCGCGCTTTCGCAAGCCTGCGGAGATCAAGGCGATCCTGCGCGAGTTCGCGGAGGGCAAGGTGGACGTCCTGATCGGCACGCACCGAGTGCTGTCCCGGGACGTCGTGCCGAAGAACCTCGGGCTCGTGATCGTCGACGAGGAGCAGCGCTTCGGCGTCGCCCAGAAGGAGCTCCTCCGCCAGCTTCGCCTCGAAGTCGACGTGCTCGCCCTCAGCGCCACCCCGATCCCGCGCACTCTCCACATGTCGCTCTCCGGCCTCCGCGACATCAGCGTGATCGAGACGCCCCCCGAGGGGCGCCGCCCGATCCGCACCCATGTCGGCGAGTACGACGAAGACCTCGTCCGGCTCGCGCTGAACCGGGAGGCCGAGCGCGGCGGCCAATCCTTCTACCTGCACAACAGGGTCGAGACCATCGAGGAGGCGGCCGAGCACCTGCGCCAGATCTGTCCCGAGCTCCGGTTCATCGTCGTGCACGGGCAGATGGCGGAGCGCGAGCT
>JBBDMP010000180.1:0-2471 GCA_040878265.1 Gaiellales bacterium | reverse complement strand
AAGTCGGCGAACGTGGTCTTCGCCGACGCCGATCTCGAGGCCGCGGCTGCAGCGGCGCCGCTCGCGGTCTTCGGCAATGCGGGCCAGGACTGCTGCGCACGGTCGCGCATCCTGGTCGAGCGGAATGCGCTCGAAGGCTTCATGGAGGCGCTCGAGCGGTCGGTGCAGTCGCTAGTCGTCGGCGATCCGCTTGACGAGTCGACGCAAATGGGCCCGCTGATCTCGGCCGAGCAGCGCGAGAAGGTTGCGTCGTACGTGGAGGACGGGGCGCCCGTCGCGATCCGCGGCTCGGCGCCCGAAGGCCCCGGCTTCTGGTTTCCGCCGACCGTGCTCTGCCCGGTCTCGAACGACGACCGCGCGGCCCGGGAAGAGATCTTCGGACCCGTGGCCTCGGTCATCCCCTTCGACGGCGAGGACGAGGCCGTGCGCATCGCCAACGACACGATCTACGGCCTCTCCGGCTCGGTCTGGACCCGGGACGGCGCCAAGGCGCTGAGGGTCGCCCGCGCGCTCGAGACCGGCACGATCTCGATCAACTCGAACACCTCGGTGCGCGTGAGCACCCCGTTCGGCGGGTTCAAGCAGTCGGGGGTGGGCCGCGAGCTCGGCCCGCACGCGCTCGACTACTACACCGAGCTCAAGAACGTCTTCATGGCGACGAGCTAAGAGCTGTCGCGCGGAGGCGGTCCTGCAGCTCGCGGGCGGCTGAGCCGGGCTCCCTGCTCCCGAGCGGGGCCCCGTCGAGCTCCACTACTGGCATGACCTCGCGGATCGAGGATGAGGTGAACGCTTCCTCCGCCCCTCGCATGTGCTCGATGGGGAAGACGCCCTCGCGCACCTCGTAGCCGAGGCGCGCTGCCTCCTCGATCAGAGTCGCCCGCGTCACGCCGGCGAGGATGCCGAGCTCGAGCGCCGGCGTGTAGAGGACGCGCTCGAGTCGCCACCAGACGTTTGTCACCGGGCCCTCGAGGACGGTCCCGTCGGCCGCCAGAAAGACGGCGTCGTCCGCACCGCGCCGCTGCGCCTCGGCCTCGGCGGCCATGTTGACGGCGTAGCTCGTCGACTTGACCCCGCCGAGGAGCCACGGAGCGACGGCGCGGACGTCGGGCAAGACGCCGAGCGGGAGGGAGACGAGCTTGATGCCGCGCGCCCGCTTGTCCTCGAGCTCGGGCGGAATCGTGCTGACGAGCGCGAGGGCCGTGGGCCGGTCGAGGTTCTCCCGGCCGGCCGTCCAGAAGATCCGCAGGACGGCGTCCTCGGCACCCGCATTGCCGATCGCAGTGCGGGCGAGGGATTCGAGCTCGTCCATGTCGACTTGCGGCAGGCCGAGGCGCGTGGCAGAGCCGGCCAGCCTGGCGATGTGCTCGTCGAGCTTGAAGGGACGGCCCGCGTAAACGCGAGTCGTCTCGAACGCGGCCCGCCCGCGGAGGAGCGCCTGGTCGTCGGCGTGCAGGACCGGCTCGTCGGGGTCGACGAGTCCGCGCCCGCCGACGGCGACCGCAAGGAGGGTCAAGCCGTGACCGGCTCTTCGACGGGCGCACCGATGGCCGCGAGCAAGGGCCGTGCCTTCACCCAGGACTCCTCGATCTCCTCGGCGAGATCGGAGTCCCAGACGATCCCGCCGCCGACCCAGAGGTGGACCCGCCCGTCCGCGACTGCGAACGTGCGGATCGTCAGGGCGAGGTCGAAGTCCCCGTTCGGGTAGACGCGCCCGAGGGCTCCCATCGAGGCTCCCCGGCCGACCGGCTCGAGGGCGGCGATGTGGTCGACCGCGGAGATCTTCGGCGCGCCCGTCACTGAACCGCCGGGGAAAGTCGCCTCGAAGAGCTCGGCGAGACCGACTCCTTCCCGCACGCGTCCCTCGACGGTCGACACGAGATGGGTGACTCCGGCCAGGTCCTGCTCGGCCATCAGCTCCGGCCAGCGAACCGAGCCGGGCTCGCAGACGCGGGAGAGGTCGTTCCGTTCGAGGTCGACGATCATCACGTGCTCGGCCGCATCCTTTTCGGACTCGCGCAGGTCATCCGCCTCGCCCAGGGGCCGGGTGCCTTTGATCGGCATCGTCCAGATCCGTCGGCCACGCCGTGCCAGGAAGAGCTCGGGCGAGGCCGAGACGACTGCCCAGCCATCGCCGGCGAGCGGCTCGGGGTGCAACGGCCGGAGCGGGGCGAGCCGCTCGACCAGGCCGGCCGGATCGCCCGCGAAGGGAGCGGAGAGGTGCTGGACGAGGTTCACCTGATACACATCTCCACGCGCTATGGCTTGCCTCACGGCCGCGATCGCGGCGGCATAGTCAGCGGGGTCCCAGGTCAGCTCCCACTCCCCAACGGCGAAGTCGCCGGTGGGCGGGCTCTGCTCGAGGCTTCGACGGATCCGGCAGGCCGCGAGCGGTAGACGGCACGGCTCGGGCGGGTCCGGGGCGGAGGTGCGGCGGAGAGAGCGCGAGAGCGCGTAGCCGAGGTAGACGTCGG
>JBBDMP010000179.1:0-13686 GCA_040878265.1 Gaiellales bacterium | reverse complement strand
ACCGTCAGGGCCAGAAGGGGCTGACACTCGTCGAGGAGCGGGGCGAGCTCTCCGCGGCGATCGCGGAGGCCATCTCCGAGTCGCGCGCCGGTTGCGCTCTTGTCGAGGAGCTCGTGGATGGCCCCGAAGTCACGGTGAACGCTTTCAGCGACGGGAGTGTCTTTTCTCCGCTTGTCGTGAACGACCGGCTCACAGCCGAACCCCCCGCGTTCGGCGTCGCGCTCGCCCATGCGTGGCCCAGCGAGCACGACGTGGCTGGAGCGGTGAAGGTTGCGTGGGAGGCGACGGAAGCGCTTGGAGTCGAGAAAGGGCCGACGTATACACAGGTCCGGCTCTCGGCGGACGGACCACGGGTGATGGAGCTGGCGGGTCGCCTGGGCGGCGGGCACGACGCCGAGGTCTGCGAAGCCGCGCTCGGGATCGATCTGAACGCGCTCGCCATCCGGGCAGCGCTCGGGGACCCCGTCGAGGTCCCAGAGCCGGTTTTCCCCACCACCCACCCCCAAACGGGGTCACCACCCTCCGGCGGCGCGTGCGTCCGTTTCCTCGTCCCGCCCGAGGGTGAGCTATCGAGGGTCGAAGGCATTGACGACGCACTCGCTGTCGAGGGCGTGCTCGACGCGCGCGTCTACCGTCGCCCGGGCTGGCGCTTCGGACCGTTTCGGCGCGCCGCCGACCGCGCGGGCTTCGTGCTCGCCCGCGGCGACTCGCGCGACGACGCGCTCGCGCGTGCCGACCGCGCCGCGGCGCTGATCCGCCTCGAGACCTCCCGTGCAGAAGCTGTCGTCCAGTAGGAGGAAGACCTTCCTCTCCTTCCAGCCGCCCGCGATCGGGCCGGAGGAGGTGGAGGCCGTCACCGAGACGCTCAGGAGCGGCTGGCTGACGACCGGGCCGCGGGCGGAGGAGCTGGAGCGAAGGCTGGCCGAGTACGTCGGCGCGAAGCACGCTGTCGCAGTCGCCTCGGGCACAGCGGCGATGCATTTGACGCTCGTCGGGCTCGGCGTCGGGCCGGGCGACGAGGTCATCGTCCCTCCGATCACGTGGCCGGCGACGGCGAACGTCGTCGTCCACACGGGCGCGACGCCGGTCTTCGTCGACGTTCGCGAGGACGACCTCAACATCGACCCCGAGGAGGCCCGGAAGGCGGTCACGCCGAGAACGAAGGCGATCATGCCCGTCGATCTCGCCGGGCAGCCGGCCGACCTCGACCCCCTCCTCGAGCTGGGGCCGGCCGTGGTCGAGGACGCCGCGCACGCCGTCGAGGCCGAGTACCGCGGGCGCAAGATCGGGTCGATCGCGCACGCGACGTGCTTCTCGCTCTATGCCACGAAGAACGTGGCCGCAGGCGAAGGGGGCGCGGTGACGACTGACGACGACGGGCTCGCCGCCGCTCTGCACGAGCTGCGGTTCATGCGCCGCGGCGACGGCTCCCTCTACGACATCCAGGTGGCCGGCTTCAAGGCCAACCTGTCCGACCTTCTCGCTGCGATCGCGCTCTGCCAGCTCGACAAGGTCGAGACGCACGCCGAGATCCGGCGCCGCCACGTCGCGGCCTACGACGTCGCCGTCGCGGAGCTCCCGGGCATCTCGCCGCTCGCGCGCGACCCACGAGACCGGCACTCCCTCCACCTCTACATCGTCCGCATCGACGCGGAGCGGGCCGGCGCGGACCGGGACGCCTATCAGCAGGCGCTCGCGGACGAGCTCATTGGCACCAGCATTCACTTCTTGCCGGTCCACACCCTCACGTACTACCGCGACCGCTTTCCCGACCAGCGGCCTCTGCCCGTGGCGGAGCGGGCGGGGCGGGAAGTGCTGTCGCTGCCGCTCTCGCCCGCGCACACGGACGAGGACGTCGCCGACGCGATCGACGCGCTCCGGCGGGTGCACGCGCGCTTCACAGGCTGAGCCGCAATTGAGAAGGCCCGTCAAGGTCGCGATCCAGGTCCTCGTCAGCGGGGCCGTGATCGCGTATCTCGTCTGGCGCATCGACCTGAGCCAGACGGCCGACCTGCTGGCCGACTCGAAGCCGGGCTACGTCCTGGCCGCCTTCTCCATCTTCCTCGCGACGACGTGGGTGATGGCGTGGCGCTGGCAGCTCCTCCTGGCCGCCAAAGGGATGCACGAGCCGCTCGGCTGGCTCACGCGCGTCTACTTCGTCGGCTACGCCGCCGGCCAGATCCTGCCCACGGCCATCGGCGGCGATGCCGTGCGCATCATCGAGCACGCCCGCAGGCGTCCGGAAGCGAAGGCGAACGCGGCGGCGGCCGTCCTCATGGAGCGGGTGATCGGGGCGGCCGGGGTGCTCCTCGTCGTCGCCGTGGGCATTGCGATCGCCGCAGGCCGGTACGAGAACGTGCGCGCGCTCGTGTTCCTCGAGATCGTCCTCGTGGCGATCACGGCGCTCATCCTCGCCGCGCTCTTCTCCCGGCGGCTTTCCCGCCCTCTCGAGGAGCGGGTCTTTCCGCTCGGCCGCCGTCTGCGCTTGGAGGGCCCGGTCACGAGCCTCTATCGCGCGATGCACGAGTACCGGGAAGTGCCCGGTCCGCTCTTCGTCGTCCTCGCCGTCACGATGGCCGTCCAGTTTGTCCGCATCGTGGCCATCTGGCTCTGCGGGGAGGCGGTGGGCGTGAACGTCTCACCGCTCGTCTACTTCATCCTCGGGCCATTGCTCTTCCTCATCCAGATGGTGCCCGTGACGCTGAACGGCCTCGGCGTGCGGGAGGTGTTCTTCGTCGCGTTCCTCACGCGTTTCGACGTGAGCGAGGCGGCGGCGCTCGCCACCGGAGTCCTCTTCTACGCCGTGACGATCGCTGTCGCGCTCCCGGGCGCGTTCATCTTCCTCTGGCGCAGCGTGCGCCCCGCGGCCCCACGGCCGACGTAAGTGGACGTCTCGCTTGTAGTCGTCACGTACAACGCGCGGGGTCACCTCGAGCGCTGCCTCGAGTCCGTGGCAGACGGTCCCCACGAGGTGATCGTCGTCGACAACGCCTCGACCGACGGCACGCCCGCATTCGTACGGGAGCGATTCCCCTCGGTCCGGCTGATCGAGCTCCCAGAGAACGTCGGCTTCGGTGCCGCTAACAACGTGGGCATGGAGGCGGCGACGGGGCGCTGGTTCCTCTTGCTCAACTCGGACGCCTGGCCGCAGGCCGACGGGATCGAGAGTCTCCGAGCGTTCGGCGAGGCGAATCCCCGGGTCGGCGTAGCAGGGCCTCGACTGGTCGGCGAAGACGGGCGCGTTCAAAAGTCCGTTCGCGGCTTTCCCACTATCTGGAGGCTCGCGACCGAGTACTTCTTGTTGCGCAAGCTCGCCCCGCGCTCGCGCGTCCTGAACAGCTTCTACGGTGGGGGCTTCGATTACCGGTCAAGGCGGGAGGCCGAGTTCCTCATGGGCGCGGTTCTGCTGTTACGCCGCGAGGCCGTCGAGGAGGTGGGCGGCTTCGACCCGGCCTTCTTCATGTTCAGCGAGGAGGTCGATCTCTGCTACCGAATGCGCGCCGCCGGCTGGGCGGTCGAGTTCACGCCGGACGCTGAGTTCCTCCACCTGGGCGGCGCCTCGACGAGGCCCGCCTGGGACAGGATGTTCCGTGAGCAGGTGCGGGGTCACCTGCGCTTCCTTGCCAAGCACCGCGGCCTCGCACAGGCGGAACGCGCGCGTCGGCTGCTCCTCCTCTCGCTGCGTCTCCGCGGCGCGCTTTTCAGGGGTGATCGCGGCCGGACCTACCGCGCGGGCGCGGAATGGCTCGGATCGGGCTCGACTGAAGTGCTCCTCGAACGACCCTCTTGAGGGGCCGTTCGACGCGAAGTGCCCGTGACGGCGTGCTCCGCACGATCGAGTAGGGCGTCGGCACGCCGGCGAAGGAGCGAAAGAAGCGCTCGACGCCCTGGAGCATCGAGCCCTCGAAGTCGAAGCCGACGCCGAGGCCGGCGGCGCGCTCGATCGCTTTCCAGAGCAGGAGAGACGAGGCGCCGCTCGAGCGCAGCGACGGATCGCTGGCGCCGACGAGGTAGTAGACCCAGCGTCCGTCGCGGACGAAGTAACCGCCGGCGTGGACGCGGCCGTCCGCGTCGCGCGCGAGCAGGATGAAGCGGGCCTCCCGGGGCGCGGCGGCCGCTTCGATGCGTCGCAGCACCAGTCGATTTCTCCCTGCGTCTTCGATCTGCTGATGCTCGACCGTCTCCGAGTGGACGGCCTGAAACGCTTCGAGCGACCCCTCGACGACCTCGACGCCGCGCTTTTCCGCCTTCCGGATCTCGGGACGGACGTCGCGCGCGTTTCCGAGGACCTCGTCGAGGTCGTCCAGCCGCGGAAGACGCCACGTGTAGTGGGTCGTCTGCGTGAAGCCGTGCCAGGCGAGGGGCGTCCAGTAGTCGAACGCGGGGTTACAGCGGGCCTCGACGTGCGCGGCGCCGCCGAGCGCAACGACGAGCTGCTCGAGCCGCTTGACCTCGTTCGAGCGCCTCTTCGGGTCCGAGGACTCCGGCCGGAAGAGGGGGCCGAGGAACGGCGTCAGCGGCGCGCCCTCATGCACCTCTCCCCAGCGGGTCGCGCGCACCACCGTCGGCCAGGCGGCGGAGACCTCGCCGTCGTCTTCGACCGCGTTGGCTCGCCAGCGTCCCTCGGCGACGGCGTCGAGCCACCACGATGTCGCGAAGACGGAGCCCTGAAGGGACTCCTGGACGAGGTCGTCGTAGCCCTCGTGCATCACGCGCGCTGGAGGCGGCTGTGAGCTCCGGGCTCGAACCGGGCCGGCACTTCCCGACGAATGCGAAGACCGACGCCGTGGCGCTCCGCGAACTCCGCGACCGACCCGAGCGCGCGATGGGTATCGGCGCAAATGTCCTCGTAGCGCACGTCCAGGAAGCGGTCGCGGCCGATCTCCTCCCTGGTCTCCTCGACGAGAGACTCGATTGCCCGCACCTGCTCCAGTACCTGTTCCTGGGGAGGAAGCGCACGGAGGCGCTCGATCTCCGGCGGCTCCACCGACCACCACTCGGACTCGTCGGCGTGCACCGTGCGCCGGCCGGCCAGAATGGAGGCCGCCGTGTCAGCCTCGTCCCGGCGGACGACGACGAACAATGCTTCGGGAAGAGCGGCGGCAAGGGGCGCCAGCCGAACCGAGTTCACAAGATTCTTGAAGACGAGCGGGCGACCGGCCGCACTGGCAAAGGCTCGCACCGACTCGCGGAGCCGCTTGAGCCGGTCCAGGTCCGCCTCCGCAAGGGAGACGTGCTGGGGAGATTTGCGAAAGAAGCGGTACCAGTACGGACCGCATTCGCTCGGCGCAGCAAGCCCTCGCGTGCTCCCGAACCGCGACGAGAAGTCTCCCGGTGGCTGGAGCCGCTTGCCGACGGCTCGCTCGACGAATGCCGGCGCCCCGAAAAAGCGGCAATGCAGGTTGGAGAGATATGCGACGTCGAAGCGAACGACGAGCAGCTGGTAGAGCAGCGTGCTCCCCGAGCGGGGGGCGCCCACGACGAAGATCGGCTTCTGCGGAAGCGGCGTATCCCCGCCGTCTTGCCGGGTCTCGAGGGCGGCGAGACCCTTGTTCAAGCCGCGGAGCGACCGGGCCCACACGAAGCGCGGCAGCTTGCGGGCGCGTCGCACCATGGCCGGCGGACGATACACGCGTCTTTAATGCCCGCGTGACTACGGATGCTGTCGAGCGGCGTGCCCGCTGGGTACTCGACACCCTGGGCGCGCGCGACCTCGGCTTCGGCGACGACATCCCCTACGACAGCCGGGCCTGGGAGCAGGTGGAGCGGGGAGAGCGGCCCGACCGAGACGACCTCGCCCTCGCCTTCTGGCACCTCGCCCGCCTGGAAGAACGGGGCACGGAGCGCGACCGTCACGGCCGTTTCCCCGCGTCCTCCTCGGGGCTTGACCTGCTCGACCCGCCGCTGGAGCGGCTGCGCGCGCGGCTCGGGCTCGACCCGCCGCGCTGGCGCGGCGCCCGCTTCGCCATCGCGCTCACGCACGACGTCGACGTCCCCTGGCGCTGGACGCGGATCGGGATCCGGGGCTCCGTCTCGAGGCTGCGCACGAGCGTGCGCAGCGGCAGCGCGGGCGCCGCGATCGCCGAGGCCCGCGCGCTCTCGGCCATGCCGCTGCACAAGCTCCGGGGAACGGACCCGAACTGGCGCTTCGAGCGGATCCTGCGCGTCGAAGCCGCCCGCGGCGCCCGTTCGACGTTCTTCCTCCTCGCCGGGCACCGCCACGCGGCCGACGGCCCCGCGCCGGAAACCTACGACCGGCTGCGCCCGCGGCTCGTCGAGACCCTGCTCGCTGGTGGGGCCGAGATCGCGCTGCACGGGAGCTACACGGCCGCCGAGGACGCGGACGCGCTTGCGGTCGAGAAGCAGGAGCTGGAGGCTCTCGCAGGCCCCGTCGCGGGGCAGCGCTACCACTATCTGCGCGGCGACCCGCACGGAAACCTCGCCCCGCTCGAGCGGCTCGGCTTCCGCTACGACAGCTCCGTCGGGTTCGCCGAGGCCCCGGGCTTCCGTGCAGGAATCGCGCAACCGTTCCGGCCGTGGAGCGTCGAGGACGACCGTCCGCTCGATCTCGTCGAGATCCCGCTCGCGCTCATGGACGTGACCTTCAGCGAGAACCGCTACCTCGGGGTGCCTGCGCGCGAGGCGGAGCGGCGGCTGCTCGCGCTCGTGAAGTGGGCGGCAGCCCGCGGAGGCGGGTTTGCCGTCCTCTGGCACGCGGACCGCTTCGACCCGGGAACCTCGCGCGGCTGGGACCGGCTCTACTTCCGGCTGCTCGAGGCGGTCCGACTCGAGGGCGGCGTCTGCCTCAGTGCCGGCGAGCTCGCCGAGGAGGCTGCGGCCTGGCTCGGGTAGGCGTCGGCGTTGGGGCGGCAGCGGTTGGAATCCTCGTTGCGCGAGCGCTCGCCTGGCCGGCTGCGACCGGTTACGACGCTTGGGCCTACACCGCTTGGGGACAGGCCCTTGCGCGCCTCGAGCGCCCGTTGTACGAGCTCGGAGCGACGACGCCGAAGCCGCTGGCGACGCTCCTCGCGCTGCCGGTCGTGCCCCTGCCGCCGGAGCGGGCCTTCCCGCTCGTCGTCGCCGTCTTCGCGGGGGTGCTCGCAGGGGCTCTCTTCGCGGCCGCGCGGCGGGAGGCGGGCACTGTGGCGGGTGTGGGTGCGCTCGCGGCCCTGGCCTTCGGCGTCCGCCTCGAGCCGATCCTCTGGTTCGGGCACTCGGACGGAATCACCGCGGCGCTGGTCGTGTTGGGCGCCGCCCTCCGGGGCTGGCCTCGAGTCGCCGCGCTCGTGCTCGCCGGGCTTCTCCGGCCGGAGGCGTGGCTGTTGGCCGGCTTCGCGGCTGCCTGGGAGGCCCGCGGTCCGCTGCGCCGGGCGGCGTTCGGCCTCGGCGCCCTGGTCCTGCCCGCCCTTCTGTGGCTCAGCCTCGACGTCGTCCTCGCCGGAGACGCGCTCGCGACGCAGAACTGGCGTGAGGGCCGAGAGCCGGTCGACTACGGCACGCTCGGCCCGGTCGATTTGGCCGGCCGCGTCTGGGACCGCCTGACGGAGGCCGCTCACCCCGTCGTCGTCCTGGTCGGTGTCCTGGGGCTCGCGCTCCACGTCTGGCGTTCGCGTGGCCGAGACCCGTTGCCGGCTGTCGCAGTCGTCCTCTGGATCGGAGCGCTCGCGGTCGAGCGCGAGCTGGGCATCGAGCTGAACGCCCGCTACTTCCTTCCCGTGGCGGCGCTCCTTGCGCTGGGGTGCGGGCTGCTGGCGGGCGCCTTGGTGCCCGAGCGCGTCCGCGACCGCTTCCCGTGGCCGGCGGGGGCGGCCGCTGTCGCGATCTTTGCCCTGGCCGCAGCGACGATGGGCTTCGGGCCGGCCCGGCAAGAGGCAGCCCGGGCGGACGCCGTCCACGAAGCTCTCCCGGTGTTGGACGGCCCCCTCGACTGCGGCATCCTCGCTACGACCGGAACCCGCCAGTCGGCGGCGGTGATCCCGCAGCTGGCCGCGAGCGCCCGGGAGTCGTTGCACAGCTTCGCCGTGCACGAGCCGGGCGGGGAGTACGCCGGCGTTCTGCTCTACGAGGCCCACCGGTTCGAAAGCGGCCGCAAAGCACGAGGCCTCCGCCGCCAAGCCGAGCGGGCCGAGCTGCCGCCGTGGCCCCGGGAGGAAACCGCGCTCGGGCCTCTCGCGGTCGACCCGGACTGCGCCTGATGCGCGTCCTCTTCTTCGGCACGTACGACGCGCGCCGGCATCCCCGCGTCGCCGTGCTCCGCGAGGGCCTGCGCGCCTCGGGCGCGGAGGTGCTCGAGTGCAACGCGCCGCTCGGGTTCGACACCGCCGCGCGCGTCGAGCTCCTGAGCCGACCGTGGCGCGTGCCGGCTCTGGGGTTCCGGCTGGCCGCGGCGTGGCGGCGCCTGCGCCGGTGCGCCCGCCTCTCGCCCGAGCCGGACGCCGTCCTCGTCGGCTACCTCGGTCATTTCGACGTGCATCTCGCCCGGCGCCTCTTCCGCGGCACTCCGATCGTCCTCGACCATCTCGTCTCCGCTGCGGATACCGCCGCCGACCGGCGCGTTGCCTCGCCGCGCCTGGTCGGAATGCTCGAGCGACTCGACCGGAGCGCCGTCGGGGCTGCCGACGTCGTCTGCGTCGACACCGCCGAGCACGTCGAGCTTCTGCCGGTTGAGGCTCGGGGCCGCGCGGTCGTCGTCCCCGTGGGCGCCCCTGAGCGCTGGTTCCGGCATCCGGAGCAGCGGGCGGGCGGGCCGGTGCGGGTCGTCTTCTTCGGCCTCTTCACGCCCCTCCAGGGAACGCCTGTGATCGGCGAGGCGATCCGGCTGCTGACCGAGAACGAGGGCATTTCTTTCACGCTCGTCGGGCGGGGCCAAGACTACGAGACCGCGCGCGCGGCGGCCGGTGGGCGCGCGACCTGGCGCGAGTGGGTGGATCCCGATCAGCTCCCGGACCTCGTCGCGGGCCACGATGTGTGCCTCGGCATCTTCGGGACGACGCCGAAGGCCGGCCGCGTGGTGCCGAACAAGGTCTTCCAGGGCGCCGCGGCCGGCTGCGCCGTAGTGACCGCGGACACGCGGCCCCAGCGTGCCGCGCTCGGGGAAGCGGCCGTCTACGTCCCCGCCGGCGATGCGGGCGCGCTGGCAGCGGCGCTGCGTGAGCTCGCCGCCGAACGTGACCGCCTGTGGGAGCTTCGCCAGGCCGCGTACCGGCGGGCGGACGAGGCCTTCCGGCCCGCCGTCGTCGTGCAGCCGCTGGTGGAGCGACTCCTTGCCTGATCCCACACTCACCCCGAACGCCTGGCTGCGCTGGGACGTGGTCAGCCGGCTCCTCGACGGCCTCGCCGACGTCGGGCAGGTGCTCGAGGTGGGGGCGGGCGAGGGGGCTCTCGGCGCACGGCTCGCCCGGCGATACGACTACGTCGGGGTCGAGCCGGACCCACTGTCGCGGGCGCGGGCCCGCGAGCGAGTCGGGACCGTCGTCGAGGCACTTCCCGACGAAACCTTCGACCTCGTCTGCGCCTTCGAGGTGCTCGAGCACGTCGCGGACGACGGAGCCGAGCTGCGGTTATGGCGAGACCGGCTCCGCCCCGGCGGTTGGCTCGTCATGAGCGTGCCCGCCCACGAGCTGCGCTTCGGCCCGGCCGACCGGCGTGTCGGCCACTTCCGCCGCTACGACCCCGACCGGCTCGCCGCACTCCTTACCGAGACGGGCTTTGAGAACCCGCGCCTGGTGACGTACGGCTTCCCGCTCGGCTACGCGCTCGAGGCAGGACGGCACGTGCTGGCCAGACGGGGTGAGGGGGAAGGGACGGCCGGGAGCGGCCGCTGGCTGCAGCCGTCAGACCGGCTCGGCTGGGCGACGCGCCTCGGAACGGCGCCGTTCCGCCTGCTCCAGCGGCCGTTCGCGCGGACGCGGCTCGGCACGGGCATCGTCGCCCTCGCCCGGCGCGTCGCCTGAATCCTTCGCGAGCGAGAGCTCGATCGTGCGCACTCGGTGGAGCGTCCGCTCGATGAGCACGCGGTTCGAGCGCAAGAGCTCTCCGAGCACCCCGAGGAGGGCGAGCTGGAGTGCGGCCACGAGCAGCACGGCGCCGATGATCAGCGACTGCACGTGCCCGCCCCCGTCCCCCGTGGCGTAGAAGTAGAAGAAGCGGCCGAAGAGCACCGCGCCGGAGAGGCCGAGCGCCGCCGCCGGCCAGAGGAAGGCCGGGAGCGGCTCGTACAGCACGTAGATGCGCAGGATCGTTCCGAGCGAGCGCTTGACGTACTGAGGGATCGAGCGGAAGAGCCTCGATTCGCGCACCTTCGGGTTCGTCCGCACCGGGACATGCGTCACCGTGAGGTCGCTCTTTCCGGCCTGGATGAGCGTCTCGAGGGTGTAGGTGAAGCGGGAGACGACGTTCAGCCGCAGCGCGGCCTCGCGGCTGTAGGCGCGGAAGCCGGACGTCGCGTCGGGGATGTCGGTGTCGGAAGCCCGGCGCACGACCCAGGAGCCCCAGCGCTGGAGGATCTTCTTCGTGCCCGAAAACTCGTCGTGCGCCGCGACGTTGCGGTCCCCCACGACGATGTCGGCCTCGCCCGCGAGCACCGGGGCGACGAGCTTCGGGATGTCCCCGGACGAGTACTGGTTGTCCGCGTCCGTGTTCACGACAACGTCGGCGCCGAGGCGTAAGGCGGCATCAAGGCCGGCCTGGAAGGCGACCGCGAGGCCCTTGTTCGAGCCCAGACGGACGACGTGGTCGACGCCGAACTCGCGCGCGACGTCGGCGGTGCGGTCGGTCGAGCCGTCGTCGACGACGAGCCACTCCACCGTTTCGAAGCCTGGAACGTCGCGCGGCAGCTCCGCGAGCGTGCCCGGCAGGGCCGCTTCCTCGTTCAGGCACGGGATCTGGATGACGAGCTTCATCTGTGGGAGGAATGCTAGGGGAGGGCTCCGAACCGAGGTGGGAGCGGCCGGCAGAGCTCGCGGACGCGGGCCCGCATCCCCTCGAGCGCGTCCCGGAGCTCTGCTTTGCCCGCCAGGTTCTCGAGCTGGAAGGGATCGTCCACGAGGTTGTAGAGCTCCTCCTCGCCGGTCGCGTAGGCGACGTACGTGTGGGTCTCGGAGCGGACGGCGCAGTAGCTCGGGACCGCGGGTGCCGGCGGAGGGCCGTAATGCTCGACGAGGAAGTCCTCGCGCCACGGTGGTGCAGTCTCGGAGAGAAGCGGCAGCAGGCTCGAGCCGTCCAGCTGCGGCGTCTCCACGCCCGTGAGGTCAGCGATCGTCGGCGCAAGGTCGATATTGAGCGCGAGCCGCTCGTCCGAGCGGAGCTCCAGGCCGAACCGGTCGTAGCGGACGAGGAGCGGCACGCGGATGTCCTCTTCGTACGGAAGTCCCTTGCCGCGCCAGCGGTGCTCCCCCCATGACTGGCCGTTGTCGGCTGTGTAGAGGACGAGGGTGTTGCGCAGACGGCCCGTCTCCCGAAGCGCGCGGACGATCGAGCCGACCGCGTCGTCGACCGCGAGGAGCGACGAGAGCTGGCTGCGCCGGAGGCCGTCGATCGCCTCGGCTTCGGCGTCGCCGAGCGGCGCCCGGGCCCGGAGCCACGCCGGCTTGTCGGAGAGGTCGCGCTCGTCGAAGCTGGGTGGGCGCCAGGGCTGGAGGTCGGCGAAGGCGCCGGCGTGGCGCGGTGCGGGGGTTGCCGGCGTCGTCACCTCCTCCTCCGTGGGCCCACCGTGGGGCGCGAAAGGAGCGAAGACGAGGAAGAGCGGGCCGTCGGCCTCGTGGACGAACTCGGCCGCTTGGCGGGCAAGCACGTCGGTGGAGTAGTCCTCGGGCGCGATGCCGTGCAGCTCCCGCTCGCCGTCCACGGAGAGCTCGTAGCCGAAGTAGTTGGGCGGCACGCCCTTCTTCAGTGTTCCTGTGAAGGCGACCCAACGGTCCCAGCCAGGCGGTGGCTCCGTGCGCGCGTAGCCGTTCAGGTACTTGCCCACGAACGCTGTCTCGTAGCCCGCGTCGTCGAGCCACGTCGCAAGGGTCGAGTCGTCTCGAAGGGCTGGCAGGCCGCGCGGGCCGGTATTGAGGTAGACGCCGGTCGAGTGGGAGTACCCGCCGGTGAGAATGCTCGCGCGGCTCGGACAGCAGAGGGGGTTGACGACGAACGCGTTCGCGAAGGCGACGCCTCGGCCGACGAGCTCGCGCTGGACGGTCGGCATGGCCGCGAGCGTGTCCCAGCGTTGGTCGTCGGTGAGGATCAAGACGACGCTCGGCGCCGTCGCTGCCGCGCGCGGCTCTCCGCTCCTGGTCACCGACCAGGCGCCGAGTCCGGCACCCACCAGGACCAGCGCGGCCCCGCCGAGCGCGAGAATAGTGCGCGGCGTGCGAATTCTGATCGTCGCAATGTATTTCCCGCCGGCCGGCGGAGGGGGCGTGCAGCGGCCGCTTCGCTTCGCGCAGCACCTCGCCGAGCTCGACTTCGAGGTGCATGCGCTGGCGCCGGACGACCCGAAGTGGGTGCATCGCGACGCGACGCTTGCCTTCCCAGCCGGGGTCACCGTGCACCGCGCGCGGAACCTCGGACCCGCGTCGCGCCGGCGCGGCGAGCGCGAGCTTCGCCCTCGGCTCCTCCTGCGCCGCGCTCTTGTCCCCGACGCGAGCGTGGTCTGGCAGGCGACGGCCGGTCCTGCGGCAGCAAGGATCGCTCGGCGCGAGCGGATCGACGTCGTCCTCACGACCTCTCCCCCCGGATCGGTGCATCTGGCCGGGGCGGCGGCGAAGCGGCTCACCGGAGTCCGCTGGGTGGCCGACCTGCGCGACTCGCTCGCCGCGCACCCGCACCGGCGCTACGACGTTCGAGGCGAACGCTCGCTCGCCCGCCTCGTGGGCCGCTACGCCGATTCCGTCGTCTGCGCGTCGCGGGCCATCGCCGAGGAGATGGGTGCGCTCGTCCCCACCGCGCGCCTCGAGGTCATCGGGAACGGATCCGACTTCGACGATTTCGCCGGCCTCTCCTACACGCCGGGCGAGCGGCTCCGGATCACGCACACCGGGAACTTCCTCGGCCGCAGGGATCCGAAGCCGTTCCTGGCCGCGCTCGCGCGCGGGCCCGACGACGTCGTCGCCCGGTTCGTCGGCGACCTCCGCCCGGCCGACCACGCGTATGCGGAAGCGCTCGGCCTCGGCGAGCGCGTGGAGCTCGTGCCGCATCTACCCCACCGAGAAGCGCTCGCCCTTCAGCGCGATTCGGAGGCGCTTCTCCTCCTCATCCCCGAAGCGGGCGGCCGGGGCCGAGGCGTCCTCTCCGCGAAGGTGTTCGAGTACCTCGCGGCCGAGCGGCCGATCCTGGCCGCCGTGCCGCCGGACGGCGAGGCCGCGGCGCTCGTGCGCGACACCGGCGCAGGCCTCGTCGTCGCGCCGGACGACGTAGACGGGCTCGCCGCGGCCCTCGCAGAGCTGCACGGGCGCTGGCGGGCCGGCCGGCTGAAAGGGACGCTGCTCACGGCCGAGACGCGCGCCCGCCTGTCGCGGCGGGCGCGGGCCGAGGAGCTGGCCGAGGTCCTGCGGAGCCTGAATTGAATCCCCACCACCCGCCCCCGAACGGGGTCACCACCATGAAGACCGGGAAGATCGTCGACGCCTTCCTACTCCTCACGGTGGCGACGATCACGTTCGCCAACGTGCGCTGGACGCTCGGCGGCCTCGACGTCAACGT
>JBBDMP010000178.1:0-13687 GCA_040878265.1 Gaiellales bacterium | reverse complement strand
GGAGCTCGAGTCGGTGCGCGAGCTGCGCGTCGTCGGCCCCGACACCGACCTTCGTCTCGGCGTCGCCGGCCGCAAATGGATCGCTGCCGACGGCCGCTACAACATGCCCGACGGAGAGGTGTTTACAAGCCCGGTCGAGACAGAGACCGAGGGCGAGATCCGGTACACGTTCCCGGCCATTTACCACGGGCGCGAGGTCGACGACGTCCGTCTGCGCTTCGAGGGGGGCCGCGTGGTCGCCGCGGAGGCCGTCCGGGGCGGTGACTATTTGCGAACGCTCCTCGACATGGACGACGGAGCGCGTGTGCTCGGTGAGGTCGCCTTCGGCCTCAATTACGAGATCAACCGCTTCACGCGCAACATCCTCTTCGACGAGAAGATCGGTGGGACGATGCACTTCGCGCTCGGCTCGGCATTCCCTCAGGCCGGCGGCGTGAACACCTCAGGGCTGCACTGGGACATGATCTGCGACCTGCGCGAGGAAGGCGAGGTCTATGCGGACGGTGAGCTCGTCTGGAAAGCGGGCCGCTTCCTCGCCGAGCCGGCCGTGCAGCCGATCGGGGTGGTCGAGAGTGCCTGACCCTCGGGTCCAGCGGCTGGCCGAGGTGCTCGTCGACTACTCGACGGCCGTGCGGCCGGGCGATCTCGTCATCATCGACACGTCGCCGCCGGCCGCCTCGCTCGTGCGGGCGCTCTATAGGAGGGTGCTCGAAGCCGGCGGTCACCCGTATCTCCGAATCGACCTCGACGGCGAGGTCGAAACGCTCCTGAAGCAGGGCAGCGACGCACAACTCGATTGGGTGAATCCGAATCTGTTCGAACAAGCGCAGCAGGCCGACGTGGAGATCGCCGTGGAGGCGGAGTCGAACACGCGTCGCCTCTCGGGAGTCGATCCGGCCCGCCAGGCCCGCCGCGCCCGCGCGCGAGAGGGGCTCCGGGAGCGGTACTTCGAGCGGGCGGCGGCCGGCGACCTGCGGCGGGTGGTGACGGTGTACCCCACGAGCGCAAACGCTCAGGACGCGGAGATGTCCCTCGGCGAGTATGAGGACTTTGTCTACCGGGCCGGATTTCTCGATCGCGACGATCCCGGCTCGGCCTGGCGTTCGTTCGGCGAGCAGATCGAAGGAACCGCGTCTTCGTTGGGCCAGAAGAGTGAGCTCCGCATCGTTGCCGACGACACCGATCTGACCGTCGGCGTCGCCGGCCGCACGTGGGTAGCTTCCGACGGCAGGGAGAACTTTCCCGACGGGGAGGTCTTCACCGGCCCGGTGGAGACGAGCCTCGAGGGCCGGATCCGCTTCACGTACCCGGCGGCCTTCGCGGGCCGACGGATCCGAGATGTCCAGCTTCGATTCGAGGGAGGAGAGGTGGTCGAGTCGGGGGCGAGCGAAGGGGAGGATTTCCTGCGCGAGATGCTCGCGATGGACGATGGCGCGCGTCGCGCGGGCGAGTTCGCCTTCGGACTGAACGAGGGAGTCACCGAGTTCACGGGGCACACGCTCTTCGACGAGAAGATCGGGGGCACGTGTCACCTGGCGCTCGGGCGTTCGTATCCAGAGACCGGCGGCCTCAACCTCTCCGCGCTGCACTGGGACCTCGTGTGCGACCTGCGGGCGGGCAGCGAGGTCTACGCGGACGGCGAGCTCATCTACCGCGGCGGCCGCTTTCTCGACGGCGCGTCCTGATCGTTCTCCTCGGAGACACTCACCTGCCGCGGGGGACGCGGCGGCTGCCCGACGAATGCGTGCGCCTCCTGGAGCGGGCGGAGCTCGTCCTGCACGTCGGGGACTTCACGGCCGCCGCGGTGCTCGAGGAGCTGCGGGGCTACGGCCCGGTCGAGGCTGTGCACGGGAACATGGACGAGCCCGTCCTCAAGGCGGAGCTGCCGGAAAGGAAGGTCGTCGAGGCTGCCGGGATGCGAATCGGACTCGTCCATGACCCCGGGCCGCGACCGGGGCGGCATGAGCGGCTCCGGGCGTGGTTCCCGTCGTGCGGTCTCGTCGCCTACGGTCACACGCACCTACCCGAGGTTGCGCGGGTGGGGGAGGCCTGGATCGTCAACCCCGGCAGCCCGACGGAGCGCCGGCGCGCCGCCGCTCACACCCTGGTGGTCGTGGAGCGGGGCGAGCCACAGCTGCTCGAAGTCGCCGGCTGACGTCCGACCGCTCCTCTACTATGCGAACATATGTTCGCCAAGCGCTCAATCGTCCTTCTCGCCAGCGTGCTTGCGGTCCTCGGCCTGGCCACGGCGCGCCCGTCAAGCGGCGCTCGCGTGGAGACGCGTCACGTCGTACGCGCAGGCGACACACTCTGGACGATCGCCGAGTCGCGCTACGGCGGCGACCCGCGGGACGGCGTGTGGCGGATCTCGAAGCGGAACGGACTTGCCGGGAGCACCCTGGTGCCGGGAACGGTGCTCTACCTTCCGCCGTGAGCCGAGCGGAAGCAGCCGCCTAACTGGCGGCGGCCGCGAGAGCTTCGGGGATCCCGAAGTCGGCGGGGCGCTTGCGCAGAGCCGCGAAGAACGCGTCGACGACGGCGGGGACGAACTGCGTGTCCCGGTTCACGCGGACCTCTTCCAGCGCCTCTTCCATAGTCAGCGCGCGTTGATAGGGCCGCTCGATGGTCATCGCGTCCCATGCGTCGGCGAGGCCCGCGATCGCCGCGGCGATGGGGATGTCCTCGCCGAAAAGCCCGTCTGGATAGCCACGCCCGTCCCAACGCTCGTGGTGATGGCGGATGATCGGCACGCAATCGCGGAGACGTCCGAACTTGGACACGATGCGGGCGCCCTCGGCGGAGTGGCGTTTCATGATCTCGTACTCGTCCGGCGTCAGGCGGTCGGGCTTGGTCAGGAGAACGTCCGGGACGGCGATCTTGCCGATGTCGTGGAAAAGCGAGCCGAAGCGGAGGGCATCCAGCTCTTTGGGAGCGAGGCCGAGCTCGGCGGCGACGGCGAGGGCGATCCGCTGGACGCGGAGCGAGTGCCCGGCTGTGTACGGGTCTTTGGCTTCGACGGTGGCGTTCAGGCTCTCGATCGCCTCGAGCGAGCTCTCCTCGAGAAGGCGATAGGACTCGCTGAGCGCGAGGGAGCGCTCGCGCAGCGTCGCCGTCTGGCGGCGCATCGTGATCGAAGCGCCACGGGCGAGCAGGAGTAGGAGCAGCCAGAGGGCCGCAAAGACCGAGGCGATCACGATCCAGATGACGCCCTTGCGAGCGGCGATCGACTCTTCGAGCCGAGATGCGTCCGCGTAGACCTCGTAGGCGCCGATGACGTCGCCGCCCGAGATCACCGGGGCGTAGACCTCGATGACATGGCCCTTTCCAAGGCCCGCCTCGACAGCGTCCTCGCCCGCGCCGAGCTCCTCGAGCTCCGCTTCCGGTTTTCCGGTTTCGATCACCTCGCGGAGATGACCGGTGAGCGGGAAGCGACGGCCGATCCGCTCGGGCGCGAGGTTCGTCCAGGCGAGAACCCCGTCGGCGCGCCAGACCTTGACGCTCAAGATGTCCGGGCGCTCGACGAGGTCGGCACGGATGAATGCGGTCGCACGGGGACCGACGCGAAGCTCGGTTCCGTACACGAGCCGGGGCGCGAGGACGCCGTTCGTGTACTGGGAGAGAGCGAGGCGGGCGTCGTCGAGTGCCTGCTGGCGCAGCGCGCCTCCGAGCGCGGCACCGAGGACGAGACCCCCGACCGACAAGATGATCGCGCTCACGGCAACGAACGCCCACAAGAGCGTGAGCGATCGTCTCACTCTCTCGGCCATAGTTGCGCGAGGCACGACCCGTCCCGATATCGGAGTTCTGGCGGCCAGACTTAAATCCTCCGCTCGTACACTTCGAGCGTGGACCTCGACATCGTGTTTCTCGGCACGTCCGGCTCCGTGCCCACTGCGCGCCGCGGGCTGGCCGGGACGCTTCTGCGCCGCGGCGGCGAGCGGCTGCTGTTCGATTGCGGCGAAGGCACGCAGCGGCAGCTGCTTCGGTCGAAGGTTGGGCTCGTCGAGCTGCCCGAAGTCTTCCTCACGCACTATCACGCGGATCACTACCTCGGGCTGCCCGGGATGCTGAAGACGTTCTCGCTCCGCGGGCGCGAGACCCCGTTCACGGTTTACGGTCCCCCGGGACTCGCGGAGCTCTTTGCCGTGCTCAAGCGGGTCTTCGGCAAGCTCAGCTACGAGGTCGAGCTGACGGAGCTACGCCCAGGCGACACGCTCGACCGCGGTGACTACCGGATCGCGGCCTTCGAAGTAGACCATGGTGTCTCCGCCGTGGGCTACGCGCTCGTAGAGCAGCCGCGACCCGGCCGTTTCGACGTCGACGCTGCTCGAGCGCTCGGGGTTCCGGAGGGCCCGCTCTTCGGGCGCCTCCAGCACGGCGAGGAGGTCGAGCTCCCGGGTGGCGGCCGGGTTGCGCCGGAACAGGTCCTGGGACCGCCGCGGCCCGGCCGCAAGGTCGTCCTGGCCGGCGACGGGCGCCCGGGGCGCTCGGTGCTCGAGGCTTCGCGCGGCGCCGACGTCCTCGTCCACGAGGCGACCTTCGCCGTCGAGGAGCGCCAGCGAGCGGACGAGACGCTGCATGCGACCGCGACGGCGGTGGCGCAGCTCGCCCTCGCCTGCGATGTGCGGATGCTCGTCTTGACCCACCTCTCCAACCGCTACTTCGGACCGGAGATCCTGCGGGAAGCGAGGGCCGTGTTCCACGAGACGGTTGTTCCGAGGGACTTCGATATCATCGACGTCCGCTTTCCCGAGCGCGGTGGGCCGCGGCTCGTGAAGGGCGGCGCCGTTGGGTTCCAGGAGGAGGGCGAGGCCCATGGAAGCGATGGTTCAAGTCGCGGTCGCGAGGGATCTCACGGAGGCGGAGGAGATCCGGACGATCTTGCGCTCGGCGGGGATCCCGTCGGAACTCGAGGTGGCCGTCGAGCAGCACCCGAGGGCGCTCGCTGACACGCCCCAGAAGGTCTTCGTCCCGGCTGAGTCGCTCGAAGAGGCCCAGCACGCGATCGAGGCCATGACGGACCCCGACGAGCTGATCGGCGGACGCTAGTAGGTGAGCGTACTGTCGGCCCAGAGGGCAAGCTCGACGAGCTTCTGCGGCTGAGCGAGCTCGATCCCGTCGCGGGTCGTCCCATCGACTCCGCGCGCCTTGCTCGACATTCCGGAGAGGAAAACCGGGACACCGGATTCGGCGAGCGCCGCCCAGTGCTCGGCCACCGAACCGGTTCCGATGCCCTGGGCCGCTTCCGCCGTCTCGGGGCGCGCGAGCTGGACCGCGTCGCCGGCAAGGAAGACCTGTACCTCGTGGCCCTCCGCGGCGGCGGTGCGCGCCACGAGCAAGGCGAGGGCTGCACGCGTCGGGTTCTCCGGGCCGGTTGCGAGGTGCACGAGCATCTTGGCCATAGCGGAGGATTGTACGTCCGTCCGCTCGAGGCGTTAGTCTCCCGCCTGCACCTTTAACTCGGTCCCGTGAGGCCGGAAAGGAGTCGCTGGTGGCTGCCGCTGCGCAGGCGGAGAAAATCCTGCTGGATGCCGATGCGCTCGGGCGCACCATCGCTCGCATCGCCCACGAGATCGTCGAGGGCGTTCCCGATCTCGACTCGCTCGCCCTCATCGGGATCCACACCCGCGGCGTGCCGCTGGCGCAGCGCCTCCGTCACCTGATCGCCGACTTCACGGGCACCGAGGTCGCGCTTGGGACCGTCGACATCACCTTCCACCGCGACGACGTCGCCGTCCGCGGCGGTGCCGAGCCTCGGAGTGCGCAGCCGATCGTGAAGGCCACGCGGCTCGACTTCCCGCTCGAGGGCATGACTTGCGTTCTCGTCGACGACGTCCTCTACACGGGGCGCACGATCCGGTCGGCGATCGAGGCCCTCTTCGAGTACGGCCGCCCCGCCCGCGTCCAGCTCGCCTGCCTGGTCGACCGCGGTCACCGCGAGCTGCCCATCCGTCCCGACTACGTCGGCAAGAACCTGCCGACCGCTTCCAGCGAGCGTGTCCAGGTGCAGCTCGTCGAGGTCGACGAGATCGACCGCGTCCTACTCGTCTCCGGAAAGTGAGGTTCTCTTGGCCGAAGTCCATCCGCTGATTCGTGACGAGCTGCTGCCGCCCAGGCCCCCAGAGCGAACGCATCTGATCTCGATTGCCGACCTGACCCGAGAGGACGTCGAGCGGCTGCTCGGGCTTGCACGCACCTTCGCGCGCTCGCTGGAGCGGGAGGTGAAGAAGCTCCCGACCCTGCGGGGTCGCACCGTCGTGAACCTGTTCTACGAATCGTCCACGCGCACGTCCTCGAGCTTCGAGCTTGCCGCCAAGCGCCTGTCGGCCGACGTGATGTCGATCAAGGCGACCGGCTCGGCCGTCGACAAGGGCGAATCCCTGAAGGACACGGCCCTGACGATCGGCGCGTACGACCCCGACGTCGTCGTCATCCGCCACCCGCATATCGGAGCCCCGCAACTCGTCGCGCGCCACACGGCGGCGCACGTCGTCAACGCCGGCGACGGCACCCACCAGCACCCGACCCAGGCGCTGCTCGACCTCTACACGATGGAGGAGGAGCTCGGCGGGATCGAGGGGCTCCACGTCGCGATCGTCGGGGACATCCTTCACTCGCGGGTCGCGCGCTCCGACATCCAGGCGCTCGTGCTCATGGGCGCCCGCGTGACCGTGGTGGGCCCGCCGACCCTCATCCCGCGCGGAATCGAGGTGCTCGGCTGCGAGGTCTCGTACTCGATCGACGCCATCCGGGCCGCAGACGTCGTCTACGTCCTGCGCATGCAGCGTGAGCGCATGCTGGAGGGCGCCAACTACGTCCCGAGCCTACGCGAGTACACGGCCCGCTGGGGGATCACGGCCGATCGCGTGCGACCCGGCCAGAAGGTGATGCATCCCGGTCCGATGAACCGGGGCGTCGAGATCGATCCCGAGGTTGCGGACGCCGCCGATGCCCTCATCGAACGCCAGGTCCGGGCCGGCCTCGTCGTCCGCATGGCCGTCCTCTACGACCTCCTCACGCACGGGCCGGTCGAGGTCAAGGTCGCCGAGATCGAGGAGGTGGCGTAAGTGCTCTTCTCCAAGAACGGCCAAAAGGACGACGTCATCTTCGAGGCGGTGCGGGTCGTCGACCCCACGGAGGGAATCGACGAGACCCTTACCGTCACCGTCGAGGGTGGCGTGATCACACGGCTCGAGGCCGCGGCCGGCGGCAACGGCAAGGTGCTGGCGCCCGCGTTCGTCGATGCGCACGTGCACCTTCGCACCCCCGGGCGGGAGGACGAGGAGGACATAGCCTCCGGCACGCTCGCCGCTGCCGCGGGCGGCTACTGCGCGATCCTGGCCATGCCGAACACCGATCCGGCCGTGGACTCGGCCTCCGTGCTCGGCGCGCTCGTCGAGCGGGCACGCGCAGAGGCAGAGGTGCCGGTCGGGTTCTTCGCCGCGATCAGCAAGGGCCAGGAGGGCGCTGAGCTGACCGAAATGGTCGAGCTCGCCGAGGCGGGCGCGGCCGGGTTCACCGACGATGGGCACCCGGTGCGCTCGGCCGGGCTACTCCGGCGGGCGCTCCAGTACGACGCAGTCGCCGGACGGCGCATCGCGGTCCACTGCGAGGAGCCTGCCCTCTCGCAGGGCGGGCAGATGCACGAGGGGCCCGTCTCCGCCGAGCTCGGCTTCGGCGGCTACCCCTCTGTGGCCGAGAGCGTCATGGTCGGCCGCGACCTCGCCCTCGCGGCGTACGAGGGGCAGCCGATCCATCTGCTGCACCTCTCGGCCGGCGAGTCGGTAGAGGAGTTGCGGAGCGCCCAGGTGGCAGGTGTCGAGGCGACCGCAGAGGCGACTCCGCACCATCTTTGCCTCACGGACGAAGCGGTCCGCAGCCTCGACCCGAACCTGAAGATGAACCCACCGCTTCGTTCGGAAGAGGACCGTCAGGCGCTGATCGGAGCAGTCCGCGACGGCGCCATCGGTGCCATCGCAACGGATCACGCGCCGCATGCGCGCCACGAGAAGGACGTGCCGTTCGAGGAGGCGCCGTTCGGCGTAACCGGGCTCGAGACGGCTTTCGCAGCCCTGTACACGCACCTCGTCGAGCCCGGCATCCTCCCGCTCCAGACCCTGCTCGAACGGATGAGTGCCGGCCCGGCCCGGATCTACGAACTCGAGCCGCCCCGCATCGCGGTCGGCGAGCCGGCCAACCTCGTCCTCCTCGACCTCACGGAGACGTGGCCCGTGCACGAACGCTCCTTCCGCTCGAAGTCGGCCAACTCCTGGCTGCTCGGGCAGACGCTGTGCGGTCGAGTGAAGAAGACGGTTGCGGCCGGGAAGGTGGTGTACGCCGCGTGACAGGTTTTCTTGTCCTCGAGGACGGCAGCGTCTTCCCGGGGCGCTCGGTCGGCAGTCCGGGCATCGCGTTCGGCGAGGCCGTCTTCACGACGGCCATGAGCGGCTACCAGGAGATCGTCACCGATCCCAGCTTCGCCGAGCAGCTCGTCGCCTTCACGGCGCCCATGGTCGGGAACTACGGCGTTTCGCCGAGCCGGTCGGAATCTGCCGCCGCGCATGCGCGCGCTGTGTTGATGCGGTGCGCGGGCGGAGACGACTGGACGCGCTGGCTGGCCGCCCACGGCATCGTCGCGCTGGAGGAGATCGACACGCGAGCGCTCGTCCTGCGGCTGCGCCGGCAGGGCGCCATGCGGGCGGCGGCGGTGACCGGGGCGGCGTCCGTCGAAGAGGTGCTCGTCCACGTGCGAGCGCAGCCGGCGATGAGCGGCCGCGCCCTCGTCGCGGGCGTCTCGACGTCGAAGCCGCGCTCGTTCGGCGGCGGCCATGTGCGAGTCGCCGTCCTCGACTACGGCTGCAAGCGGTCGATCGTCACCCGGCTGAATTCGTCCGGCGCTCGCGCGACGTTGTGGCCGCACGACACGGACGCAGCGACGATCCTCGCGAGCCGGCCCGACGGCGTGCTGCTCTCCAACGGCCCCGGGGATCCCGCCGCCCTTGCCACCCACGTGCCAGTCGTCCGAGATCTGTTGGGACGTGTGCCGGTGCTCGGGATCTGTCTCGGCCACCAGCTGCTCGCCCTCGCCGCGGGTCTCGAGACGTTCAAGCTCCCGTTCGGCCATCGCGGAGGCAACCACCCCGTGCTCGAGCTTCAAGGCAGCCGGGTGCTCGTGACCAGCCAGAACCACGGGTTCGCCGTGCGCGGCGATGGGCCGGAGGTGACGCACGTCTCGCTCTACGACGGAACCGTCGAGGGCCTGGCCCTGCCGGCCGATCGGGCGAGCTCCATCCAGTTCCACCCGGAGGCCGGGCCGGGCCCGCACGATGCGTGGCCGCTGCTCGAGACCTGGGTCGAGGACATCGGATATGCCCGCGCGGCCTGATCTTCGCTCGATCTGCGTCGTCGGCTCCGGGCCGATCGTCATCGGCCAGGCGTGCGAGTTCGACTACGCCGGGAGCCAGGCGCTCAAGGTGCTCCGCGCGGAGGGCTACCGCACGATCGTCGTCAACTCCAACCCGGCGACGATCATGACCGACCCGGGCTTCGCCGACCGGACGTATGTCGAGCCGCTCGACTTCGAGTCGGTTGCGGCCGTGCTCGAGCGTGAACGCCCGGATGCGCTCCTGCCGACCCTCGGCGGACAGACTGCGCTCAACCTCGCGAGCGCGCTCGCGAGGGAGGGCGTCCTCGACGCGCTCGACATCGAGCTGATCGGGGCGAGCGAGGAAGCCATTCGACGGGCCGAGGACCGCCAGCTCTTCCGGGAGACCATGCGCGACGTCGGGCTTCGGGTCCCGGAATCGGAGATCGTCACGTCCCCGGGCGAGCTACCCGAGGGCATGTCGTTTCCGGTGATTCTCCGGCCGGCCTTCACGCTGGGAGGACATGGAGGAGGCATCGCGACATCGGAGGAGGAGCTCGAGCGCCTCCTCGAGCGCGGCCTCGACGAGAGCCCAGTGGGGCAGGTGCTGGTCGAAGAGTCCCTCCTGGGCTGGGACGAATTCGAGCTCGAGGTCATCCGCGACCGGCGCGACAACGTCGTCGTCGTGTGCTCGATCGAGAACCTCGACCCCATGGGGGTGCACACGGGCGACTCCGTCACGGTTGCACCCCAGATGACGCTCTCCGACGAGGCCTACCAGGAGCTGCGCGACGCCGCGATCCGCGTCATCCGTGCGGTCGGCGTCGACACCGGCGGCTCGAACATCCAGTTCGCGCGCGGGCGCGAGACCGGCGAGCTGCGCGTGATCGAGATGAACCCCCGCGTTTCGCGCTCCTCCGCGCTCGCGAGCAAGGCCACGGGCTATCCGATCGCCAAGGTCGCGGCGAAGCTCGCCGTGGGGTACACGCTCGACGAGATCCCGAACGACCTGACCGGAACGACTCCGGCGAGCTTCGAGCCCACGCTCGACTACGTCGTCGTCAAGTTCCCGCGCTTTGCCTTCGAGAAGTTTCCGGGCGCGGACAGGGCCCTGGGGACGCAGATGAAGTCGGTGGGGGAGGCAATGGGGATCGGCCGCACCTTCTCCGAGGCTTTCCTGAAGGCGATGCGTTCCCGCGAGCTCGACACCGGCGTGCCGACGCCGTGGGCGACGCTCGACGACCTCGCGTCCGGCCTGCACCCCTGGTTCTCCGCGCAAATCGACCGCGCCCGCGAGCGCTTGTGTTCCACACGTTCGATCGCCGATCTCGTCGCCGACGACTGGGTGCGGCTGAAGCAGGCCGGATTTTCCGATGCCGACGTTGCTGTGACTTGCAACACAAGTGAGGAGAAGGCGCGGGCGGCACGGTGGGCCTGGGGGGTCCGGCCTACCTATCGGCGGGTGGACTCGTGCGCCGCCGAGGTGGAAGCCTCCTCGAACTACCTCTACTCGACCTGGGGCGAGGAGGACGAGTTGCGGCCCGAGCCCGGCCGGTCCGTGGTCATCCTCGGCTCGGGCCCGAACCGGATCGGGCAGGGCATCGAGTTCGACTACTGCTGCGTGCACGCCGCGCGGACCTTCAAGGCACTCGGTTACGAGGCCGTGATGGTCAACTGCAATCCCGAGACGGTCTCCACCGACTACGACACGTCCGACCGGCTCTACTTCGAGCCGCTGCGGGTCGAGGAGGTGCTGGAGATCTGTGCCCGGGAGCAGCCGGTAGGCGTGGTCGCCCAGTTCGGCGGGCAGACGCCGCTCAAGCTCGCGGGCGCGCTCGACGAGGCGGGCTTCCGGATCCTCGGCACTCCACGGGAGGCGGTCGACCTGGCCGAGGACCGCGAGCGCTTCGCCGCTCTCTGCGACCGGCTCGGGGTCGCGGTGCCGCTCTGGGGAGTGGCCGACAGTCCTGAAGCCGCGGTCAGCGTCGCGGAGCAGATCGGCTACCCGGTGCTCGTGCGCCCGTCCTACGTCCTCGGCGGCAGCCGGATGCAGGTGTGCTACGAGGGCGAGGCCGTCCGCGCCGCCACCGAAGGAGGCGGGCGGCTGCTCGTGGACCGCTTCCTCGAAGGCGCGGTCGAGGTCGACGTCGATGCGCTCTGCGACGGTCGCGAGACCTACGTCGCGGCTGTGATGCAGCATGTCGAGGAGGCCGGTGTGCACTCGGGGGACTCCTCCTGTGTGCTCCCGACGATCTCCCTTCCCGAGGCGACGCTGGCCGAGATCGGCGACGTCGTGCAGGCCCTTGCTCCCGCGCTCGGGGTGATCGGCCTGCTCAACGTCCAGGTCGGCGTCCTCGACGGAACCGTGTACGTCCTCGAGGCGAACCCACGCGCCTCCCGTACGGTGCCTTTCGCGAGCAAGGCGATCGGCCTCAACCTCGTCGAGGCCGCCTGCCGCCTCGTCTCCGGCGAAGGCCTTCACGACCTCCGGCTGCCGCCGGAAGGGAAAACCGACCAGGTTCACGTCAAGGCTGCCGTGTTCCCGTTCGCCCGCTTCCCGGGGGCCGACCCGGTGCTGGGGCCCGAGATGCGCTCCACGGGCGAGGTGATGGCGAGCGCCGCCGATTTCCCGACCGCCTTTGCCAAGGCGGAGCGGGCGGCCGGGCGGCCCCTGCCTGAGCGGGGCACGGCGTTCCTCTCCGTCCGCGACTCCGACAAGCCCGCGGCGATCGAGCTCGGGCGGCAGCTCGCCGCGCTTGGGTTTGAGCTATGCGCCACCTCGGGCACGGCGGCCGCTCTCGCTGCGGCCGGCTTCGCCGTCCGGCGGGTGGGCAAGGTAAGCGAGGACGACTCCGGGCCGACCGTCGTCGACCTGATCCGCCGCGGCAGCTGCGACCTCGTCCTCAACACGCCGGCCGGGAGCGGCGCGCGTTCGGACGGCTACCGGATCCGCGAGGCGGCGCTCGCCGCCCGCATCCCGTGCATCACGACTCTGGCCGGCGCTGCAGCAGCGGTCGAGGCGATCGGCCGCGCTCGCCCGGAAGACACTCTGTCCCTTCAGGAACGTGTGGAAGCGCGAATCGCTTAGCGTCGTCGCGGTCGAGCCGGTCGGCCCGTACGTGCTCCTGCGCCTGCGGCGTGGCGGCGTCGATCCAGGCCGCCCCGGCCAGTTCTTCATGCTCGCTCCGCCCGGCCGCGTGCTGCCGAGGCCGATGAGCCTCTGCCTGGCGCCACGGGGCGAGCTCGCCTTCCTGATCGACCCTGTGGGACCGGGGACGCGGGCGCTCGCGGCGCTTGTGCGGGGCGAGCGGGTCTCCGTGCTCGGCCCGCTCGGGAACGGTTTTTGTCTGCACGTTGAGCGCCCGGTGCTCGTGGCCGGAGGCGTCGGCATCGCTCCGTTTCCGTACCTCTCGGAGCAACTGGGCGGGCCACCCGCGATCCTTGGCTTCCGCAGCGCCCACCATGCCGAGGCGGCGGAGCTCGTGCCGCGCGCCGAGGTCGTGATCGACCCGGTCCTGCCCACCGACGTCCTCCCGCGCAACCGCGATGTCTTCGCCTGCGGGCCGGAGCCGTTCCTCTGGGCTGTTGCGGCGCACGCGCCGGAGGCCCAGCTCGCGTGGGAGGCGCCGATGGCCTGCGGCTACGGTGCCTGCCACGGCTGCGCGGTCGAGATCGGCGGCGCCTACCGCCGGCTCTGCATCGACGGCCCCGTCCTCCAACTCGCCGCCGCATGATCCTGAATGCCTCCGGTTGTCTCGACGCGCTCGCTGCTCCGCACGTGGCGCGCCAGCTCGACGCCTTCGTGACGAAGACGGTGACGCCGCTGCCGCGGGAGGGCAACGAGCCGGTGCGGATCGCCGAGAGCGATGTCGGGATGCTGAACTCGATCGGCCTCGCCAACCCCGGGATCGAAGCCTTCATGGCCGACGTCCTTCCGCGGCTGAGCGAGCTCGACGTCCCCATCTGGGTGTCTGTCGCCGGCTTCGCCGCCCGCGACTACGCCGATCTCTGCGGCCTCCTGGACGGGCGAGACGACATCGCCGCGCTCGAGTTGAACGTGAGCTGTCCGAATGTCGCCGCGCCGGAGGACGAGGTCGCCGAGATCGTGGCGGCGGCGCGGGCAGCCACGACCAAGCCGCTCTACGCGAAGCTCTCGCCGGCACTGCCCGACATGGCAGCCGCGGCTGCCTCGGCCGCCTCGGCGGGGGCCGATGGACTGTCCCTCGTGAACACGGTTCGAGGGCTCGCGCTCGACGCGGAGCTCCAGCCGGTCCTCTCGACGACGACCGGCGGGCTCTCGGGCCCGGCCCTCCGACCCGTCGC
>JBBDMP010000177.1:0-2474 GCA_040878265.1 Gaiellales bacterium | reverse complement strand
CCCAACTCATCCTCCACCCCCCCCCCCGGGAGCTCCTCCCGCTCGCCCCCGCGCGGCGGCGCGAGCTCGCCGATCTAGGCCTGAAGCGCCTCGGTGAGCTCGCGCGTCTCCCCCGCGTGGCCGTGGCCGATCGCATCGGCGCCGAGGGAGAGGAGGCGTGGCGGCTCGCCCGGGGGGATGACGGCAACCGGGTCGAGCCGCGACGTCCCGCCGCGGAGATCGCCGAGACCCTCGAATTCCCGGAGCCGGTCGGAAACGAGCACACGCTCAGGCAGGCGCTCGTCGCCCTCCTCGAGCGCTTGCTCGCGCGGGGAGAGCGGGCCGGCCGCGCTCCGCGGCGGCTCGCGCTCTCGGCGCGGCTCGTCGGGGGCGGCTCCTGGCGGCGGACGGCGACGCTACGCGAGCCGACCGCCGAGCTCGAGCGCCTGCGCCTGGCGCTCGTGCCGAAGCTCGTCGAGCTGCCCGCGCCCGCGCTCTCGCTCTCACTCCAGCTGGGTGAGCTGACCGATTCGGTCGGGTCGCAGTCCGAGCTGGTCAAGCCGCGGGGGAGTCGTCTGCGCGAGCGCCTGAAGGAAGGGCTCCGGCAGGTGCGTGCAGGAGTGGGGCTCGACTCCGTCTGCACCGTCGTCGAGGTCGCGCCGTGGTCGCGCATACCGGAGACAAGGGCACTGCTCGTGCCGCGCGACGACTGAACGAGCCCCGCCGGGCGCTCGTCGTCGCCGAGTACGGCCTGCCGGCCTCTGTCGAGCGCGCGCGCGTGATGGTTATCCGGGAGGAGTGGCGCGTTGTCGACCGCTGGTGGGCGGGCGAGCCCGTGCGCCGACGCTACTTCGAGGTCGTGCTGGAGACGGGCCGCAACGCCGTCGTCTTCCACGACGAGCTGGGCGACGGGTGGTTCGCACAGCGGGCGTAGGACTTGGGTATGGGGTAGGCCCATCCCACCTCCCGCTTCGAGCGTATCCCCGAAGTTCGCATCTATGGCGCGCAGTCCGTGAAGAAGGCCGCACGTGAGCGCGCCGCAATACGTCGAGCTCCATTGCCACAGCGCCTACTCCTTCCTCGACGGCGCGTCGGTCCCCGAAGAGCTCGCGCTGCGAGCCGCCGAGGTCGGCTATCCCGCGCTCGCGCTCACCGACCACGACGGGCTCTACGGTTCGCTCGAGTTCGCCCACGCAGCGAAAGCGATCGGCCTGAAGCCGATCACGGGAGCCGAGCTCACGCTCCTCGACGGCTCGCACGTCACGCTCCTCGTCGAGACACCGCGTGGCTACGCGAACCTGTGCCGCCTCATAACGGAGGCTCATGCCGCGAAGCGCCTGGAGCCGAGGCTCGATCCCGCTGCGCTCGAGGAGCGGGACGAAGGGCTCGTGTGCCTCTCCGGCTGCGCACGTTTCGGCCTCGCCGTCCGACATCCGAACACCGCCGCCCGCCTCGCGCGCGCTTTCGGGCGCGAGCGCTTCTACGTCGAGCTGCAGCGACCGTACCAGCGCGGGGATGCGCGCCGGAACGCCGCGCTGAGAGAGCTCGCCCGCGAGCTCGGCGTCCGCACGATCGCTACCGGGAACGTCCACGCGCACCATCCGCGCCGCGCGCGCCTCCAGGACGCCCTCGTCGCCGTCAAGCACAGAACCTCACTCGAAGGCTGTGAGCCAGAACGGCGCGGCAACGACGAGCTCGTCCTCGTCGCACCCGAGGAGCAGGCGGCCCGCTTTCCCGAAGATCCGGACGCCGTGCGGGCAACCGTCGAGCTCGCCGAGCGGCTCAAGTTCGACCTGACCCAGGAGCTCGGCTACCGGTATCCCGACTTCTCCGACGGGGAGGAGCCGGCCGACGCGCAGCTTGCGCGGGTCTGCTGGCGGGCGTTCGACGAGCGCTACCGGCAGGCGCCGGCGCTTCTTCGCAACCGGGCCGACGCCCGCCTGCGCGAGGAGCTTGCGCTCATCGCGGAGATCGGCCTCTCGGGCTTCTTCCTCCTTCACTGGGAGGTGCTCGACCTCGCGCACGAGGTTGCCGCCGAGGTGCGCGGGGCAAGCTCGCCGCGGCACCTGCTCCCGCCCGGCCGCGGCCGCGGCAGCTCGGTGGGCTCGCTCGTCTGCTACCTGACCGGCCTCTCGCACGTCGACCCCGTCGCCGCCGATCTCGCGCTGGGCCGGTTCCTCAACCGCGAGCTCTCGGGCGTGCCCGACATCGACCTCGACTTCCCGCGCGACATCCGCGAGAAGCTCATCGTCGCGGTCACCGAGCGCTACGGGCGCGAGCACTCGGCGCTCGTGGCGAGCTTCGCCACCTACCGCTCGCGCGGGGCGATTCGCGACCTTGGCAAGGCCCTCGGGCTCCCCCAGGCGGAGCTCGAGCGGCTCGCTCGCGTCTCGGACGGCTGGAACGCGCGCAAGGTGGCCGAGGAGCTGGCGCTCGTTCCCGGGGCGGACGCGAAGCTCCGCTCGCCGCGCTGGCGCGCGCTCGCCGAGCTCTGC
>JBBDMP010000176.1:0-2481 GCA_040878265.1 Gaiellales bacterium | reverse complement strand
GATATCGGCTCGATCCGGTCCGGTGCCGATAACCGAAAAGAAGGATGAGGGGATCGATTCGTGACCAGCGCTACTCTTCGCCCATGAGGGACACGGAGCGATCGGCCACCGCCGTCGGCGACGCCGGCCCGCCACCGCAGCAGCGCGTGGAGGCGGGGAACTACGTGCTCTGTGGGCTGGGCGAAAACTGCTCGATCCCCGGAGGGAAGGCGCCGCGGGGGCGCGAACGGCTCCTCCACCGGGAGGCGCTCGAGCTCGCGCTCTACACGTTCTCGTACATGCAGGTGGACTCGGTCGTCGCGTTCTTGCCGCCGAGACCGGACGCGGAGCCCCTCTGGTCGTTCCTCTTCCGGCGAGAGACGTTCCGCGAAGAGCTGGCACAGCCGCTCCGCGTCACCATCCCCGAGAGCGAACCACCCTTCCCCGGCAAGATGACGCGCATCGAGGTGGCGCGCATCGGCCGCCTGACCGAGCCCTCTCGCTACCGCTTCCAGTTTTCGCAGTCCCAGGACGGGTCCGTTCTCCTCGTGCTCGATCCCCCCAGCCTCGACGAGGGGAATGGCGGGTGACGCTCGGGCGGCGCTCGAGCGTGCCCGCGCCCGCCTCGACCGTCTAAGCCTCTACCCCGGGCCCGTGCGGATCGACCGCGTGCGGGTCGTGACGCTCCCGTGGTTTTTCCGCCTACCGGGGCTTCGCCGGTACGCCGGCTACACGTTGATCCGCACGATCCTGCTCCGCCGGCCGCTGCCGCAGGTCTCCGATGACCTCCTTACCCACGAGCTCTGCCATGTCTGGCAGATGCAGAACGAGCCGTTGAAGGTCGTCCGGGCCTTCTTCACGCACCGCTACCGGAGCAACCCGTACGAGATCGAGGCGCGGCAGGCGGTCGAGCAGACGCGCGCTATGGGGCCTTCTTGAAGCGGATGAGCTGCTCCAGCCCTCCGCCGCCGGAGATGCTAATCGCGAGCACGAGGCCGACACCCTTGGCGTAGAACTTGTGCTCGAGGATCTTCGGCTCAAGCGGAGTCGTGTCCTTCGTCATGAGGACGTGCTCGAAGGAGCCGAACGGCCCCTCGACCCGCTCTTCGAGGCTCAGGATCTCGCCGTTGTCCTCGGCCTCTCCGGCGTAGTACTCCTGCCTGTACGTCATGCCGACCTTTGGAGCGGCGGGCAAGAGAATGCCGGCCTGGGCGCCGTCGACTCCCGCTTCCCAGGAGCCCTCGGTGCTGACCACCTTTCCGTCCTCGTATTCCTTCGTGTCCTCGCCGAGGTACCAGATGTTGCCGGCCGTGTCCTGGCCGTACCAGTCATACGTGTCCTCGATCAGCTGCCCGTTCTCCGACACGACGTCGTGCACGACGGTGGCGTCGATGCCGAGGATCTTCTTTGCGCGGTCGGTGACGGTCACCTCGACGCGCTGCTCGTTCCCCTTAGCGTCCGTCTCGCTGTAGACCCACTTGCTCCCTGGGGCCATAGGCCAGTACGGGTTGTCGATCGACGCGACGAAGTCGGCCGGATCGAGCTCGACCCGCTCGCTTCCCTGCGGAAGCGCGCCCGGGCCGGCCGGCCCGGGCGCGGTGTTCGCGACAGTCCCGCCCTGAGTCCCCGAGCCGTCCTCGCCTCCGCATGCGGCCGCGAGGACGAGAAGTGGCGCGAGGGTCAGGATCAGGAGTCGGCAGCGCATGAGAGGCATAGGTCAGTCGTCGTCCTGGCCGTTCTGCTCGTTGGCGCCGTCATCGTCTGCTTCGTCGCCGATGACGTTGAAGTTCGCGTCGAGGTTGACCTCGACCTGACTTCCGTCCGCACGGCGGACCTCGACGCCGTAGGCGGCGCCGTCGTCGCCACTCTCCGACTCGACGACCGTGCCTCCGCCGGTGTGCTTGAGCGCCGCCGCAGTCGCCCGGTCGAGGTCCGAGCCGGCGAGCGGCTTGTCGTTGTCGCCGACGCCGGCAGCGATTGCGATCCCGGCCGAGGTGGCCCCGAGGGCCACAACGAGCGCGGCAATGAGCACTAACTTCCGTTTCATGGGCTATTCCTCCTTTGCCCGCAGGTTGGTCTGATTGCACCGTACAGACGCCAGATGAAATGGCTGTGAGAGCCGATCAGGCATAGAAAAAGCCCCGTTTCCGATGCTTTTTCGTTAGCAGGCCTGTAAGCCGGATTCTTCATCCACCGTCGTCGGGTCGCTACTGGGCCGTGTCGCCGGGGAAGGGGCCTCCGCGCACCGGCTCGCCGGCGACTACGCGCCGTTCGTTGTCGCGCACGCGCGGCTCGTAGTGAGAGAAGAACACCTTGCCGACAAGCTCGCGTCGGCTGCGAACGCCTGTCTTCTCGAACACGCTCTTTAGGTGCTGCTGCACGGTGTGAGGGGAGATGCAGAGGCCGTCGGCGATCTGCAGCGTGGAGTCCCCCTGCAGGACGAGGCGGGTGACGTCCTGCTCGCGCTCGCTCAAGCCGTAGGCCGCCATCAGCAGTGAGGAA
>JBBDMP010000175.1:0-14035 GCA_040878265.1 Gaiellales bacterium | reverse complement strand
CGTCGGGGATGGCTGGAGCGGTCTCGGTGCGTGCAGCGGACGCCATGGTTCCTCCCTAAGAGTATCGACTTGCGGACCCCGTAAATCCGGGGGGACCAGAGGGTAGAGCGGCGTCCGGACGGAGCCGGTTTGCAGGGGTTTTTACGCCCGAATTAACGGCGCTGCAGCGGCGGGCGCGGGGGGCGCATCCGGCGGGCGATCAGGCCCATTCCGCCCGCTGCCATGAGGAGGAGCGCAACTCCTCCGAGGACCGCGAGAGGGAGTGGGAAAGAGCTCGCGTTGCTCGGGGCGATCTCCTCGAAGGCCTTCCCGAACGGGGAATCGTCAGAGGCATCGCTCGTCGGCGGCGCCGCTTCGGCCATGGGCTCCGTCGTCCCGATCGCTGCCTCGGGCTTCGTCGTCCCGCCTGTGCCGTTCCCGCCGACTCCTCCCGCCTGGCCATCGTCGCCGTTCCCGGTTGTCGTCGGGCCCGGCTGGTTCTGCCGCGCGATCTCCCGGCGCATCGCGCGGGCGATGTCCTCCGGCGCGCTCGAGTACGCGATCATGTCCTCGGGAAGATTCCTGAGCGCCTCCCGGTAGCAGTGAATCGGGTACCTGCGGTCGACGCGCGAGTTGTCGTACCAGTCCTCGACCACGGCCTCCGAGCAAGGCGAAGCCTGCGCCGGCGCGCCGAGCGCGACGGCGGCGAGCACCGAAACTGCGAATGTGAGAACAAATTTCATGGATACCAAGCCGCCAGCCCCTCGAGCCGCCGCAATCGTATTGACGCCGCTCCCAGGCGGTCAATAGCCAGAGTAGCTACGGACGGTTAAGAACGTGTTAGTGGACAGAGAAACAGGCGACCGCCTGGGCTTGATCCTCGCTTTGGGCCTCCTCAGCGTCGTAGTCGCGGCGGTCGTTCAAGGCGGTGGGTCGAGCGACGAATCCGTGCCGTGGATCGGCGCAGCAGCCTTCGCGCTCGCGGCAGGTGGCTGGACCTTCGCCGGCCTGGGTCTCCTCCCGCGCCCCCGCCTGGACGGGGTCGCCGGCGGAACTCTCGCGCTCACGGCAGCGTTCGTGACCTGGAATGGGCTGACGATCGCCTGGTCGATCCTGCCCGACCGCTCCTGGGACTACTTCAACCGAGGCCTCGTCTACGTCGCAGTCCTCGCGGGGGCCTGTCTCGTGGGCGCGCTGCCCCGCGCGCCTGTCCGCGCCGCGTATGCCCTGGCCGGGGTGATCGCGGTCGCCCTCGGCTGGGCGCTCGCGGGCAAGGTCTTCCCGGCGCTGTACGAGGACGGAGGCCGAATCGCGAGGCTCCGCGCCCCCGTCGAGTACTGGAACGCACTCGCGCTTCTCTTCGCCATGGGGCTGCCGGTCGCGCTCTGGCTCGCTCGGCGGAGCCTTGCGCCCGTCTTCCTCTTCGCGCTTGTCGTTGGGCTGCTCCTCACGTACTCGCGCTCGGGCCTCGTGGCCGCGGTGCTCGCGGTCTCGCTTTGGCTTGCCTTCGATTCCCGCCGACGCGAGGCGCTCGCCGCGCTCGGCGCTTCGGTGCCCGTCGGCACGGCGGTCGCGCTCTGGGCCTTCCGCCAGCCGGGGCTCACCGCGGACGGCCAGCCACTCGACGTCCGCGAATCGGCCGGAGTGAGGTTCGGCGTGGCTCTCCTGCTCGGCGGGGCGGCGGCGTACGGACTGGGCCTGCTGCTCCCGCGCCTCCTGGAACGGCTCCCGACCGGGAGCCTGCTCCGCTGGGGCGGCCGCGCCGCCGCGGTGCTAGCCCTGGCCTTGCTCGTCGTGGCGTTCGTACGAGCCGGAGACCTGGCCGACTGGGTGGAAGCGCAGGCCGCCGAGTTCGCCAACCCGCCCACCGAGCTCGTGACGCAGGAGCCCGAGCGCCTCACCAGTTTCAGCTCGAACAACCGCTGGAACTGGTGGCGGGAGGCCTGGACCGCCTTCGAGGACGAGCCGCTCTGGGGCAACGGCGCGGGCAGCTTCGCGCTCAGCCACCGCCTTCTCCGCGAGGACCGGCTGCGGGTCGTGGAGCCGCACTCGGAGCCCCTCCAGTTCCTCGCCGAGACCGGCTTTATCGGCTTCCTGCTCGCGGCCGGCGCCGTCGTTGCGGCGGGGCTCGCCGTCCGTAGGACGCTCGCGCGGGTCGGCGTCGAGGAGCGGCCGGCGACGCTGGCACTGGCGATCGGGCTCGTCGTCTACCTCGCGCATTCGCTGGTCGACTGGGACTGGGACTTCCTCGCGGTGAGTGTCCCGGCCTTCGCGGTCCTCGGTGTGCTCCTGGGTGCTGGCCGCCAGACGGTGCGGGCACGCTCGACTCTGCTCTTGCCCGTGGCGGCCGGGCTCCTCTCGCTTGCCGCGGTCTACTCGCTCTTCGCACCCTGGGCGGCCGAGCGGAAGACACAGGCCGCGTACGAGGCGCTCGCCGAGGGAGATCCCGCCGAGGCCCTGGCAGCTGCGAACCGTGCGCGATCCTTCAACCCGCTCTCCCTGGAGCCGTTGTTCGCGCGCGCAACCGCGCTCCGAGCGCTCGGTGCCGCGGACAAAGCGCGGAACGACCTCATCCGGGCCGTGGAGCTCCAGCCGCAGAACCCAGACGCCTGGTACGAGCTCGGCCTCTTCGAGCTGGAGCAGGGACGAGAGGAGGAAGCCGAGCGCTACTTCAGGCGCTCGCGCGAGCTCGATCCGTTCGGGCCTGCAGCCGCTTAGCGCCTCGGCGCCTCGGAGGGCGCACGGACGCTCCAGCGCCCGTCGAGGAGAACGAGACCGCGCGTGCCCGGCCCTTCGGGCCGGACGAGCAGCTCTGCTGCCGCGTCGAGGTGGTGGTAGAGGCGCTCCCCGGAAGCGTCGGAGACGACGACCCCGAGAGCGAACCGGCCCTCCGCAAGCGGGAGGCGGTCCAGCTCGAAAAGGAGCTTCCGCTCTCCTGCGCCAGAGCCCCAGCCCTCCTCCTCGACTCGCTGCGAGGCCCCGCCCAGAAGCGTGCCAACCGCGTCCCGGAGCTCGAGCGAGACGACGGGCGCGGGGACGTCCGTCTCGGCCGCGAGCACGATCTCGACGCCGAAGGGCTCGCCCGAGACGAACTTCTGCCGCTCCTCACCGTCCGCGCCCTTCAAGGTCACGCGCGCGACCCGGATCTCCCCGCTCCCCCACTCGCGGAGGCCGGCCGTGCGCTCGGCCGGATCGTGCTCGGCGGCGAGCAGGCGGTGGTAGCGGGCAAGCGCCTCCGGCGTCGGCCCGTCCACCTCGACGCGCCCCTCGTTGAGCAGGATGGCCCGGTCGCACAGGCGCTCGACGGCCGCGGCGTCGTGGGAGACGAAGACCATCGTGCCGCCGCTTCGCTTGAACTCGAAGACCTTCTCGAAGCACTTGCGCTGGAACGCCTCGTCGCCGACCGCGAAGACCTCGTCGAGCAGCAGGACGTCCGGCTGGAGGTGGGTGGCGATGGAAAAGCCGAGCCGCATGTACATCCCCGCTGAGTACGTGCGCACCGGCAGGTCGATGAAGCGCTCGAGCTCGGCGAACCCGACGATCTCGTCCATGCGCTCGCGGATGTAGCTCCGCTTGAGCCCGTGGATGGCGCCGTTCAGGTACACGTTCTCGCGCCCGGTGAAGTCGGGGTGGAAGCCGGCTCCGAGCTCGAGGAGCGAGCTGACCGAGCCGCCGGCCGCGACGGTGCCGCTCGTCGGGGCGAAGATTCCGGCCACGAGGCGGAGGAGAGTCGTCTTCCCCGAGCCGTTTCGGCCGATGAGACCGACCGCCTCGCCCGGCTCGATCCCAAACGAGACGTCCCGCAGGGCCCAGACCTCGTGCATCGGGCGGCGGCGGCGGACGAGCAGGTCGCGCAACGTCAGCGTCGGCTCCTCCCGCACGCGGAACCGGCGGCTGACGCCCTCGACGCGAACGGCTCCTGCCGGCAAGCCGGGCATCTAGAGCTCCACCGCGAGGTGGTCGTCGAGGCGGCGGAAGACGAAGGCGCCGAGCGCGAGGGCAAGGACCGACGCGACCACGGCGTACACGACGTCCGTCGCCCGCGGGAGCCGACCGAAGTAGAGCGGGTCGCGGATCGCGGAGATGAACGGGGTGACGAAGTTCCCGTAGTAGAGGAAGTCGATGATCGTTCCGTGGCGCTGCACGGCGCCCGGAAGTGACTCGAACGTGTACAGAACCGGGGTCAGGAAGAACCACGGAATGAGTAGCGCGGAAATCAGGTGCTCGACGTCCCGGAAGAAGACGTTCGCGCAGGCGACGATGAGGCCGAGGCCGCTCGTGAGGCAGACGAGAAGCAGCCCGAGCGGAAAGACGAGCCAGAACGTGTCGCGCGTCTCCGGCAGGAGCACGAGGTTGATCGGGACGAGGACGGCGAGCATGACCACGAGCGTCACGAGGTGCGTGGCCGTGACCGAGAGGGGGACGAGCTGCCGGGGGAAGCGGACCCGCTTGACCAGCGGCGCGCTGAGCAGGAGGCTCCGCGTCGCCGACTGAAGCGCCGTCGAAAAGAAGACCCAGGGCGCGAGGCCGGCGAGCAGGAACAGGGGGTAGTACTTGAGGTCGACGGCGACCCAGAGCACGGAGAAGACGAGGGTGTAGGCGCCCATGAGGACGAGCGGGTAGGCGAGATACCACCCGAGCCCGAGCACCGACCCCTTGAAGCGCGCGCGCAGCTCCCGGTGGAAGAGGCTCGTGAACAGCTCGCGGTAGCGGAGGAGATCCGCGTACACGCTGACCATGGGCGCCTAGTGTACGGAGCCATCGCATGCGCATTGCAGTCGACGTGAGCCCACTCGCGCTGCCCAGGACGGGCATCGGGACCTATGTACGGGGGATGCTTTCCGGCTTGCTGGAAGCGAGTGGAGGAAGCCACGAGGTCGTCGCCTTCTCGGTCACGAGCGTGGGAGGAAGCCGAAGGATCGCCGCCCAGCTCGACGGCCTCCCGGTCGAGCTTCGCGCCCGATCCCTTCCGCTCGCACGGGTGTGGCGATCGGCCTGGAGCCGGCTCGGCCGCCCGGGAGTCGAGCGCCTCGTCGGGCCGGTCGACGTCCTCCACCTCTCGGACTGGATGCAGCCGCCGCAGCGGGCAGGGGTGCGCGCGACGACGATCTACGACCTCGGCCCGCTTCATTTTCCGGACTGGACGCATCCGCGCACGCGGCGGCTCCACGAGGAGAGCTTCCGGCACGCGGCGCGGGCCTGCGACGTTCTCTTCGCCATCTCGGAGTTCACGCGGCGCGACGCCGCAGAGACGCTCGGCATCGAACAGAATCGGCTGCGAGTGGCCTATCCCGGCGTCGACGCGGCCTTTTCTCCCGAGGGCGAGAAGGCCGAGCGGGAGCGGCCGTACGTGCTGGCGGTGGCGAGCGACGAGCCGCGAAAGAACCTCGGGGTGCTCGCGGCCGCCCTGAAGCTTCTGCCGGAGCTCGAGCTCGTCGTCGCGGGCCCGGGGAGCGCGCTCGGGCACGTCGGCGAACAGGAGCTCGCCCGGCTGTACCGCGGTGCCGCTGCGTTCGCTTTCCCCTCCCGCTTCGAGGGCTTCGGGCTCCCGGTCGTCGAGGCGATGGCGAGCGGCACGCCGGTTGTCTCCTCCTCGCACCCTTCGCTGGACGAGGCGAGCGGCGACGCGGCGCTGCGGGCCGATCCCGACGACCCGGAGGCGTTCGCCGGTGCGCTGGAGCGGGCGCTGGCGGAGCGCGAGGCGCTCGTCGAGCGCGGGCTCGCGCACGCGGCGAGGTTCACCTGGCGGGCGACCGGCGAGGCGCTGGTGGCCGGTTACGCGAATGCCTGAGCTCACTGTCGGGATCGACACCTCCGCGCTTGCGCTCACGCGGGCCGGCACGGCCCGCTACCTCACCGGGCTCCTGGGGGAGCTGGAGCGGGACGATGCCCTCGAGCTCCGGCGCTACCACTTCGGCGGCGACGGCCGGCCGGCCAGGATCGCGCGTGACCTGGGCTGGTACCTCGCGGCCTTGCCGGTCCGGGCCCGGCGCGACCGTGTGGACGTCCTTCACTGCCCCACTTTCCGCGCGCCGGTTCGCTCCCCCCTCCCGCTGGTCGTCACGGTGCACGACCTCGCGGTCCTGCGTCATCCGGAGGCGTTCAACCGCTGGACGAGGAGCTACAGCGCGCTGACCCTTCCTCTCGTCGCGCGCGCGGCAAGGGCCATGATCGCCGTCTCGGAGTTCACCAAGGGCGAGGTCGTGGAGCTCCTGGGGGTTGCGCCGGAGCGCGTGCATGTGGTCGGCCACGGCGTCGGGCCTCCCTTCGTGCCCGACGGGCCCGCCGCGGAGGGGGACTACGTGCTCGCCGTCTCCACGCTGGAGCCGCGCAAGAACCTCGCCCGCCTCGTCGAGGGCTTCCGCCAAGCGGGGCTCGACGGGACCGAGCTCCGCGTGGCCGGCGCGCAGGGCTGGGGCGATGTGCGGGTCGAGGGCGAGGGCGTCCGCTGGCTCGGCGAGGTCGGGGACGAGGAGCTCGCGCGCCTGTATCGCGGGGCCCGCTGCCTCGCATACGTCTCTCTCTACGAAGGCTTCGGACTGCCCATCCTCGAGGCGATGGCGTGCGGCACTCCGGTCGTCACGACGGCCTGGGGCGCGTGCGCAGAGGTCGCGGGCGACGCCGCAGTGCTCGTCGACGCGCTCGACCCCGACGCGATTGGCGCCGGTCTCGCCGAGGCAGTCGGGCGTCGCGCTGAGCTCGTCGCCAAAGGACAGGAGCGGGCGCGGGAGTTCACCTGGGCGCAGGCGGCGCAGGCGACCGCGGACGTCTACCGGAAGGTGGCCGCGTGAGCCGGCCGCTCGTCGTCGTCGACGCAGACGTGCTGGGGCGACGACGGACCGGCGACGAGGCGTACGTCCAGAACCTCCTGCGGGAGCTGGCCCGCCTCGAGCTTCCCTTCCGGCTCGCTGCGGTGACCAGGCACCCCGAGCTGGTGCCTGCCGGCGTCGAGGCGCTCGAGCTTCCCGCCCGCAGCCAGTTCGCCCGCATGGCCTTCGGCCTACCGAGGCTGCTGCGCCGCGTCGGTGCCCAGCTCGGCCACTTCCTCCACGTCCTCCCGACGATGCCGCCGCCGGCGACGGTGGTCACGGTGCAGGATCTCTCCTTCGAGCACGCCGGGCTGATGAGACGCAGCGACCGAGTCATCTTCATGGCGCTCGTGCCCAATTCGGCCCGCCGAGCCGCGCGTGTCCTCGTCGGGTCCGAGTTCACACGCCGGGACATCGTCGACAAGTACAAGATTCCCGAGGAGCGGATCGTCGTCACGCCGTATGCGGCCGACCCGGTGTTTCGCCCGGACGGAGCCGCCGCAGCCGGCGAACCCTACGTCCTCTTCGTCGGCGCGCTCGAAGCCCGTAAGGATCCGCTGACTGCGGTGGCGGCGCTCACGCAACTCGACCCGGGGCTCCGCCTCGTTCTCGCCGGGCCCGACCGCGGCCTGGAGAAGGCGGTGCGGAACCTCTCCGACCGGCTGGGCCTGGCGCCGCGAGTCGAGCTGCGGGGCCACGTGGCGAAGGAGGAGCTCGCCGCGCTCTACCGGGGCGCCGCCTGCCTCGTCTTCCCCTCGCGCTACGAGGGGTTCGGACTCCCAGCGCTGGAGGCGATGGCCTCCGGGACGCCGGTGGTGGCGAGCACTGCCGGCGCCCTTCCCGAAGTCGTCGGAGACGCCGGCGTTCTGGTCGAGCCGGGGGAGCCTGAGGCACTCGCGGCAGGCGTGGAACGGGCGCTCGCCGAGCGGGAGAGGTTCGCCGCGGCGGGCCTGGCGCGGGCGGGACTGTTCACCTGGGAGGAGACGGCCCGCCGCACGCTCGCGGTCTACGAGGAGCTCTTGTGAGCGTCGCTCGCCTTCGGCTCGCCGCAGTCGTCGTCACGCACGGGGCGGCCCCGGAGCTGGAGGAGTGCCTCGCCGCTCTCGCGCCGCAGGTGGAGGAGCTCGTCGTAGTGGCCAATCTTCCCGGGCCGAAGCCGTCCTTGCCGGCCGGGGCGCGCCTGGTCGAGAACGAGCACCCGGTTGGCTTCGCCGCCAACGCCAACCGCGGCGTGGCCGAAACGAGCGCGCCGTTCGTCGTCGTGGCGAACCCGGACGCGATCGCCGAGGCCGGAACCGTCGAGACGCTGCGCGCCTTCGCCGCGGAGCGGCCGCGTGCCGGCGTCGTCGGCCCCGAGCTCCGCTATCCGGACGGTCGCTGGCAGCCTTCCCGGCGCCGCTTCCCGACAGTGTCCGGCACCCTCGTGCGCCGCACTCCGCTCCGCTACCTCTTCCGCCCGTTCGAGCGACAGCGCGACCACTACCTGCTCGACGAGCGGACGGCCGAGCCCGTCCCGGCCGACTGGATGCTCGGCGCCTTCCTCCTCTACCGCCGTTCGATGCTCGACGAGCTGGGCGGCTTCGACGAGGGCTTCCGCCTCTACGGCGAGGACATCGACCTCTGCTACCGGGCGGCCAAGGGAGGCTGGGAGCGTTGGTACGTGCCGGCCGCGGTCGTTCGCCACGAGTACCCGGCCGTCATCGACCGGCGCTTCCTCACCCGCCGGACGCTCTGGCACTGGCGCGGAATCATTCGCTTCGTCCGCAAGCACCCCGAGCGCCTGCGGGCGCTCTAAGAGCTCTAAGCCGGGAAGAACTGGAACGCCACGACCGCGCCGAGCTCGCGGGGGTCGTCGAAGCCGAAGTCGGACGGCGAGAAGGTCGGCTCGATGTGGATCTCGACGCGAAAGGCCGATTGGGGCGTGTCGAGCAGGAACGTCTCCTCCCCACCGGAGTGGATCACGCCGGTCTTCGTGTCCGTGACGCGCTGGATCGACGCGGCGCCGCTCGAATCGAGACCGAGCTCTCCGATGCGGATGCGGATCCGCCCCGGGACGTCCTCCCCCAGCCAGGCGAAGCGGGAGAGCCGAACCCCGACCCGGCCGGCGCCGTCCGTCTCGGCGAAGTTCGTGTACGAGGCGTCGGCACCCATCCAGCCGTCCGAACCGATCCCGTCGGTCGTCTCCGCGAGGCGGAGCGGCGGATCGACCAGGTAGACCGTCCAGGGGCCGCGCTGGGCCGCAATCGTGCCCCTGACGGAATGGTTGCGGGGCGTGAGGATGTAGTCGGCATCCGCCGAGCCTGCGGCCGTGGGCAGGCCGGGAAACGGGACGAGCTCTCCCGTGCCGGGGTCGATGCTGGTGAACGTTTCCGGCAAGTGCCCCGGCTCCCGGATTCCGAGGTTGAAGACCGGCCCGATGCTTCGGTTCCAGAACTCCGTCTGCCAGAGGGCCTGGGGATCGACACTCGATGTGAACAGGAAGCCGACGCGCGCGTCTCGTCCGAGCGCGCGGTCGACCCAGCTGACCTCGTCTCCGACAACCGGAACGCCCCGGACGAGCTCGGAGTGGAGGGTGAGCCGCTGGTACGTGACGACGGACATGGACAGGAGCCCGCCCGCTACCGCCGGCGCGAGTATGAGCGGCAGCATCCGCTTTGGAAGCGCGACGAATGCGGCTGCGAGCAGCGCCGCGCCCGCGCCGACAACCCACCACTGCCAGGACCCTCCGACCTCCTCGCCGAGCTCGACCACGGAGATGAGGCTGAAAGCGTCCGACAGGACGAAGAGGCCGAGCGGGTTCTCCACAGCCAGGTAGGCGATCAGGCCGAGCGGTGCCAAAACTGCGGCGGTGGTCGCGATGAGGGGCCGAGGTGCTCCCCGGGCGAGCCAGAGGACAAGCGCGACGAAACACAGCGGCGCGACGTGAAACATGTTGCGTTCTACGATGCGGAGGGCGAAGTATGAGGCGAAGAAGCCCGCCTGCACGACCACCCACAACACTGCCGGGGCGGCGACGGCGAGAAACGCACGCTCCGCGGGGCTAGTGGGGAATTTACGGCCGAGCGAGAGAAAGAGAAGCAGGATGAGCGCGCTGAAGGGCGCGACCGCCACGACCAGCATCAGTTCCCCGAAATTGAGCAGCGTCCAGCGAAGGACCGCTTCAGCCGAGTACGAGACCTCGGCGACTCCGCGGTAGGCGCTCAAGCCGCTCGCTAGAGGCTGGCCCTGCACGAGCTTCAGAAGCCCGTAGCCGACCGCACCCGCGCCGAGTGCCCCAAGGAGCGGCCAGAAACGGAGCAGCTCGCGGCCGAAGAGCCGCAGCGGGTGGGGGGCCTCCCGACGGGCCAAGACCTCTAAGACCGCCCGGATGAAGATCGCGCTCGGGAGAATCGCCAGCAGGACGAGCGCCTGGTATCGCATTCCAAGCGCGAGAGCGAGCGCCCCGAGCGCGGCCCCCTGCCGGAGCAACGTCGGCCGCTCGAGCGCCACCGCGATGGCGAAAAGGGCGAGGAGGAACGCGGGGAAGAAGGCGTTCTCCGTCATGAGCAGGCCGGTCATGACGAACGCGGGCAGCAGTAGGACAAGCAGGGCGGCGGTGAGGGCATACGGAAGCGGGACCAGCCGTCGGGCCCAGAAGAAGACCGGTACCGCACCGAGCGTCATGAGAACGGCGTTGATCGCTTTGGCGATGCCGAAGGTCGTCTCCATCGAGCCGGCGAGCCAGGCCGGCGAGATGAGCGCCGGATAGAGGCTGAGAAACGGAGCCGGCTGCTCCCGGTTCATCCACCCGCCGCCGTCCGCGATGCTCTTCGCGAACTCCGAGTAGATGAGCTCGTCGATCATGATCCAGGGAGCGGCGCTGCCGCGCGTGAGCAGCACCCGGACCCCCATCGCCGCGACGACGAGCCCGGCGAGCACGAGCCCGACCACGAGGGGCCGGTCCATCGGGAGCGTGCGGAATCGCCCGCGCGCCCTGGCGGCGCGCGGCAGCGGGCCGTCAAGCGCCAAAGCCCACCTCGCGCAGCCGCTTGGTCAGGATCTCGATCTCGGCGCTGTCGGGGGTGAGGCCGACCTCGCCGGCCGCCTGGGCGACGTCGCGAAGGACCCTGAGCTCGACGTCGTCCCGTCCGGCCACTTCCTCGAGCGCCGCTACATAAAGGTCCGCGACGTGACCGACAGCGTGGTGACTCCGAGCGAGCTCTCGCCCTGCCTCGCCCATGCGCCTTCGCAGGTCATCGTCTCCGGCGAGAAGGTCGAGCATGGCCGCGATCGTCTCGACCTCCCACTCGTCCACGGGCACCTTCGCCGCGACCTCGTCGGGAAGCTCTGAGAACCAGCCGACGTCGCTCACGACCACGGGGGTTCCGACGGCGAGCATGCGGACGACCATCCCGGACGTCTCCCCCATCGTGGGCGAGCGGAGCGAGACGCAGACGTCGCAATGCCGGATCAGGTTCCAGAGCCGGTCTTCCGGCACGTAGTCCAGCACGAAGACGTCACGCCCACGCTCTAGCCCGAGGCGAGACAGCCTCTCGTCCAACGCCAGCCTCGGCGACGTCCAGCCGGCGAGGACGAGCAGGGCTTCCGGCCTCGTATGCCGCAGCAGAGCGAAGGCCTCGAGAAGCTGCGGGATCCGCTTCGCCTCGTTCAAGTGCCCTAAGGAGCCGATCAGCGGCGCGCCCCGGGGAAGGCCGGGGTCGTGCGCCGGGGGAGGAGGCGGTACCGGCATCGGCACTCGCCAGACCGGGCCCGTGTAGCCCACCGCGCGGACCCGCTCCTCGACGTAGCGGGAGTGGACGATCACGCCCTCGGCGTGGTCGAGAACCCAGTGGGCGAGCGGAAACTCCTCGGCCTTGGTCTCCCAGAGCGGGGCGATCGAGCCGTCGGCCACGGCGTGGCCGAGCATGCGACCGAGGACTCCGGCTTCCCTCTCCAGCGCGGTGAGGTAGGCCCGGCGATCGCCGGTCCCGAGGGTCATTCCGGCGACGAGGTGGTGGAGTACGAAGTCGTGCAGAACGACGACCCCCGACTGGCGCCTGAGCGCGCGGACGATCCAGTCGTGCGCCTCGGGGTTGTTCCCCACTTGGTAGAGAGCGACGTCGGTGCGGAACGGCGGACGGCGGGCGCCTCGGCGGACGACCTTGACGTCGATCCGCTCGCTCAGGGCGGGCAGGAGGAGCGCGCTGTAGTCCGCGATTCCCGACCGGTCAGGCGGGAGCGGCGAGAAGTAGGCAACCCTCACGAGCCGAGCAACCGCTCGATCGCGGCGTTCCAGGTGACCTGCTCGGCGAGCGACTTTCCGTGCCGGCCCCAGCGCTGCGCCTCGTCGCGGTGCGTGGCAAGCCACGCGACAGCCTCCCGGACAGCCGCTGCCGAAGGGGAGCAGACGAGCCCACTCTCTCGGTCGACGACGATCTCGGTCGGGCCGCCGGCGTCCACGGTCGTCACGACCGGCTTCTCAGCGAGGAAGGCTTCGTAGGGAACCAGCCCGAAGTCTTCGTCGATCGGCGCGTAGTAGACGCCCAGGCAGCCCGCGTAGAGGTCGGCGAGCGCCGCCCCGTCGACGTGGCCCGTAAAGACGACACGCCCGTCGAGCCCGTGGCTCTTGGCGAGGCGCTCGAGCCGCTCGCGGTCAGGCCCGTCGCCGACGACGACCGCCTTGGCTGTCTTGTCGCCCGCCACCGCCTCGAGGAGGAGGTCGACGCGCTTTGCACGGTCGAGGCGTCCGACCGAGAGGATGAAGTCGCCGTACTCATCGCAGCGGTAGGCGAGGTCCTGCGGAGGAGGCACGAGCACCTCGGCCTGCATGCCGAGGTAACGCTCGAGCCGGTCGGCGACGTTCCGCGAAATGGCGAAGACGCGCCGCGCCTCGCCGAGGGCGAGCCTGTCGAGCCGATGCACAGCCCGGCGCGTAGCCCGGTCGAACGGTCGCTCACCGAACTGCCCGAGCTCGGTGCGGTCGAGGTCGTACGCCTGCCGAAGCTGGTGGACGAGCCAGACGATCTTGTTCGGATGCCGGACAACGTACGAGGGGAACTTCGTCGCTATCACACGGTCGATCGGGCGCCCGTCCACTTCCTGGAGATCGAGCATGCGCCAGAGGAACGCCTGGCTCAGCGCCCGCGTACCTGGATACCACTTGAACGGAACCGTCACGAGGGTCGCTTCGTGGTCGCGCGCCTGGAGCTCCTCGACGAGGCGCTCGGCAAGGATCTCGGCGCCGCCGCGCGCGAACGGCACCTGGGGCAGGCAGACGGCGATCCTCACGTCCGGGCGACGAGCGCGAAGTCCTGCGGGCCGAAGACGACCTCGTTCAGTCGCTCGAAGTTTTCGTCGAGAACCTCTTGGTCCGGGACACGCTGTAGACGCCCCTCAGGCTCCGGGAGGTTGAGATAACGGATCTCGGTCGAGGCGAAGCCGACCTGCCGCGCGAGCAGCGCCAGCGTCTCCGGGTGGACCGGGCGCACATGGGTGAGGTCGGCGAAGAAGGTGGAGAGCGCGATGAGGGTCTGAGGATTTGGCGTCTCGGCGATGAAGAGCCCTCCCTCTCGGAGCTTCACGGCCGAGAGCTCGAGCAGCCGCACGAGGGCCGGCAGCTCCAGGTGCTCGACGACGTGCGCGCAGAAGATGCCGCCGAGCTCGGCGTCGGGCAGCCCGTCGAGATACGAAAGCGCCTCGGCTTGCTGGACGTCGAGGCCCTCTCCGCGGGCGTAGGCGACCATGTCGGCGTCGAGATCGATACCTCTCGCCTCGACCCCCGTCTCGGCGAGGAGTCTGAGGAACTCTCCCCGGCCGCAGCCCACGTCGAGTACCGGAGCGGCTTCGCGAAAGTCCTCGACGTAGAGAGCCTGGCGCTCTCGGACCAAGTCGGTCGACCCGCGCATGCGCGATTCGAAGGCGAAATAGTCAGGCATCGGCGTGGGCATCGACGACGGCGTGGGTGCGGCAGCAGCGACCTGTCCACTCACCGGGAGCCCTTCCGGCGACTCGCGCAGCCGCCGCTCGAGGCGCGTGAGCCGCTCGTCGAGCTCTGTGAGCATGGCGGGGCCCGAGCGCTTGGTGAGCTCGGCTCCGAGCTCGTCCACAAGCCGCAGCGTCGTCAGGTTGAACTCGCGCTGCATGGCGGCGAAGGGCTCCACGTACCAACGCATGAGTTTGTGGAGAACGCGTTTGACGCGGTAGACGACGAGGCCGCGCAGGCCGGGCCTACGCCCGAACCCGGTCTCGGCCGTGACCGACCAGAGCCG
>JBBDMP010000174.1:0-14157 GCA_040878265.1 Gaiellales bacterium | reverse complement strand
GGCAGAAGGACATTCGCGTCAACGCGGTCTCGGCGGGACCGGTTCGGACGCTCGCAGCTCGTTCGATCGCGGGTTTCCCGACGATGGAGGCGATCGTCGAGGAGCGCTCGCCGCTCCGGCGCAACATCGAATCCGGGGACGTCGGTGCCGCGGCCGCCTGGCTACTCTCGGACGAGGCGAAAAACGTCACCGGCACGACCCTCTACGTCGACTCCGGGTACCACGCGATGGGCATGTAGAAGCCTGTCGTTAGAGGCGTCAGCTATTCAGACAACATACGGAGGAGGCAGCGAATGAGCAGTTCCGCCAACACCGGCCCTCTTGGCCGCCCGCGTGGGATCGGCTTCGGGATTCTCCTGGTCATCGTCACGCTCGGCTTCTACAGCTGGTACTGGGCCTTCAAGACCCACGAGGAGATAAAGCAGCACAGCGGCGAGGGCGTCGGCGGGGTGATCGGCCTCGTCATCTGGATCCTCCTCGGCTTCGTCAGTGCGTTCGTGATCCCATCCGAAGTCGGGAAGATGTACAGGAAGGACGGGCAAGAGCCGCCCGTCATCGGGTGGACGGGCTTGTGGCTCGTCCCAGGCGCGATCCTGATCATCCCGGCGATCGTCTGGTTCGTTAAGGTCCAGGGAGCCCTCAACCGCTACTGGGCGGGGAAAGCTCCGGTGGCTGAAGCCGCCTGAGCAGGGCGCGGGGTCGATCTCGTTAGCCGACTTCCGTGGCGCTGCCTCACTAGGATCCTGTACGGCTCACGCTGGTTGCCCACGCCATGGAGTACGACGCGATTCTCGGTCCCGACGACGTCCTTCCGGAGCGGCCCTTCACGGACGCTGCGAACACCGTGCACGAGGTCGGGGTGATGCGCACGATGCTGGAGTACGAACGGGAGCGGGCCCGCCGCTGGCAGCAGGAAGGCGACGGCCGCGTCGGCCAACACGCAGCGGCCGAACAAGACGCGGAAGGTCATCGCCACCTGCTCGTCGTTCCGGACACGGGACGATTGATCGAGGCGAGCGACATCAGCGCGGTCGGCTTCTTCGGCAGACCGCGGGAAGACGCCGACCACACTGTGCTGTTCGAGCTGGAGGACGAGCTCATCGCCCGGATGCCGGACTACGGCAAGGTTGGGCTATTGAGCTATTACGACGTCGAGATGCCGAAGAGCCAGTACGGCAACCTCATTCTCTTCTCGACGCCCGAGGTTCCGCCCGAGTGGTCCGCGGACGAGGTTCATCGACAGGCGGTCAAGATCTCACCCGGCCACTACCACGAGGTTCGCCTCCACAAGGGCTCGGTGGCGGGACGGCTCCTCGGGGAGCGCTGTGAGATCGTCGTCGAGCGCACGAAGTATTTCGACTTCGGCGGCGACGGGGTCTGGCACGGCGTGCGGAACTTCACGACCTCGGCCGCTTGATTTCGTCCGCTGCGCGCTGACCGCTCCGAATCGCGCCCTCCATGAGGCCGAACCAATCGCCGGCGGTGTGCTCGCCGGCGAAGTGAAGTGGCCCCACGGGCTCCTGAAGCGCAGCGTCGTCGTGGGAGCGTCCGGCTGTGCGTGAGGAGTAGGCCGCCTGCGCCCAGGGGTCGTCGTGCCAGGTCGTGAGGGCGGCGCCGCTTTCGACGAGATCGAGATCCGGCCGCAGCTCGCGCAGACGAGCGAGCCATGGGGCCGGGCCCTCCTCGACGCGGAGATGCTCCAGGGCGAGCTCAGACCCCGCGAAGCACCCGACGACCAGATCCGTGTCTGCAGCTCCACGCGTCGCCGTCCACGTCCAGTAGAGGTCGGGGACGGAGAGGACCGCGCTCGCGGGAGCCGTGCGGCGCAGCGGCACGGCGAGCTTGGCGGCCTGACCATAGGCCACGGCGGCGAACGCATCCGCCTTGCGCTCGGGCAAGGGCGGGGAGAACAGGATCCCGTGCACCACCGACGCTGGGACGGTCACGAGGCATATGTCTGCCTCGACCTCACCTGTCGGAGTCTGCACCCGGACACCTGCCTCCGACCACTCGACGGCGGTCACAGGCGTTCCGAGGTGCACCGTCCCCTCCAGGCGCTCCGCCAGGCGAACGGCAAGCTGTTGGTTTCCGCCGATGCAGCGAAGGGACTGTTCGCCGCTGAAGGAGCCGGCCTCGTGTGTCAGGAGACGCGAGTCCAGCGCCTCGATGGGGAAGGCAAACGAGATCTGGAGGCGCGCGGCGATCGCCTCGCGTGCGCCGGCGGTCATTGGCGTCGCGTCGAGCACCTGCCGGACGGCTTGGTTCGAGTCGGGGGTCGAGCGTCCGAGCGCGGCAACGCCTTCGAGGAGCTCCTCGCGCGTCACGGCGATGCCGCCGCGGGGCTCCCGGTCGGAGTAGCTCATGGTCGTGAGCCCGAGAGGAACGTCTAGACGCTCGGCGAGCTCCTGGATCGCGGTCTGGTCGAGCTCGATGAACTCGGCGCCGCGCTCGATCGACGCGCCGTTCTCGAGCCGTTCGGACCACACGCGGCCCCCGACGCGGTCGCGGGCTTCCAGGACGACGACCTCCCAGCCCGCCGTCTGGAGGGATTCCGCGGCGACCAGCCCCGCCAGCCCCGCCCCGATCACGCAGACTCGCGGTTTCTTCATCTCGAGAAGAGAGTGATTACCCCGTCTGTCGCCACCGGTCGAAAGCCGGCCTCGATCAGCTCACGTTGGGTGGGCGAGGCTCCCGGTATGCCTCGATGGACCAGGACGGCTCGGACGTCCAGTCGGCGCAGATCCTCGAGGTCGAACTCTTCGACGAAGTCGAACGCTTCCTGGGGCGCGAGTGTCGAATAGCCGGCCGGCCGCTCGCGCCTCGCCTGGAGCGCGTAGTAGTCGTACACGGCCCCGAAGTGGTTGCCGGGATCGAGGAGCGGCAAATCGAGGTAGCGCCGGTCAGAGCTGCGCAGGGCCGCGTAGGCACGGTTACCGGGGTCGTCGGCCGCCGCCCCCAGAGGCAGGACCGCGAGGTCGAGCGCGACGAGGACCAGGGCGGCGCCGCCGGCGAGCCTCCTCCGTCCGACCGCGAACGCCGCGAGTGCTGCGAGCGCGAGCACGGCGATCGGGAGCAGGCGCTCCGGGACGCGCGGGAAGCGGAAGGGCGGCAGCGCCTCCCAGAGCACGGAGTAGAGGGGCAGGTTCGTCCCCAGAGCGAGCAGGATCGGCATCGCCGCGGCCAGGCCGAGCAGAACCCCGAGCGCCCGCTGGCGCCGCAACAGCAGGACGAGACCTGCCACGGCGAGCACGGGGGTGAGCCACCCGAGAAAGACAAACTCCTCGCTCGCCGGGCGGTGCCAACGGTCGACGAGGTCGACCCACTCGGCCGAGAACTTGCCCACTTCGTCGAGCGAGCGCGAACCGGCCTCCCCAGACCCGGCGATGACGGTGTAGCGGAGGGCGAGCCCGACCGCGACGCCGGCTGCGACGCCGCCCGCGCACCAGGCGAGGGAGACCGGCGCGCGGCGAACGAGCGAGTATGCGAGCACAAACGGAAGCGCGCCGAGGGCGAGGTGGAGCTGGCCGGAAAGCGGCAGCGTCAGGAGCGAGACCGCGCAGACGGCTCCCCACGCGTGCGCGCGCGCCGGCGTCGCCGCCGTGCGCGAGCGCTCGATTGCGAGCAGCGCCAGCGGCAAGGCGAGCGAGATCCAGCCGAGCAGGTGCCAGCCGCTCTGGGCGAGCCGATACGGCGCGAGTGCGAACGCCACCCCGCCGACCGCCGCCGCGAGGGGCGGCAGCGCCAGACTCCGCAACCAGGAGTGCGTCAGGAGCCCCGCTCCGACGGTCGTGGCCAGCACGAGCAGGTTCCACGCGACGACGGGTCCGAACGCCGCTTCGAGGGGCCAGTAGGGGAGGCCGAACGGCCAGCCCGAGAGCGAGAGCTGCGGGTCGACGAGTGGCTGGAAGCTGTACGGGTCCCGCCAGGGCGTGTCGCCACGAGCGAGCTGGTGACCGACGAGCCAGAGACGATACGTCAGTTGGAGGTGGTCGCCGGCGGGCGGTTCCCCGTGCCCGTCCCCGAGCCCGTCCGCCGCCGCGAAGTCGTCTCCGAGCCGCACCGCAGGCCAGGTTGCGACGACCGCCGCGAGGCCGTAGAGGGCTAGGAGAGCGAGCCGAGGGCCGCCAAGAGCTCGTCGAAGTCGGGCAGCTCGCCTGTCTCGTAACGCCATCGCCCGCGGATGATGCCGTGCCCGTCCACGAGGAAGGCGCTTCGCTGGGCCACGTCCTTGAGCCCGTGATAGTCCTGAGCGACGTCGAAGCCGCGCACCGCGTCGCCGTTCCAGTCGGAAAGAAGCGGAATGTCGACGTCCAGCGCCTGGGTCCAAGCGATGTGCGACCAGGGGCTGTCCCGGGAGATCCCGAAGGGCCGCACGCCGGCCTCCTCGAACTCGCTTTTCCTGTCACGCAGGAGGGTGAGCTCGTCCGTTCAGGTGCTCGACCAGTCGAACAGGTAGAAAAAGAGGAAGTAGCCCCCGTCCTCGGAGAGCTCCCTCAGGTCGAAGCTCTCCCGCGGCGCGATCCAGACCCGCGCAGCGGGGACCTCGGCTCCGATCTCGATCATGCCGGGATGACCGCGTCCTCGGTGGCCTCCGAGACCTCGCGGGCTACCTCGACGATGTCGCGGTTCGCGTTGAAGACCCGGCGCTGGCGGTCGGCGCCGTTGCCCTTGGCAAGGATCTCGCGGATACCCTCGAGCTCGCGGTCGGACCCGAGCTCGCGCGCGTGCGGCTCCAGGTCCCTGAGTGTCCGGCGAATGAGCTGCGCTACCGGAACACGGTTTCGGCGCCCGGTCAACAGGTCCATCAACGGGGCCTCCAGCCCGTAGCGGGCAGCGAGCCACTTGTTCTCCGTCGTCAGGATCCGGTGGTAGCTCGGGAGCTGCTGTCCGACCGTGTACCGGTCGGAGTAGAGCTTGACGAGGGACTGGATGTACGCGGCGAGCGCGACCGTGTCCTCGACTCGTGTGATCGCGTCCATCACCCGCACCTCGATCGTCCCGAAGCGCGGATGCGGGCGGATGTCCCACCAGATGTGCGTGTAGTCGGCGATGCAGCCCGTCTTCTCCAGCTGGCCCACGACCTCGGCGTAGTCCGAGTAGTCCCGGAAGCGCGGTGGCGGCCCGGAGCGGGGGAACGCAGCAAAGATCATCTGCCGGCTCGACGAGAGGCCCGTCGATTCGCCGCGCCAGAAGGGCGAGTTCGCCGAGAGAGCAAGGAAGTCGGGGAGATGGACGAGCAGCGCGCTCATCACCTGGATCGCCTTCTCGCAGTCGTCCACCGCGACGTGCACGTGCAGCCCGAAGATGAGCTCGCGGCGGGCGACGTACTGGAGCTGGTCGACGAGGTTCCGGTACCGGTCGCGGGCAGTGATCCGCTGGCGCTCGAACAGGCTGAAGGGATGGGTGCCGGCCGAGCCGACCCGGAGCTCCTCGGCGCGCGCGAGCTCGGTGACGTACGTCCGCAGCCGGCGGAGCTCGCGGTCGACGTCCCCGGCTGTGTGGCAGACCGGGGTCGAGATCTCGAGGACGGACTGCATCAGCTCCGGACCGATCCGCTCGATGAACTCGCCGTTCTGCACTGCCGTGAGCATCGTGTCCACGTGGTGGACGAGATCGAACGACTCGGGATCGAGGAGCATGTACTCCTCCTCGACGCCGAGCGTGAACGGGTCGGAGTCGCCGTACTTGTGGTCGAGCACGCTCCCGCCTTCGGCGAAGCCCTTGCCGGTGATCGAGGCGGGGTAAATCTGCTTCATGAGCAGGGGAATGTAACCCGCGGCCGCTAAACGGTCACGACTGCGTCAACGTCCATCTCGATGAGCCACCTCGGATCCAGGAGGCCGCCGGCCAAAACCGTTGTGTTGACGGGGCGAATGTCGGCGAACGCCTCGGCATGTGCCCGGCCGACGTCATCGAAGTCCTCGGCCCGTACGAGGAACACGCGCGTGCGGACGACGTCCTCGAGGGACGCCCCCGCCTCCGCGAGCGCGGCGGCGATGATCTCGAGGCAGCGCTTCGTCTGTCCATAGGCGTCGTCGGGCGGATCGGCGCCGCTGGGCATGATCGGCGCAGTGCCGGCGACATAGACGTGGTCGCCGACCCGGACGGCGCGCGAGTAGCCCATGACGGACTCATACGGCGACCCGGAGAACACGTTCTGGCGGTCACGCACAACTCTAGTATCGCGCCGGTGAAAGCGTTGGAGCAGATTCAGGAGTGGGGGGCCGACCACGCCGCAGCGGGGGTGGCGACGGCGGAACGAGCTCACGCGGCGGCCGGTGACACCGAGCACGTCTTCCGCTGGCTGTCGGTGACGAAGCTCCTGACCGCCACGGCCGTGCTCGTCGCGGCGGAGGAGGGCGTGCTCGAGCTCGACGAGCCGGCAGGGCCCGAGGGCTCGACCGTGAGGCACCTGCTCGCTCACACCTCGGGTCTCCCGTTCGAGGAAGGGCCTCCGATCGCGCCACCGGGCCGCCGACGCATCTATTCGAGCTACGGCTTCGACGTGCTTGGAGAGCATCTTGCCGCGCGGGCCGAGATGCCGTTCCGCGAGTACCTAGAAGAGGCCGTCTTGCGACCGCTCGGCCTCGATGCGATCGAGCTGCGCGGCTCGCCCGCCGAGGGAGCGTGGGGGCCGCTCGGCGACCTCCTCCGTTTCGGCCAGGAGCTCCTTGCGCCGACCCTTCTCGCGGCGGAGACGCTGGCCGAGGCGACGACGGTGGCGTTCCCGGGGCTTGCCGGTGTCTTGCCCGGATTTGGCCGCCAGGACCCGAACGATTGGGGCCTCGGCTTCGAGCTCAAGGATGCGAAATCGCCGCACTGGACCGGGACGCGAAACTCGCCGCGCACCTTCGGCCATTTCGGCGGTTCGGGCACGTTCCTGTGGGTCGATTCGGAGGTCGGCCTCGCCTGCGGCTGCCTCACCGACCGCGATTTCGACGACTGGGCGGTCGAGGCGTGGCCCAGGCTTTCGGACGCGGTGCTCGCCGAGCTCAGCCCGCGATGAGAGATTCGTAGTCGGCCCGCGGGCAGCCGGCCACGGTCGCGGGCGTCAGCGCCGTCGCAGTTCCGTCGAAGCTGTCGCCGGGACGTAGGAGCCCGCGGGGGCCACGGAGCATTCCGGCCAGCACGACGGAGAAGCGGCCGGGCGCGCCGACGCCCGCCCCCGGCTCGAGCTCCTCCCGGCTCATCCGCTCACCGAGGCGGGCGAGCTTCTCTCCCGGCACGCCCGCGAGCTCCGCGATCCGCGCTAGCTCATGAGCCGTGGCGCTCTGATGTCTCATCGCTACGCTCCCGATCCTATGGAAGCGAGCCCGTACTTCGCCGGCTGGCGCCACTGCCCCCGGTGCGGTAGCGAGCGGCTCGAGCTCGAGGGGGCCGAGGCGACCTGTCCGGACTGCGGGAACAAGGTGCACGCCAACCCGGCGCCGACAGCGAGCGCGATTGTCCTCGACGATCGGGTCCGGGTCTTGCTTGCCCGCCGCGCGAACGATCCCGGGGCGGGCCTCTGGGACTTGCTCGGGGGCTTCGTCGACGAGGGCGAGGAGGGTCTCGACGCGCTGCGCCGGGAGTTGCGCGAGGAGCTCGGCGTCGAGATCGAGCCCGGAGAGTTCGTGGGAGCCTTCCCGGACACCTACGGGGACGACGGCATCTACACGCTCAACCTCTACTGGACCGCGGTGATTGCCTCGGGAGAGCCGACACCGAACGAGGAGCTGGAGGAGATCGCCTGGTTCGCCCCCGACGAGCTGCCGCAGAGAGAAGAGTTCGCGTTTTCGAACACCGTCGCCGCCCTCGAGGCCTGGGGCAAAGGAGTTAGGACGGGCAGCTCCGGGAAATAGGCCGATCGGCCCATAACCCCTGTCCGGCGGCGCTCCGATAATCGTTGCAATGGAGCATCCCGGGACATACCGCCTGGAAGACGACCTCTCCGAGCATTGGCTCGATCGGTTCGTGGCGGACGGGCTCGAGGAGATCCAGTCGTACCTGGTCAAGCATGCGGACTTCCAGACGTTCCTGGAAGACCGCGACTAGCCTAAGAGTTCGTTTCAGTCGACTAGCCCCAGAGCCTTCTCGAGCGCCTTCTTCGGCTGCGCGCCGAGTGCGGCCGCCTTCGGCTCACCGCCCTCGAAGAGGACCATTGCGGGGATGCTGAGGATCCCGAAGCGGCTTGCCAGTGCGGGCTCCTCGTCGATGTTCACCTTCGCGAGCCGGATGCCCTCGTGCTCGGCGACGATCTCGTCGAGCACGGGCGCGACCGCGTGGCAGGGGCCGCACCAGTCCGCCCAGAAGTCCACGATGATCGGCTGCTCGCTCCCGAGGACCTCGGTGTCGAACGTCGCTTCCGTGATCGTTTCTGCCATAGCACTGCAAACGTAGACTGACCCGCAAATGTTCCGGCCGCCTCCGGCCAAGCCCGATCACCCTGCACTCGAGCGTGAGATCCTGTCCTGGTGGGAGGAGCGGCGGGTCTTCGACCGCCTGCGCGAGCAGAACGAGGGCGGCCCCCGCTTCAGCTTCATCGACGGCCCGATCACCGCCAACGGCCCGATGGGCGTCCACCATGCCTGGGGGCGGACGCTGAAGGACGCCTTTCAGCGCTACAAGGCGCTGCGAGGGTTCGACGAGCGCTACCAGAACGGCTTCGACTGCCAGGGGCTCTGGGTCGAGGTCGAGGTGGAGAAATCCCTCGGGCTCAACTCGAAGCGGGAGATCGAGGAATACGGCCTCGCTGAGTTCGCGCGCCGCTGCCGGGAGCGCGTGGCCGAATACGCCGAGGTGATCACACGCCAGTCCCAGCGCCTCGGCATGTGGATGGACTGGGACAACGACTACTACACGTTCTCGGACACGAACATCAGCTACATCTGGGGCTTTCTCAAGACGGTGCACGAGCGCGGGTGGCTCTTCCTGGGACACCGCTCGACCGAGTGGTGTCCGCGGTGCGGGACCTCCATCTCCCAGCACGAGCTCTTCGCCGGCGAGTACAAGGAGCTCGAGCATCCCTCGCTCTACGTGCGCTTCCCGCTCAAGGCGCGAGACGGCGAGGCGCTCGTCGTCTGGACGACGACTCCTTGGACGCTCCCGGCCAACGTCGCCGCCGCGGTGAAGCCCGACGCGGAGTACATTCGGACGGAGAACGGGGACTGGTACGCGCGCGGAAGCAGGCCTGACAGAGCTGCGGTCGAGACCGTGCGCGGGGAGGATCTCGTAGGCCTCGAGTACGACGGCCCCTTCGACGAGCTGCCCGCGCAGGACGGAGTCGTTCATCGCGTGATCCCGTGGGACGAGGTAGACCTCGAAGAGGGCACCGGCATCGTCCACATCGCGCCCGGGGCGGGCTCGGAGGATTTCCAGCTCTCGAAGGTGCACGACCTGCCGGTGCTCGCCCCGATCGACGACGCCGGTCGCTTCGTCGCGGGCTACGGCGATTTCGATGAACTGGGGACGGACGAGGCCGCTCAGCCGATCGTCGCGGAGCTCGAGCGGCGGGACCTGCTCGTCGAGGCGGGGACGATCGTCCACCGCTACCCGACGTGCTGGCGTTGCGGCACCCCGCTCGTCTTCCGGGTCGTCGACGACTGGTTCATAAGCGCGGAGGAGATCCGCCAGCCGATGCTCGCCGCGAATGCTGAGGTGGAGTGGACGCCCGACTTCTATGCGAAACGCATGGACGACTGGCTGCGGAACATGGAGGACTGGAACATCTCGCGCAAGCGCTACTTCGGTCTGCCCCTCCCGTTCTACCCCTGCGCCTGCGGGCACCTCACCGTTGTCGGTTCCAAAGCCGAGCTGGAGGAACGCGCCACCGGTGGGCTCGACCAACTCCAGGAGCTGCACCGGCCCTGGGTGGACGAGGTGCCGATCCGGTGCGAGAAGTGCTCGGAGGAGGTGCGCCGCGTCCCCGAGGTCGGCGACGCCTGGCTCGACGCGGGCATCGTCCCCTTCTCGACTCTCGGCTGGCAGAACCCCGAGTGGGTAAAGGGGGGATACGCGACCGGAGCGTCGGATGGCCTTTCAGGCGCCGATCTTCCCGACAACGCCTACTGGGAGAAGTGGTTTCCGGCGGACTGGGTCTCCGAGATGCGCGAGCAGATCCGACTCTGGTTCTACGCCATCTCGTTCATGTCGGTCACGCTCACCGGCGGCTCCCCCTACCGCCGGGTGCTCACGTACGAGAAGCTCCTCGACGAGACGGGGCGGGAGATGCACCGCTCGTGGGGGAATGCGATCGAGGCGGACGAGGCGCTCGAGCGCATGGGCGCCGATGTCATGCGCTGGATGTTTTGCCAGCAGGTGCCGAGCCAGAACATCCGCTTCGGCTACGGCCCCGCCGACGAGGTCAAGCGCCGGCTCCTGACGCTCTGGAACTCGGTCAGCTTCTTCGTCACGTACGCGAACATCGAGGGTTGGGAGCCGCAGTGGGAAGACCTCTCCCACGGCCCTGCCCGCAAGGGTGGATTGCGCCCGCTCGACCGGTGGCTGCTCGCGCGCGTGCAGGAGCTCGTCACCGAGGCGACGGCGGCCTACGACGACTACTGGACGCCCCGGGTAACGCGGGCCTTCGAGGCCTTCGTGGACGATCTCTCCAACTGGTACGTCCGCCGCTCGCGCCCCCGCTTCTGGCGCGGCGAGGAAGCGGCCTTCCGCACGCTCTGGTACTCGCTTGTCCAGGCGCTGCGCGTCGTCTCGCCGCTCATGCCCTTCCTGGCCGACCACCTCTGGCAGACGCTCGTCGGCCCTTGCCGGGACGCACCGGAGAGCGTCTTCCTCGCCGGCTGGCCCGAGCCGGTGGACTCGCTGCGCGACCAGGAGCTCCTGGCCGAGGTGGGCGCCGCCCGCCGGGTCGCCGAGCTTGCCCGCGCCGCTCGCTCCCAGGCCGGGCTGAAGCTGCGTCAGCCGCTGCGGCGGCTGGTCGTCGCCACCTCCGATCCGGGGCGCCGAGCGCTCATCTCCCGTCAGGTGGAGGAGATCGCGAGCGAGTTGCGCGTAAAGGAGGTTGCCATCACAGAGAGCCCGAACGAGGTGGCCGTCCTGAAGGCGACGCCGCGGCTCGACCTCGTCGGATCGCGCTACGGCCCCAATCTCCCCGAGTTGCGCAAGCTCCTACAGCAGGGCGAGTTCCAGGTCACGGACGGTGGCCTCCGCGCCGGGGCCTTCGTCCTCGGCCCCGGTGAGTTCACCCTCGACTACGCGCCCCGCGAGGGCTGGGCCGTCAGCCACGAGAGCGACTACGTCGTCGCGGTGGACACTCGGGTCGACGAGGCGCTCGCCCTCGAGGGCCGCGTCCTCGACCTCATCCACGCCGTGCAGCGCATGCGCAAGGAGGCCGGGCTCGAGATCACCGACCGGATCCGTCTGACCATCCCCGAAGCCGAGAAGGAGCTCCTCGCGCACGAAGAGTGGATCAAGGCGGAGACATTGGCCACCGAGATCGAGGTCGCGGCGGAGCTGGCGGTCGCGAAGAAGGCATGACCGCCCGCCTCGTCGTCATCGCAGTGGCCGCGCTCGCGGCGATTGCGGCGGCCGACACGGTTCGCGGTTGGGGGCCGGCCTCAGAGCGCGAGCGCCCGGCCGATCCGCTGTTAGCCGAGGCGCTCCATGACGCGGGGGGCTTCGTCGCCGCCGGCAAGCCGCGGACGCGTGTCCTCCACAGGGGTCGGTTGTATCTGACGGCCGAGCAGATCGCCGATGCCTTTCCGCCGCCACTCGAGGGCGTGCTGTTCGACATCGGCCACGTCGCGTCGGCACCCGACGGCACGGTCGCGCTCGCGATCTATAACTTCGGCACCGCCGAGCCACCGAGGAACGTCATCCAGTTCTGGCGCGAGGGACGCCTCGTAGGCGCGTTCCCTGTTTCGCCCGGGACCTTCGGCGGGGGGATCGGCTTCACTCAGGATGGTCGTTTCGGCGCCCGCGCGCCACGCGGAAACCGAACAACCCTGTTTCCCACCGGTTAGTAGACACAGACCTGACTCGACGGGCGGGACAGCTGGTTGTCCCCGCCGAAAATGCGCAGCATTTTTGGCGGATTAACGAGGAAAGCCCGCCGCTCGGGGGGGTAAGCGCGGCGGGCCTTCCCACATTTGCTCACCGCGGCTCACATGGCCAGGGACACTACCGCGGTTCGCATCGCCCAGTGGGCACGAGGCTATCCGCGAACATGGTTTCTGCCAATAGGCCTTTCGGCCCATCTTTACAAACAGGAAGGCACATTCTCGAGGGCGAAGGAGAGCGCTCGACGGGGGGCCATAACGCTCCCTATCATCAAAGAGAGCCCTGGTGGACAGAACGCGCGTCATCGTGCTCGAGGCTGCGCCGCTCCTGCTCCTCGCGGCGCTGTATCTCATCGTCGCCGTCGCGCTCGCGCCCCAGCTCTGGCGCGGGCGCCGCTTCAGCTGGCTCGGGCTCGGCGTCTGGACACCGTTCCTGCTCGTCGGCGGGCTCGCGGCGGTCGTCGGCTTCGCGAAGCTCGACGACGAAGGCTTCCTCGGCGGGATCAGCCCGTGGCCCGTCTTCGCCCTCACGCTCATCGCCTACGTGCCCGCGCTCATCGTCCTCTGGCGCTGGCGCGAGCGGGCTCTCCTCGTCACCGCGGGACGGCGCGTGGTCGAGACGGAAGAGCAGGCGCCCAGCGGGCCCGAAGCCGCCGAAGAGGAGCTCGAGTCTGCGCTCGAGCGCGAACGGCTCGTCGCCGAGATCTCGCGCAAGGTCCGCTCGGAGCTCGACCTCGAGACAGTTCTCAGCGTCGCGGTCGAGGAGGTCGGGCGCGCGACCGGCGTCTCCCGCGCCTTCATCAGGCTCGGCGCCCCGGGGGAGGAAGCACCCACCGTCTCCGAATGGGACGCGCCCGGCTTCGGACCAGTCGGCGACGCGGCCCCGCGTCTACCGGTGAGCAATCTCGCCGCCCGCGAGCAGCGGACCGTTCCGATCGGCGACATCATGAGCGCGCCCGAGCTCGATGATCCATCGCTTGGCGGCCGCGCCACGCTGCTCGACCTCGGCACCCGCGCGGTGCTCGCGACTCCCATCCGCGTGTTCGACCGTACGATCGGCGTCTTCGGTCTGCACCGGCCGGAGCCGACCACGTGGACGGCCGGAGAGATCTCGCTGGCAGAGGCCGTCTCCCGCGAGCTCGGCCTCGCCGTCCATGCCGCCCAGCTTCTGCGCGAGAACCAGCGCCGGCTCGAGCAGCAGCAGTCGCTCGTGAAGTCGGCCCAGGTGCTGACGAGCGACCTCCGCTTCGACGCGGTCATGCGGCGGCTTGTCGAAGAGGTCGTCTCGCTGCTCCGCGCCGACGCCGCCGACTGCTGGGTCTTCGACGAGGAGCGGCGACTGCTTCGGTGCAATGCCGTGCTGGGGATTCCCGACCGCAACGTCGGCCGGCTTATCCCGCCGGAGGGCACCTTCGGCCGCGTGGTGGCCTCGGGACGGCCGATCCTGAAGCGCGAGTTCGCGACGACCGAGGACCCGCCGCCGAGCGAGGACTACGCCGTCTTCGCGGAGGTGATGGACGCGCCGATCACCTGGCTGGGAGAGGTACGCGGGATTCTCGGCGTCTGCTCGCGAGAGCATGGGCGGTTCGACGCGGCCGACCTCGAGGTGCTCGACACGTTCGCCCGCCTCGCGTCGCTTGCGCTCCACAACGCCGAGAGCTTCGGGGAGCGGGAGCGCCAGGCCCAGGTGCAGCGCGGCTTCTACCGCATCGCGGAGGTACTCGGCTCGACCCTTTCGCTGGGGGAGACGCTCAACGCGCTCGCCCAGGCAGCGTGCGACGCGCTCGGCGGCGTCGCCGCCCTGGTTCTCGAACCGCGCGGCGAGAGGCTCTATCTCACCGGCTCGCACGAGCTCCCGGCTTCGCTCGAGCGGGCGCTTGCCGAAGGCCTGGAGCAGAACCGTTCTCCCCTTGGTGCCGCGGCACGGGAAGAACGGCTGGTGACCGCTTCGGCGCTCCAGGATGACGATCGTTTCGAAGAGGAGCTGCGGCGGCTTCTCGTCGACATCGGCTTCCACTCCCTTCTCTGCGCGCCTGTGGCGGGCGCCCGCGGCGAGAACAATGCCGCGGTCGTTCTCTTCGACGAGCAGCGCAGCTTCTCGGACGAAGACATCGCGCTCGCGCGGCACCTGAGCGGCGCGGCGCGCGGCTCGGTCGAGCGG
>JBBDMP010000173.1:0-2568 GCA_040878265.1 Gaiellales bacterium | reverse complement strand
TCGTCGCGACCTGCGAGACGCCGCCGCCGATCCCGTCCTCGTACTTGCCGTCCACGATCACGGGGGCGGGTCGATAGCCCCGTTTCTCGGTGCGCGGTCCAACGGCGCGGTTGAAGGAGAAAGTCCCTCCCGGGGGGACGAGCGTCCCGTCCAGCGCCTGGACTGCGAGCTGGAGATTGCGAATGCGGTCGTAGCTGCCCGAGTAGAGCGTCGAGTAGGAGGCGAGCTGGCGCCTGATCCCAAGACCTTTGGCCTCGTCCGTCGTCAGGCGCGGCTCGACAGGCGTGATGACGAGCTTCGCCCGACGATTCGCGTCCGACAGCGCCGCCCCCAGGAGCGCCTCGGCAGTAGCCGGCACGTCGAGGTCACGCCCGTCCTGGGCAGGCACCACCCGGACGCGGCCGCTCGTCGTGACGGCGAAGTCGGCGCTGCGGGGGCGCTCCGCGACCCCGCGGCTGAGGTTCTCCAAGTAGCGGGTGGCCGCCGCGCCGCCCACTCGCAGCTTCGTCGCGCCGTTCGCCGGGAGCACCAGTAGGCCGGCGAGGTCGCGCGGGGTCACCCGCCACGAGGCGTTGCGGTGGACGATGAGGACAGGGGCCGAAAGCGCGGTCCGGGTCTGCGCGAGAACGGGCGCGAGCTCCGAGGCGACAACCTCGGGCTCTTCGCGCCGGATCGGCAGGACGACGGGACGCCGCTCGAAGCCGGCGAGGGCGTCGAGGACCATCTGTTCGGCCTTGCCGCGGTCGAGTATCCGGCCCTCCTCGGCCGGCACGACGACCGGCCGGTTCGAGCGGAGGACAATCGCGGCGTCTCGCGCCGGCACGTCGATCTCCTCGGCCATCTTCGCCACCTGGAAGCGCAGGGCGGGCTCGTAGAAGTCGGGCTTCGGCTCGACGTCGGCCCCGAAGAGGCGAATCTTGAGCCGCTCGAGGCCGCGCAACACGATCGGCCCGTCGCCGGCCGCGACTGCGCGCCCGGCCGCCTCTCGCCAGTCGATCCGCACGTCGAGCTTTGCGGGTTGGATCGCCCAGCGGTGGCCGTTGGACGTGAACACCACCGGGCTCATCCCGAGGCCGGTCGCGCGCTGCTCGAGCGCCCGCTCGGCTTCGGCCGCGGTCATCCCGCCGACGTCGACGCCGGCGAGCCGGACGCCGTCGGCGATCCGCGTGGCCGAGCCCGCGTAAACGAGGCCGAGGGCAATAAGGGCGAGAACGAGGGCCGCGAGGCCGTAGGCGACCGCGCGCCAGGAGCGCCGGACCAGGGCGATCCGTCCCCGGTCGGCGTGTCTAGCCCGGGCCCCGCGGGCAGGTTCGACGCCGACTTCTGCGCGCATGAAGGCGGCGAGTCTACCAACCTTACGGGCGGGCAAGACCGAGGCTCAGCCGCAGTTCGAGCACCCTTTCCACGTTGTCGTCGAGGAGGCCCCGGCGAGCCAGAGGGATGAGTGCGCGGATCGCTCGTGCGGCGTCGCGTCCGTTCGTGAAGAGGATCAAATCAGCCCCCGCGCGAGCAGCCTTGAGGGCCGATGGAACCGCTTCGGAGCTACCGAAGACCGAGACCGAATCGGTAATCGCGACGCCCTGAAAGCCCAGACCACGCAGCAATCTGTAGGCCTGCGGGCTGAATGATGCGCGGCGCCGCCCGAAGCTGGGATAGAAGGCGTGCGACACCATGACGCAAGGCATCCCCGCTCGCCAGGCTGCCTGAAACGCGGCAATCTCTCGGCCCACGAGCCGTGCCCGCACGTGCGGCGACTCGTCCGTCGAGCGCGGTGCCCAGCCGAGCCCGGGAAAGTGCTTGGCGCAGCTCGCCGTCCCTGTTCGGTCGAGACCGCGCGCGAACGCGAGCGCGAGGGCCGGCCGGCGAAAGTGGCGCGACCCGAGCGGCCCGCCGGCGAGGTCGACCACCGGGGCGAGATCGACATCGACCCCTTCCCGGCGCAGTGCCCGGCCGGTGGCGCGCCCGGCCGCCACGGCCTCGCTCGCGCGGGAGTAGCTCGAGGCGCTCCGGTGCGGCGGCAGGTCATCGAAGGCCTTCGCTCCTCTTCCTTCCTGGTCGACGAGGACGAGTGCACTGCGCGGCCGCGGGAGGTAACGGTCGTAGCTCCGGACGATTACGCCGGCGACGCCCTTCGGGGCGGGCAGACCGGAAACGATCACGAGCGCCGCCTTCTGCCTCGGCGTCAGATCCTGCATCCCTTCGGCCGGCACCGGCGCCAGCAAGGATGCGACGGCCTGGAGGAGCACGGACCAACCCAAGGCTCCCTAGACTAATCCTCGTGGATTTCGAGCTGACGCCGGAGCAGCGTGAGGTGCAGGCGACCGTTCGGAAGTTCGTGGACGAGCGCGTCCTTCCCAACGCGATCGAGAACGACATCAACCACCATCTCGACCTCTCGATCATCGCGGGCATGGCCGAGCTGGGACTGCTCGGCATCGTCATCCCGGAGGAGCACGGCGGCGCGGGCATGGACTTCGTCTCGGAAGCGCTCGCCTGCGAGGAGATCGAGCGCGGCGAGGCCGCCTTCCGCACGCTCATCTCCGTCCACGTGGGGCTCAACTCGCTCGC
>JBBDMP010000172.1:0-2569 GCA_040878265.1 Gaiellales bacterium | reverse complement strand
CCTGCGGGCAGTTCGTCGCGAGCCGGCTCGTGGACGGCGGGCACCCGACCGCCGAGGAGCTCGCCGAGGAGGTCGAGGCGGCCCGGGAAGAAGGGCGACCCGTCGACCCGGACCTGCTCTCCGAGGAAGGCCGAAGGGCCCGGCTGGCAGAGGCGCTCGCCGCGGCGCCGCGCCACGAAGACCAACTAGCGTTCCTCGCGCGCGAGTACCGGAGCGCGCGGGAGGCCTAGGCCTCCGCGGCCGGCCGCTTCTTGCGCCGGAAGAGCCGCGGAAACGCCGGGCGCACGAGCGCCGCGCCCAGGATCGTCACCGGCAGAACCGTGAGCGCGTGCATCGTGAGCACGTACGCCGTCGCCTTGTCCTCGGGGATGTCTACCTCTTTCGCCGCCAGCAGCGTGATGTAGTCGAACGTCCCGATGCCTGCCGCCGTCGCCGGGACTGCGAGCGCGAGGTTCCCGATCCCCTCGAGCAGGAAGTAGCCGCCGACGCCGAGATCGAGATCGAACGCCTGCCCGACGATGTAGAACATCGCGACGTCGGCAAGCCACATGGCGGCGGACGTGCCGAAGACGAGCGCGACCCGGCGGCGCCCGCGAAACGCACCGAGGCCCTCGACGAAGTGGGCGGCGGCCCGGATCAGGCGGGTGTGCCAGCGCGTCGGAAGCCGCCTCGTCACCTTCCAGACGAACTTCTCAGCGCGTTCGCTGTCGCGGGCGGCGAGGGCCACGAGCAAGACGCCGAGGGCCGTGCCGGAGGAGAGCGCGATGCCGGTGAGGAGCATGATCCCGCCTTCGCCGATCATGAGCGCGCCCAGCAGGATCCAGACCGCGAGGATGACGCCGTCCAGCAGGCGCTCGGCAAAGAGTGTGCCCGCGCTGACGAACACGGGAATCTGGCGCTCCCGCATCGACTCGATCCGCAGGAGATCGCCGCCCCGGGCCGGGAGGATGTTGTTCGCTCCGCGGCCGACCGTGATGGTCGAGAAGAGCTTGCGCGTGGGGCACGAGTAGCCGGCGCCCTCGAGCAGGTACCGCCAGCGCAGCGTCATGATCACGAGGTTGGCGAGGATGAGCCCGAGGGCCGCGAGCATCGTCCACCCCGGGAGCGACGTGATCTCGCGCCAGGCTTCCCCTAGGTCGACCTCGCGCAGGAAGAGGATGAGAAACGCTGCCGTCGCCGCCGAGCTGACGACGAAGCGGACGAGGTTCTTCCGCCACGTTCGCACGTCGGTAAGTATCCAGAACCATGTGGCCGCGTGAACCGAGGCCGCGCCGCTTCTCGGCGCGACGGGAGGCGGCGATCGGGCTCGGGGTCTACGCCGTCTACCTAGCCGTTCGCCGTGCAGTCGTGAACGAGCGCGGGCGGTTGCAGGCGGCCGAGAACGCGGAGAAGATCGTTGCGCTTGAGCGGCGGCTGGGGATCCACGTCGAGCCCCGCCTCCAGGCGGTGCTCCTCCCGCGCCGGCGCCTCGTCGCCGTGCTCAACGTCGCCTACGTCGCGCTCAACGTCGGCCTCACTGTGGGCTGGCTCATACGGCTCTTTCGCCGCCGAGACCCGGAATTCCACCGGCTGCGGCGCGCCGCCGTGCTCGCGACCCTCGGGGCCCAGCCTGCCTTCCTCCTCTTCCCGGTGGCGCCCCCGCGCACGCTGGACGACTTCGTGGACACGATCCTCGACATCACGGGCGTCGACCTCGAGCAGGGCGTCATCGGTCAGCTCTACGACCCGATTGCGGCGATGCCGAGCATCCACATCACGTACGCGGTCATCACCTCGGCCGGAATCGCGCAGACGAGCCGCTCGCCGGCCGCTCGGGCACTGGCCCCCGCCTATCCACCGCTCGTGGCGCTCATCATCTTCGCGACCGCCAACCATTACGTGCTCGACGCGGTCGCGGGCGCCGCGCTCGGCTCCGCGAGCCTCGGCCTCAGCCGGCTACTCGACTAGCGGCGCCGGACGAACCGGGCAAGCGTCGCGGGAGCGAGCGCCTGCGCGACTCCCGCCAGGCGGTAGGCGCGCCGGGCGAACACCTCCGGGGCTCCAGAGTCGACGGCGCGGACGACCCGCTCGGCCACCTGTTCGGGACTGAGGACGAGCCGGCGCGCCAGTCGGCGGCGGAGAAGCCGCTCTTGCGGGAAGCCCGGGGTCTCGACCGGGCCGGGATTGACCGAGAGGACTCGGATTCGGCGCGGGGCGAGCTCGACGCCGATGCTGCGCGAGAACGCGAGCTGGGCGTGCTTGGCCGCGGCGTAGGGCCCCGAGGCACCGTATGCCACGGTGCCCGCGATCGAGGCGACGTTGACGATGTGCGCGGGCGCGCCCGCGTCGAGCAACGGGAGGAACACGAGCGTGCACCAGACGGAACCGAGGTAATGAACCCGGACGAGCTCCTCGATTCGCTCCGGCTCGAGCTCGAGGAACCCGCGCCGCCCCGCCATCCCGGCGTTGTTGACGAGCAGGTGAACCGCCGGATGCCGCTTCCCGACCCGCGCTGCGAGCTCTTCGACCTGGCCCCGGTCGCCGACGTCGCAGACCTCCGCCTCGGCGCCGATCTCGCCCGCCGTCCTCT
>JBBDMP010000171.1:0-2569 GCA_040878265.1 Gaiellales bacterium | reverse complement strand
AACGCCGCGGGCTGCGCCGATCCGGTTCAACCTCATCGGTCTTCACTGGCAGGGCCCGGGCGGGGTCTCGTTCCGGACAGCGCTTCGTCCCGGCCGGTGGAGCCCCTGGCGGCCGGCACGTCCCGAGGCCGAGGACCTCCCCGATCCGGGGACGGACGAAGCCGCTGCGAGCGCGGGGTGGAAGGTCGGCAACCCGTTCTGGACCGGACCGGCGCGCTACGTGCAGTACCGGACCGTGGGCAGCGTGACCCGACTTCGCGCGCACTTCCTCTGGAGCCCCCCGTTCACGGCTTTCCGGCCGCTGGCTCGCCCTGACGCGCCTGCGATCATCCCTCGCGCGGCTTGGGGCGCAGACGAGTCGATCGTGCGCGCGCCGCCCTACTACGCGGACGCCGTCCGCTTTTCCGTCGTTCACCACACCGCCGGGACGAACTCCTATACCGCTGCGGACTCGGCCGCCATCGTGCGCGGCATCCAGCGCTACCACGTGCTCTCGAACGGCTGGAACGACATCGGCTACAACTTTCTCGTCGACAAGTACGGCCAGGTCTTCGAGGGCCGGGGCGGGGGAATCGACCGGAACGTGGTCGGTGCCCACGCGGCGGGATTCAATACCGGCAGCACCGGAGTGTCCGTGCTCGGCACGTACAGCTCGGCACCGGCGTCGGCGGCCGCCGTTGCCGCCCTCGAGCAGCTACTCGCCTGGCGGCTCGATGTCGCGCACGCGGATCCCCTTGCGACCGTGACCGCAGTCTCGCGCGGCAATCCTCGCTACCCAGCGGGGACCCCGGTATCTCTTCGGGCCGTGTCGGGGCACCGGGACACCGGCCCGACGACCTGTCCGGGCAACGGGCTCTACAGCCAGCTCTCTTCGCTCGCCTCGACAGCCGGGGCGCGCGGTCTTCCGAAGCTCTACGACCCCGCCGTGTTTGGCGGTCTCGGTGGGCCGGCGCGCTTCACGGCTCGGCTTTCCCAGCCGCTCCCGTGGTCGGTCTCCATTGCGGATTCGAGCGGGAATCAGGTCGCGGGCGGAACGGGCAGCGGGGACACCGTCGACTGGACCTGGGACGCTCGAGCGCATCCTGCGGGTGTCTTCGCGTACACGATCGCCGCGGGGCCCGACGTGACGCCGGCGACGGGACCCGTGCCGGGCCCGCCGCCTCTCGAGCTCTCCGGTGTCCTGGCCGCACCCGCAGCCGTCACGCCGAACGGCGACGGCGACGGCGACACGACCAAGATCTCGTTCGCGCTCAGCGTCTCGGCCGCTGTGACGGCGGCCGTTCTCGATTCGGCCGATACCGTCGTCCGCACGCTCGTGACGAGGAAGGGATTCGGCCCGGGCACGAACGTGATCACGTGGGACGGCAACCGCGCGAACGGCAGTCCTGTTCCGGACGGGCGCTTCCGTCTCCGCTTCACGGCGGAGACCTCGTTCGAGACGGCGACGAGGTTCGGCGATCTCGTCATTGACCGTACGCTCGGTCACTTCGCGGGTCCCATCGCCTTCTCTCCAAACGCAGACGGGAGGCGGGACGTCGCCACGCTCACCTTCCAGCTCACCCGGGAGGCGCTCGTTCGGGTTCGCATCCTCACGGGCTCACGCGTCGTGGCAACGCTGACTTCCGGGACGCTGCCGCCGGGGGCACAGCGGCTGGCATGGGACGGGCGGAGAGGGGGGCGGCGCGCGGCGGACCGCACCTACACCGCCGTGGTTACCGCCCAAACGGCCTTAGGTGTCCGGAAGCTCGAACGTCCCTTGAAACTGGACACGCGGCGGCCGGTCGTGCGGATTCGCTCGCTCCGGCGCGTTCCAGGCGGGACACGGCTACGGCTTCTCCTGAGCGAGCCGGCCAAGCTGACCATTCGCTACCGGGGCAAGACCGCAGTCGTCGAGCGCCGAGCGGGCAGAGTGCAGGTCAGGATTGCGGCCCGCGTGCGCTCCGTGCGGGTCGTCGCCGTGGACGCGGCCCTCAACCGCAGCCGCCCCGCAGTTAGAAGGAGGGTTTGACGAAACAGGCGCTGTGCCGTCGGAATCGCCCTGGGCGGCGCGAGGCTGCGTCCTCGGTAGCGCCCGTATTTCAGTCAATACGAGCGCTCCCTGCGTCCTTGCCTCGCATCCGCCCAGAGCGCCCCGACGACGAGGCCCGTTCCGCCAAACCCTCCTAACGCTCGAACTCGACCTCGCCGCTCTCGAGCAGCCGCCGTTCGCCGTCGAGGTCGACCTCGAGTCGTCCATCCCGCCTGATTGCGACCCCGGTTCCGGCCGCGCCGTTCACGAAGATTCGCCGGCCACGGAGGAAGTCACGCGCGCCCAGGCCGTCGTAAAGGGCATCGAGACCGCCTTCGCTCCACAGGCCGTACAGGCGCTCGAGCGTGCCGATGAGGTCGGCGAGGAGCGGCGCCCGCTCGCGGCGGATGCCCTCGATCGTGTAGAGCGAGGCGGGGGCGACGCGTGCGTTAGCCGGCAGCTCCCCGGGTTCCTGGTTGACGTTCATGCCGATCCCGACGATGACGCGCCCGTCGCCACTCGCCTCCGCGATCACCCCGGCGACCTTGCGCCGGTTGACCA
>JBBDMP010000170.1:0-2574 GCA_040878265.1 Gaiellales bacterium | reverse complement strand
ACCGGTGCCCGACGCCCGCGTCTCGACGCCGCTCGAGTGGGACGAGGTGGCGAGCGTGGACCCCGCCGAGCTCACGATCGAGACCGTCCCCGCCCGTCTCCGCGAACGAGGAGACCCGGGCGCCGAGATCGACGACGTCGCCTATCCGCTTGAACCACTGCTCGAGCTCGCGGATCGGGATGAGCGCGAAGGGATCGGCGATGCGCCGTGGCCGCCGCACTTCCCGAAGGCCGAGGGCGAGCCGCCGCGGGTCCAGCCCTCGAAGCGGCGCAAGCCGCCCGCCGCCGGCGGTTCGAAGACGGGCTCGAGTACGGGTTCGGCGACGGGCAGGCGCAAGAGCTCCAAGCCGCTCGTCGAGATCGCGCGCGCGGAGACCAAGGATGAGGCGATGGACGGCCTCGAGCGTTGGAAGGCCCGCCATCCCGAAGCCGTCCAGCACCTCCGCGAGTCGGACGTGCTCGTCGACTCCATGCGCGGACGGCACACCACCTGGACCCGTATCCGAGTCAACCTCGAGAAGGTGCCCGAAGCCGATCGACCGGAGCAGGAACCGCTCGAGGTCGACTACGACCCGTGGGAGGGCATGACCTGGGAGGGCCCGAGCGAGGAAGGCTCCACCGAGAAGGGCTGACTCAGGCTTCCGAACACGTCGTTACAGACTCTTGTTGCAGTTCGGGCAGACGAACCGATGTCCTCGGCCGCTTGCAGCTAGGGCGCCGAAAGCGCCCAGGAGAGCGAAGCCGGTGAGGATCCCCGCGGTGCGATCCGAGCCGGTACCGCAGAACCGGCAGACGATCGCCTCGTCTTGGATCTCCTCGGAGCAGTACGGACACTTCTTCATGCTGGGGAAGCATAGGGATCGCCCTTCTGTGACCCCAAGGGGCCTGTTTCCCCCAATCCACCGCCGATGGGCTAGCTGTTTAGCCGGGCTGCCCAAAATCCTTCGTGAGCTCGGCGCGAGAAGGTGATCGCCCGTTCATGGTCGACGTGCCGCCCCTGCCGCTCGAACTTCATAACGCCCCGCTCAGCGAGTCCTTCACGATTATCGGCCTGGATGAGCGGAAAGCAGGCAGCGCAGGCGAGCCCCGCTTCCTCGGCGCGAACCTTGCTGGCCTCATCCACCGAATGGGTGAAATCGGGACCTTCGAACCAAGCCACCGTTGGGCTGTCGCCGCAGAAGCTACACGGCGGCGTCCACGGATCGTGCCGCGCGTCCTCCAGATATCGATCGACGATCTCGGACCTTCTGGCCATCATGCTCCGGTCGTCGAGTGCGTCGCCCTCGATCAGTGCCATGTAGTTGGCGGCAAGATCGAGATGTGACCGCATCCAGTCCCGCTCCTCGTTATCCGTGTGGAGGAAGGCGGTCGCGTAGTAGCGGAGAGAGCCGTGAGTGTGCCGGCGAAGCGCGGTCAGGCGCTCGCCGTCCGATGGATGAGGGTCTGGCATGCCCGGCGAACATCCCCTCCAGCTCGGTCCTCGTCAAGGGATGGGAAAGTTACTAGTCCTTATCTGGTCGTGGCTTTCGTAGGACCTAGGAAGCCGGGGTCCCCTGCGCAGCCCGGCGCTTGGCGTCGGCGCGGCGCTCAGCTTCGAGGCGCTCGAGGTCCACGTCGCTGAAGTCCACGTACTTCATCGCCGCCGCGATCATCCGGTGGCCCGCCGTCTTGTCGATCAGGTCGTGCATCTGCTCCGCGACCTTGCGATAGGTCGGGTGTCCCTGCGGCGAGGAGCGGAGCTCGATCACGTGCATGGCCTCGCGCGCGCTCATCTGCATGACGAACCGGATCTTGTACGCCATCGACACGGCGAGCTGCGCGACGTCCGGACCCGCGTGATCGGCCACAAGGGCCCACGTCGCGGCGGAGTCCTCCATCACGCGCGTCCACTCATCCGTCATTCCTGCGTCGGTGATCACCTCCGGCGTGTCGTAGCCGTGCCGTGGCGAGAGCCGCTGCCACTCGAGCGTGAGCGGCCGGTGGCGCTGGAGGTCCCGGAAAGCGCCGTAGTCGCACAGCACGTCGAAGCGATAGCCGGTGCGCTCGAACGCGCGACCCGGCTTGTGGCGTCGGTTCCCGCGCTCGCCGATGTACGCGGCGAACACCGCCTCGCGCTCGTCCGGGCTCATCGTGTGGGCGAGGGAATGCAGCCGGTCGTCCGGCAGGTCGGTTGCGGCGTAAAGGATTGCGGCCACGATCTTCTCCTCGCCCAGCGGGTCGAAGTCGGTCAGCGTGACCGCGTCCCGATGTCCGGGCTCGATCCCCCCGGTGTACTTCGCGACGATGTCCCGCGTGGCTTCGCGCGTGTCGTGGAGGTAGTTCGACCACGCGACGCCACGATCCTCCAGATCGACGCGCTTGAGGAACGCCGGGATCACCTTGCGGAGCTCGATCAACATGAGGTCCGCGTACTCGCGCACCTCCCCGAGCGGGTGCGCGCGCATCCGCAGCAGCATCTGCTCATAGCTCTGGCCCGTCGCGAACACGCCGAGGTTCGAACGCGTACCCGCCGGAAGGAGTACCCGAAGCGTGTCGCACGTCTTGGCCGTGATCGTGGAGCGGTACAGGAAGTCCG
>JBBDMP010000169.1:0-2591 GCA_040878265.1 Gaiellales bacterium | reverse complement strand
GCTCGGCCGCCACCACCTCGTCCCAGCGCGCCTGCATGCGCCGCCACGATTCCCGTAGGCACGAGAGGTAGAGGTCGCGCTTGGACTCGAAATGCCGGTAGAGGATCGGCTCGGTCACGCCGGCCTCGCGCGCGATCTCAGCGGTCGTCGTCCCCTTGTATGTGCCGTCCGCGAAGGCGCGGCAGGCGCAATCGAGCAGCGCTGCCCGCCGCTCCTCGGCCGGAAGCCGGGTGCTGCTCATTTACGCGGCCTCCGCGACGAGCTCTGTGGCCTCGAAGTGCCGGTACCTGCGGATGAGGACGGCCGCGACGAGGGCGCCCGCAAACGCGATCGCGGCGCCGACACGCAGCGCGGTCGAGAAGCCGTCCATGAACTGATCCACGAACGCCGGGTTGCGCGGCCCCACGTGGATCTGCGAGGCCACGATCGCCCCCATGAGGGCAATTCCGAGGGCTCCGCCGACCTGCCGGAAGGTGTTCAGGACGCCCGAGCCGACGCCGGCCTTGGCGACCGGGACGGACCCGATCGCGGCCGCGGTGACAGGGGGCATGACAGTCGCCATCCCGATGCCGCCGAGGATCAGGGCCGGGAAGAGATCCCAGAACCCTGAGTCCGCGTCGAGCCCCGAGTAGATGACGAGCGAAATCCCCACGAGGGTCATCCCCGCCGTGACGAGCCAGCGCGATCCGACGCGATCGGAGAGCTTTCCCGTGACTGGGCCGAGGAACATAATCAGTACGGTCATCGGCAGGAAGACGGCGCCGGCTTCGACCGGCGAGTAGCCGAGTACGTTCTGCATGTAGATCGAGACGAAGAAGAAGACGCCGAACATGGCGAGGGTGACGAGCGAGAGGACGAGGTTCGCGCCGGCGAACGTCCCGTTCCGGAAGAGCGAGAGGTCGAGCATCGGCGCCCGCTGGCGCAGCTCGAGCAGCACAAACGCGACGAGGCCGACCGCCGCGACGGCGAAGAGGGACAGAATCGTCGGCGACGTCCAGCCGTAAGTGTTGGCCTCGATCAGCCCGTAGACGAGCGCGAAGAGGGCTCCGCCCGACACGACGAGCCCGGGAAGGTCGAGCCGCTGCTCGGCACTCGCATCCCGCGACTCGCGGATGACGAGCCGAGCGGCGACGATCGCAAGCACTCCCACCGGGACGTTGATGAAGAAGATCCAGCCCCAGTGAATGTGCTCCGTCAGCAGCCCGCCGACGATCGGCCCGAACGCGAGCGCCAGTGCCGAGACGCCCGCCCAGATTCCGATCGCCATTCCCCGTTGCTCCACGGGAAACGTCGCGGAGATGATCCCGAGGGTCGCCGGCATCATCAGCGCCGCGCCGGCGCCCTGCACAGTGCGGGCAGAAATCAGCATCTCGCCGCTCGTCGCCAGGCCGCACACGAGGGAGGAGACGGTGAAGATCGCGAGCCCGATGATGAAGACCCGGCGACGGCCCATGAAATCGGCGAGCTTTCCGCCCGTGAGCATGAGCACGGCGAACGTGAGCGCGTAGGCGTTGACGGTCCACTCGAGCTCGGAAAGGCCGATCCCGAGGTCGCGCTGGATCGAGGGGAGCGCGACGTTCACGACCGTGTTGTCCAGCATGATCATGAAGAGGGCGAAAGCAACAGCCCCGAGAGTCCACCACTTGCGGTTCTCTTCGGCGAAGATGCGGCCGCGCACGTGTCCTATGTTAGCAGAGACTAAGTTGTGAACCCAGTCTGGAAGCCGGATCCCGAGACGCTTGCGCGGGCAAACGTCGTGCGCCTGATGAAGCGCCACGGCTACGACGACTACTGGGACCTGGTGCGCCGCTCCCAGGAGGACCCCGAGTGGTTCTGGCCCGCCGCGGTGGAGGACATGGAGCTCGAGTTCTCGCGTCCGTGGGACCGTGTCTTCGACGATTCGCGCGGGCCCGAGTGGACGACGTGGTTCGTCGGCGGGCGGCTCAACCTTGCCCGGAACTGCCTGCACAAGTGGGCGGAGGAGCGCCCCGAGGAGGTCGCGGCGGTGTTCGCCGGAGAGGATGGCGCGCGCTCGGAGCACACCTTCAGGGAGCTCTCGGAGCGGGTGACCAGGCTCGCCGAGGCGCTCGTTCGTAGAGGCGTCGAGCCGGGGGATCGCGTTGCGCTCTACCTCCCCATGTGCCCCGACGTCGCCGTTGCCTCCCATGCGTGCGCGCATGTCGGCGCCGTCCAGGTGCCGATCTTCTCGGGCTTCGCGGCACAGGCGGTCGCTCAGCGGCTGCAGGACTCCGAGGCGAAAGTGGCGCTGACCGCGGACGTCTCGCTGCGGCGCGGCCGCGAGGTGGCCATGGCGGCGGCGATGGCCGAGGCAGTTCGCGAGGCCCCGTCCGTCGAGCACGTTCTCACCTGGTCGCGCGACCAGGGCTGGGGTGAGGAGGTGGCCTCCAACCCAGGCGTGCTCGCCCCGGTCGAGGTCGACGCCGAGCATCCGTATCTGCTCACCTACACCTCAGGAACAACAGGAAAACCGAAGGGCATCGTCCATGTCCAGGGCGGCTTCCTGGTCTCGATCGCGCGGGAGGTCGCCTACCAGGCGGACGCCGGCCCGGACGACGTCATCCTCTTCGCGA
>JBBDMP010000168.1:0-2617 GCA_040878265.1 Gaiellales bacterium | reverse complement strand
CCCTCGGTGACCTCACCGAAGATCGTGTGCTTGCCCGTCAGCCAGTCCGTGGCGGCGACCGTCACGAAGAACTGGGAGCCGTTGGTGTTCGGGCCGGCGTTCGCCATGGCGAGCAGGCCCGGGCGGTCGAACCTCGGCCCGTTCGAGGGAACCTCGTCCTCGAACTGATAGCCGGGGCCGCCGGTCCCGGTTCCCAGGGGGTCGCCGCCCTGGATCATGAAGTTCCCGATCACCCGGTGGAAGACCGTCCCATCGTAGAGGGCTCCGCTCTTGCGCTCGCCGCTGCGGGGATCCGTCCATTCCTTGGTGCCGGTCGCGAGGTCGACGAAGTTCGCGACGGTCTTCGGCGCGTGCTCCGGCATGAGGCGAACGGTGAACGAGCCCTTGTTCGTGACGAACGTGGCGGTGGGTATCTTGGTACTCCTGTCGCGTGTGGGTGGAGACCGTGGACGAGTCGGCAGTCTAGCGCTCTTCCCACAGGGGAACGGCGGATCGCGACCCAGACCTACTCCTCGCCCGGGTCGGGCCCGGTGAGCACCAGCACGACGTTGCTGATCGGACGCTGCTGTCCATCCGAAGGCCGGTTCACGACTTCGCCCTCGACGATCATGGCGCTCGAGCCGCCTCCGTCGAGGTTCAGCGCTTGGACCGCTCCGAGATCGTGCATGAGGGTCGCGAACTCCCGGAGCGAGGCGCCGACCGACCACCGAGGTTGGCGCCCGTCGACCACCACGAGCAGGACGCCGCCGTTCGCCGTGTAGCCGATGCCCGTCCGCGGATTCCTGCCGCAGAAGGCGCCCGGGCAGGAGCTCACCATGATCTGTCCGTCCTGCACCAGGATCGGCATCCCGCCAACGACGTCGTACACCCCCTGCGCCCCGATGGACCAGCGAAGCCGCATCCGGCTTCCCAACCCCATGGCGAGTAGCTGTGTCGCCTCATCGGTTGCCGGGGGCGTGGAGATGACGACCCCGCCATTGCGCTCCATGGGCTCCTCTGCACACGCGGCTTCGTCGACGACGAAATCGGAGATCACCCCCGTGCGGTCGTCATCGAACGAGATCGGTCCATCCCGAAGCAGTCGGACCGAACACGCGAACTCAGGTGGCGCTTCCTCCGTTCCACCGAGCGGGGAGAACCCGGCGAGCTCCCCTGGGGATGGCGGGCTGAAGTTCCAGCGATCCAGTCGCCACGTCTGGCCCGTGTCCCGGTCCGAGAGCGACACCACCGGTCTGGCAGGTCCCAGGAACGCCGCACTCTCGTCGCGCGTGAGCGCGAACACGCTACCGGGAGCCTGCGACTGTACGAGGTGGCCGTCTTGAGCGAATACGTGCGTCGGCCGGCCCGGGAACCCGCCGGTGAAATCCCCGTTCACGGCCGCAACGGCGTCGTGGGCGTTCGCGGTTTGGAGCACGGTCCTCCGCGGCGACCCGAGCGTCGCGCCGGCAAGCGTCATGTCCAGCGTGGCTGACGTCGATGGACGGATGCGGAGCACGAACGTCCGTCGCGGCTCCCGCCGCTCGATGATCCTCGTAAACGTGACGCCGGGGGCGATCTTCTTCTTCTTCACGATCGGCGCTGCCGGTTCCTCGCCGTCACGCGCGGCTGCCGGCGCCGTCGCAAGGAGCGCCAAGAGGTAGGTGAGCACCGCACACATCGCATACGCGCGTCGCATCGTGAGCTTCACGGCGACACATCCTACGGAAGTCCTTGGTCTGCAGCCATGCTCGTTGACCAGCGCAGCGGCCGATCCGTGGACGCGCAGCGTGCCCGGATCGCCCGGCGTGGAACCGATCCTCTCGTTCGTGGCACACTAGCCCGGGACCTGCGCCTTGCGGAAAACCATGACGCTCTCTCTGGACAAGCAGAACGCGTACCGCGCGCGCTACGCGCAGATGCGACCCGGCTGGCAACCTGCTACCACCGTGTACGAGGCCCTGATCCTCGATCGATTTCAGCCGGGCATGCGAGTGGTCGATCTCGGCTGCGGGCGCGGCGGTGCACTAGAACAGGTTGGCGAGACCATGAGCGGTGCTCTTGGATTGGACCCCGACATCGCCTCACTCAAAGAGCACCGGATGCCCGGGCTTCGTCGCGCCGCGGCTGCCGCCGAGGCATTGCCGCTGCCGGATGCGTGCATCCACCTTGTGTTCTCGAGCTGGGTCCTGGAGCATCTTCCGGATCCCTCGAGGGCATTTCGTGAAGTCTCGCGGATCCTCGTGGCAGGGGGAGCATTCATCTTCGTCACGCCCGGCGGGCACAGCCCACCCGCCCTCGTCAACCGGGCGTTGCGGCCGTTCCAGGCGCGGCTCGTTCCCCTGATGTATGGCCGCGATGCGACCGATGCATTCCCGATGGTCTATCGCGCGAATGCGCGCCGGCGGATCGAAGCTCTCGCGCGCGAGTCGGGGCTGCGCTTGGTTCGGCTGGATCACATCGAGGACCCCACCTACTTTGCGTTCCACCCGGCGCTTTTCCGGATCAACGTCGCTCTGGTCCGGACCCTGCCGCATGCGATGGCCGAACACTTGGTCGGTGTCTGCGTCAAGAACTGAGAACCTCAGCCGCGCCGCGGATTCTGGAAGGCCGGAGCGACGACGGGGCGGGCGGAGGACCA
>JBBDMP010000167.1:0-2623 GCA_040878265.1 Gaiellales bacterium | reverse complement strand
AGGGCGAAGATCACGCGGATCCCCTGGTCGGTCAGCCAGCCGCCGAACCAGCCGTTGCGCCCGTAGACGAGCACCAGCGCGAGGCCGACGACCACCGGGGAGAGCGCGAAGGGGAGGTCGATGAGGGCGTTCAGGGCCCGCTGGCCGCGGAAGCGCTGGCGCACGAGGACGAGGGCGCACAGAACGCCGAAGACCGTGTTCGCCGGGACGGCGATCAACGCGATGACGATGGTGAGCCAGAGCGCGTGCAGGGCCTCGGGCGTCGTCAGCGCATCCCAGATCGGCCCGAAGCCGTTCTCGAAGGTTCGCCAGAAGATGAGCCCGACCGGCAGCACGAGGAGGAGCGCGAGATAGCCGAGCGCGGCGGCGCGGAGCCCGAGCCTAGCCTTCATGCCTCGACCCCCAGCGGCGGACGGTGTCGATGAGGAGGAGGATGACCAGCGAGAGCACGAGCAGGACGACGGAAACGGCCGCGGCGCCGGTCGCGTCGTCGCTCTCGAGCCGGCCGAAGATGTGCACCGACGCGACCTCCGTCTCGAAGGGGATGTTCCCGGAGATGAGCACGACGGAGCCGAACTCCCCCACCGCGCGGGCGAAGGCCAGCGCGCCGCCGGCCAGAATGGCCGGCATCAGGTTCGGCAGGACAATGCGGCGGAAGATCGCGAGCCCGCCGGCGCCGAGCGAGGCCGCGGCCTCCTCCATCTCCCGGTCGAGCTCGATGAGGACGGGCTGGACCGCCCGGACGACGAACGGAAGCGTGACGAAGAGAAGCGCGAGGATCACGGCAGCCCTCGTGTAAGCGACGTTGATCCCCACCGGGCCGTTTGGCCCGTACAGCGCGAGAAGCGTTAGCCCCGCGACGATCGTGGGTAGCGCGAACGGCAGGTCGATGAGGGCGTTGACGAGGGACTTCCCCGGGAACGAGTCGCGGACGAGGACCCAGGCAATGAGCGTCCCCGCCACGGCGTTGATCGCCACGACGGCGACCGACGCGAGGAACGTGAGCTTCAGGGACGCGACGGCCGAAGGGCTCGTGACCGCGCGCCAGAAGCCGTCCGCGCCTCCCTCGGTCGAGCGCCAGACGACCGCCGCAAGCGGAATGAGGACGATGAGCCCGAGGTAGGCGGTCGCAAAGCTACGGCCGAGCGGGATCGACCCACTCGGCCGACGTGCCGGAAGACGTAAGGCAGCGACCTTAGCCTGAGTCAGTCGAGACCCCCAGCTCCTGCTCGATCTTGGCCACGATCCCTTCCTCCCGGTCGAAGAAGCGCTCGGTCACGGTCTCCCAGCCCCCGAAGTCCTCGATCGTAAAGAGGGCGGACGGCGTCGGATAGTCGAACTCGGCCAGAACGTCCTCGACGACCGGGCGGTACCCCTTCTCGCCGAAGATGCGCTGCGCGTCCGGCGAACGGAGGAAATCCACGAACGCCTGGGCCTTCGCGAGGTTTCCGCTCTCGGAGACGACGGCAACGGGGTTCTCGATCAGGATCGTCTGATCGGGAACGACGTAGTCGAGCTCCTCTCCGTTTTGCTGAGCGGTGATCGCCTCGTTCTCGTAGGCGATCATCACGTCGCCCTTGCCGCCGACGAAGGTCTGGAGCGCCTCACGCGCGCTCTTGTCCTGAACGGCGGTGTTCGAGAGCAGCTGCCTGACGTACTCCACGCCCTCCTCGTGCGATTTGCCGAGCTCGCGCTGCGCGCCGTAGGCCGCCATGAGATTCCAGCGCGCGCCGCCCGAGGTGAACGGGTTCGGGGTGATCACCTCGAGGTCCTCGCGGACAAGGTCGTCCCAGCTCTGGATCTGGTTCGGGTTGCCCTTGCGCACGGCGAAGACCACGACGGAGTCCGTCACCATCCCGGCGTATTCGTTCTCGGCCCAGCCCGCTTCGACGAGGTTTGCCTCGACGAGGCGCGTGACGTCGGGCTCTAGTGAGAACGCGACGACGTCGGCGGGGAGCCCGGCCTCGACGGCCCGGCTCTGCTCGCCCGAGCTTCCGTAGGACTGGTCAAACGAGACACCGCTTCCCGCAGCGGTCCCCTGGAACGCCGGGACGATCTCCTCGTACGCCTCGCGAGGCGTGGAATAGGCGACGAGCGTGAGCCGGCCACCGTCGCCCCCACCCTCGGCGCCCGTCTCGGAAACTCCGCCGCAACCGGCCGCGAAACCGGCTGCGAGGAGGGCAGTTAGGCAGATCATTATGGCACGAATCAAGCTGACTAATCCTCCACTTTGTCTACTCGTTAGGTAGGGATTACTAGCCAACCCGGCCCTGCGCTGTCAAACGGGACCCGTCCTAGCCGCAGAGGTCTTCAGCCACCGCGAGATAGATCTCCGCGCAACGCTCAGCGTCGTCGAGCGAGACCCACTCCTCCACTGCGTGCGCACCCTCGCCTCCGGGCCCGAAGACAACCGTCGGGATTCCGGCCGCCTGGAAGACGGCCGAGTCGGCCCAGAAGGGCACGCCGATGGTCTCGGGCCCACCGGCGTGGCGGCGGACCGCCTCCACCACGGCCTCGTTCTCATCCACCTCGAACGGGTACCGAATGAAAGTCGTTCGCACCTCGCCCTCGATCCCGTCGACGAGCGAGCGGATCTCGCCTTCGACCTGCTCGGGCGTCTCGC
>JBBDMP010000166.1:0-2625 GCA_040878265.1 Gaiellales bacterium | reverse complement strand
TCGGGAACGCTCGCGGCGGAGGCGGCCTTCGAGGCGGTGAAGCCCGGGCGGACCGCCTGGGCTCCCGGCGCGCTTGATCCCTACGACCGCGCAGTCCGGGAGAGCTACATCTGGACCGACCTCGAGCGGGTGCGGAACATGCGCCCCGCGTTTCAGCACGGCTTCGTCCGCGGCGCGGTCCTGGCCGGCGCGGCGATGAACTCGCTGGGCAAGGTTCCGCGAGGGAACCTGAAGCTGGAGCCCGACGCAGCCGCGGAGCTCTTCGTCGGCGACCGCTCGAAGAGCTATCCGAAGCCCGACGGGCAGCTCTTCTTCGACAAGCTCTCGAGCGTCTATCTCTCGGGGAACAAGACCCGCGACGACGCTCCCAACCACATTCGCATCGACCGCAAAGTGCGGCGCGAGATCGCCGAGGGCTGGGTGCACATGTGCCCGGCGCAGGTGTACGAAATCGCCGGCGAGGCGAGCCCCGCCGGGAACGTCGTCGAGGTCGAGGTGACCCCGTCGAATTGCGTTCAGTGCGGCGCGATCAGCGCCAAGGGCGGCCGCCTCACTCCGCCCGAGGGCGGCGACGGGCCCGAGTACACGTTGATGTAGTGGGAGCGCCGGCGGACCGGCGCTCCCACGTCAGGTCGCTACCGCAGGGTGCAGCCCGGCGGGAGGTCGCTCTCCGGCACATCGACTCGTACCGGGGTCGGGGTTGCCGTCGCGGACTTCGGCGCAAAGTACGTCGCGAAGAAGACGAGGTCGACCGTCCCGTTGTTCCTAGCGAGGTGGACGTCCTCCGGGTGGGTGGAGAACGCCGAGCCGGGCCCGTACAGGATCCCGGTATTGCAGTTCTCGTCGTGGTACAGCGTGAGCGTGCCCTGCCAGATCACGTTGAAGTTCTCGCCGGGATGGGTGTGCCAGCCGAACGTTGCTCCCGGTGTCGCGACGATTCTCTGGGTGATGAGCTCAACCGGACCCCTGACTTGGAGCTTGACACGTCCGCCGTTCTCGAACTTGCGGTTGAAGCGCGGCAGTGCGTCAAAAGTCCCCCGTGCCGTATCGGCTGAGAGATTCGGGAGTGGCTCAGGCGGGGGTGGGCTGGCCGGTGTCGCGAGGGCAATCGCGGTCACCACAGCTGCGGCCGCGAGCGTGAGTAGGACGATGATCTTCCGCATCCCGGATATTCCTCCCTTGTTTGGACAGGACTAGCATCTTCTAACGGTGCGATCCGAGATTCAAGACCCCGAGCCGAATCTCGCGAGAGGGGCGATTCACGGGCGCCTCCATCGGACGCCGATCCTGTCGTCGGAGACGCTCGGGCGCGCGTTCGGCGGACGCGCGTTCCTCAAGGCGGAGCTGTTCCAGAAGACCGGCTCCTTCAAGCCTCGCGGCGTGCTCACGAAGCTCGCCTCCCTCTCCGCCGAGGAGAAGGCGCGAGGCGTCATCTCGATCTCGGCTGGGAACCACGCGCAGGCACTGGCCTGGGCCTGCACGGCAGAGGGAATCGACTGCCTGCTCGTCACGTGGAGGGACGCGAGCCCCTTCAAGGTCGCGGCAACGAAGGCATACGGCGCCGCCGTGGACCAGACCGCGGCCGACCACATCGAGGCGTTCGAGCGCGTCGAGAAACTCCGGCGAGAGAGCGGGAGAACCCTTGTCCATCCCTTCGACGACCCGCTCGTCATCGCGGGTCAGGGAACGGTGGGGGTCGAGATCGGCGAGGACCTTGCCGATGTGGATGTCGTGGTCGTTCCCGTCGGCGGAGGAGGGCTCATTTCCGGAATCGCTTCGGCGCTGCCCGGAAAGCGAATCGTGGGAGTCGAGCCGGAGGGCTCGGCTGCGCTCCACGCCGCCCTCGAGGCCGGCCGGCCCGTCGAGCTTCGCCCCGACTCGATCGCCGACGCGCTGGGCGCGCCTTTTGCCGGCGTGCACGCCGTCGAGATCTGCTCCCGCCTAGGCGTCGAGACGCTGCTGGTCAGCGAAGGGGACATCGTGGCCGGATTCAGGTTCCTCTACGAGCGAGCGAAGCTCGCAGCGGAGCCCGGAGCCGCGGCCGGGGTCGGCGCCGCGCTGGCCGGCAAGATCCCCGAAGTCGAGGGTCGAACGGTGTGCTTCGTTGTCTCCGGAGGCAATGTTTCGCCCCAAACCGCCTCTGCTATCCTCGAAGGAGATGAAGGCTGACATCCATCCTGAGTACGTTCTCGCGACCGTGCGGTGCTCGTGCGGCAACGAGTTTCAGACCCGGTCGACCCGGCCCGAGCTGCATGTCGAGATCTGCTCGGAGTGTCACCCGTTCTACACCGGTAAGCAGAAGCTCTTGGACACGGGCGGACGCGTCGAGCGCTTCCAGAAGCGCCTCGAGCGCGCCGGGCGCGCGCCTAGCGGCGCGGACAGCGCCTAACTCCCGATGACCCAGCCGATCGGAGGCCAGGCGGTCCTGGAGGGCGTCATGATGCGCGGGCCCTCGGCCTGGTCCGTGGCCGTCCGCAAGCCCGACGGCGAGATCGCCGAGATCAACCAGTCGGTCAGCTCGATCCTCCTTCGGCACCGCTGGCTGCGTATCCCCGTGGTGCGCGGAGTCATCGCGCTCGGTGAGGCGCTCGCGATCGGCTTTCGCGCTCTCGCCATCTCCGCCAA
>JBBDMP010000165.1:0-14728 GCA_040878265.1 Gaiellales bacterium | reverse complement strand
CGGCGGCATCCGCGTCGAGCACCACTCGCCCGACGGCCGCTCCGGGCGAGGCATTCAGGCCCTTCGCGGCGACCTCGTACTCCGCGCGCGGGTCGAGCATCGGATGCAGGAGCTGGTTGAGCTGGCCGGGGTCGATGCGGGCGACGGCTTCCTCGCGAGAGATCGCTCCCTCGTCGACCAGGTCCACCGCGATCCGCAACGCGGCGGCGGCAGTTCGCTTGCCGCTTCGGGTCTGGAGCAGATAGAGCCGGCCGTCCTCGACCGTGAACTCGATGTCCTGCATCTCGCGGTAGTGGTCTTCGAGCCGCCGCATCGCCTCGACGAGCTCGGCATACGCGTCCGGTAGACGGTTCCTCATGCGCTCGATCGGCTGTGGGGTCCGAATCCCCGCGACGACATCCTCCCCTTGCGCGTTGACGAGGAACTCGCCCCACGGCCCGGGCTCGCCCGTGGAGGGATCGCGCGTGAACGCCACGCCCGTGCCGGACTCCTCACCCTTGTTGCCGAAGACCATCTGCACGACGCTGACGGCCGTCCCGAGGTCGTCGGGGATGTCGTGCGCACGCCGATACACCTGCGCCCGGGGCGTCTCCCAGGAATCGAACACCGCCCGGACGGCCCGCCCGAGCTGCTCACGCGCGTCCTCGGGGAAGTCGGAGCCCGTGTCCTCGCGGTAGACGGCCTTGAAGCGTTCGGCGAGCTCTTTCAGCTCGCCGGCGGAGAGTTCGGCGTCCTGGCTGACCTCGAAGCGAGCGGCGTCGATCCCGTCGACGACCTCGCCGTACATCTGGATCAGGCGCCGGTAGGCGTCGTAGGCAAAGCGCTCGTTGCCCGTCGCGCGCGCGAGACCTTCCACGGCCTCGTCGTTCAGGCCGAGGTTGAGGATCGTGTCCATCATCCCCGGCATCGACACCGCCGCGCCCGAGCGAACGGAGACGAGGAGTGGGTCCCGCGGGTCACCGAAGTGCTTGCCCGTCTCCTGCTCGAGCCGTTCGAGATGTGCCGCGATCTCGCCCTCGAGCCCCGGTGGAAGCTCGCGGCCGTTCCGCATGTACTCGACGCACGCCTCCGTCGTGACCGTGAACCCGGCCGGCACCGGGATGCCGATCGCGGTCATCTCCGCGAGGCCCGCTCCCTTCCCGCCGAGGAGCTCGCGGCCGAGGTCAGCGGCCCCGTTGAAGTCGTAGACGTAGGTGGCCATCGCGGCAGTCAGATTTTCCCATTTCGAGGGATTTTCCGACACCTCACCCTCTCGGGTACTACCCGACCTACCCCAGCAGAGCCATCGTCCGACTACCGGGCTATGCCAGACGTGGGGCGCCGCAGCCTACGTCTCGGCCCGAGTTGAGGCGGCTCTGCACCACGGGCCGCCTCTCTTTTGTGACCGGTCAGTGATCGGTCACAGATGCCGCCGCTCGGCCAGCCAGGAGACGAAGCGGATGCCCATCCACACGGGCGTGAAGAGGACGTAGAAGACGAACAGGGCGACGGCGAGGATCGCCATCCACCACGGCCAGTAGTACCAGGGGATCTTCCTCTTCTCCCTCACGAGGCCGCCTTGGACGACCTCTGGGCCAGCCGGCGTTCTTCGACGATGCGGACGATGCGGCGCGCGGTCTCCTCGATCGCAAGGTTCGAGACCTCGATCACGGGACAGCCGAGGCGCCGGTGGATCGCCTCGGCGTACTCGAGCTCCTCGTAGATCGCGTTCAGCTCCGCGTAACGGGTCTTCGTTCCCCGCAGGTGGCGCGCCCGCTCCTGCCGGATCTCGGCGAGCGCGCCCGCGTCGATCGTCAGCCCGACGATCCTTGAAGGATCGATCTCGAAAAGCTCCTTCGGGGGGTCGACCTCCTTGACGAGCGGCACGTTCGCGGTCTTGTAGCCCAGGTAGGCGAGGTACATCGAGAGCGGCGTCTTCGAGCTCCGCGACACGCCCACGAGCACGATGTCTGCGTCCTTGAGACCGTGTGCGCCGACACCGTCGTCGAACCGAACGGCGAACTCGATCGCCTCCATTCGCTTGAAGTAGCTCGAGTCGAGAACCGGCTGAGCCGCAGGAGTCATGGTCGCCGCCTGGCCCGAGACGCGCGCGACCGCATCGAGCGGGTGTCCCAGCAGGTCGCAGTAGTGAAGCCGGTACCGCTTGCAGAGCGTGCGCATCGCCTCGCGGAGCTTCGGCTCGACGAGTGTGTACATGACCACGGCGCGGCGCCCGCGGGCGCGGGCCGCCGCAAGCTGGACGTCGTCCACGTTCGTGATCCGCGGGTGGCGTACGAGCTCGAACTCCTGCTCTGGGAACTGGCGCTCGACCGCCTCGGCAAGTCGCACGGCCGTCTCACCGGTGGAGTCGGACAGGACATGGAGCTCGAGTACGTCGGGCATGTCAGCGCGGAATCTGCGCGAGGTCTCCAAAGTGACCCAGCGTTGCCTTCACGTCGGTGAGCAGCCTCAAGCGGTTCTCTCGAATCGATTCGTCCTCCGCCATCACCATGACCTCATCGAAGAAGCGGTCGACGACGGGGGGTATCTTGCTCGCCGCGCGAAAGGCGTCGTCGAAGTCGAGCGCGTCGAGCGACCCCTTGATCTCCGGCCACGCGCGGCCAACGGTGTCCTGAAGCTCGAGCTCCGCGGGCTCCGTGAGAAGATCGTCGCGAGCCGGCGTATCGAGCGCGACGTCGCCCACGATCTTCGACGCCCTCGTATAGGCGGTGTGCAACGGTTCGATCTCCTCGCCCAGCGCGGCGAGCCATTCAGCCAGCCGTGCCCGCCCGGCGAGATCGCTGATCCACGCATGCCGAGCGGCGCGGACATATTCGACCGGGATGTCGAGAAGCCCTTCGAAGCGCTCCACGACGAAGTCGAAGACAGGCCCCGGGTCCTGCTCGAGCTCGACGCCGCCCCCGAGCAGCAGGCGCTGGTCGAGGTCGACGAGCTGATGAAGGTCGATCCGCAGACCGCCCTCGAGCGCGAGCCGGCAGAGGCCGATCGCGGCACGGCGAAGGCCGTAGGGATCCCGCGAGCCCGACGGCCGCTGCCCGAGCGCGAACGCCACCGTGAGGTTGTCGACCTTCTCGGCGGCGGCGAGGACGCGCCCGGGCTCGGTGGAGGGAAGCGGCCCGCCCGCGAACTCCGGCAGGTACTGCTCGTCGATCGCCGCACAGACGGCCTCCGGGAAGCCCGCGAGTCGTGCGTACTCGGCGCCGATGTGGCCTTCCAGGTCGGGGAACTCGCGAACGAGCTCGGCCGCCTGGTCGGCCTTGGCGAGGCGCGCCGCCTCCAAGGAGGCCTCGCCCCCGCCTAGAGCCTCGGCCAGCGCGACGAGCCGCGCCGTCTTGTCCGCGAAGGTGCCTGCCCCCGCGACAAACGTGATCCGCCCCGCCTCTTCGGCGAGCACCTCGATTCCTTTCGCAACGTCGCGCTCGAAGGTGAAGGACGCGTCCTCGAGCCGCCCCTCGAGCACCTGCTCGTTGCCGGCGACCACGGTCTCCGGATCACCCCCGTTCGCGACGAAGGCAAACCGGGCACCCTCGAGCGGGAAGTAGCGCTGGTGCGACTGCATGGCGGTCTCGACGACGCGCCGGGGGAGCTGCAAGAAGCGCTCGTCGAAGCTGCCCGCGAGCACGACGGGGCTCTCGACGAGGAAGACGACCTCCTCGAGGACGGCGGCGGGGTCGCTCCAGCCGCCGATCGCGTCCAGGCCCCCGACGATGGCGCTGCGACGGGCAGCCTGGTCCGGCTCGACACCGGCCGCGCGCAGCTTCTCCGCGTATGTCTCAGCCTCCGGCACCTCGACTCGACCGTGCGTGAAGCGGTGCCCGTAGGAGGCGCCGTCGCCGGCGATGTCGGCGGCGTCGAGCTTCGCGAGGCGCCAGCGGACCGGCCGGGCGAAGCGGAGGCCGCCGGCTTCCCAGACCATCGACTTCGAGAACGTCAGGCCCTGGACGATCGCGTCAAGCCGTCCGGGGAGAGCCTCCGCGACCGGCCCCCCGGGGCGTGTGACGCCGAAGAAGCCCTCGCGCACCTCGAGGTCTGCGACCGCGACGCCCTGCTTGCGCGCGAACCCCTCGGCGGCCTGCTCGCGCATGTGCTCCGGCGGGCCTTTGACCCATTCGTCGGGCGAGCGCTCGGGCAAGTCTCGGACGAGTAGCGCGAGACGTCGGGGTCCGAGCAAGAGCTCGTCGGGACGGCGGCCGAGCTCCCGCTCGCAGAGGCCGGGGAGCTGGACCTCCGCCTCCCGGCAGGCCCACGCGGGGAGCTCCTCGCAGCCGATCTCAAAGAGCAGCGTCGCCATTCGTCTCCATCTCGACGTAGAGCTGTGCGACCGACCGGGCGAGGTTCCGAACGCGCCCGATGTAAGCCGCCCGCTCGGTTGCAGAGAGCGCGCCGCGCGCGTCCAGCAGGTTGAACGTGTGGGAGCACTTGAGCACCTGGTCGTAGGCCGGGAGCGGCAGGCGCTCCTCGACGAGCGCCTTGCACTCCTCCTCATGCTCGCCGAACCGGCGGGTGAGAACGTCGATGGGGGCTTTCTCGAAGTTGTAGATCGACCACTGGCGCTCGCTCTCCCGGTAGACCTCGCCCCAAGTCACGCCGGGCGCCCACTCGAGGTCGAACGCCGTCCGTTTTCCCTGGAGGAACATGGTCAGGCGCTCGAGGCCGTAGGTCATCTCGGCCGGGACGAGGTCGAGCTCCAGCCCCCCGAGCTGCTGGAAATACGTCCACTGGGTGATCTCCATGCCGTCGCACCAGACCTCCCAGCCGAGTCCCCAGGCGCCGAGCGTTGGCTGCTCCCAGTCGTCCTCGACGAGACGGACGTCGTGCTTTCGGAGGTCGATCCCGATCGCCTCCAGCGAGCCGAAGTAGACATCGAGCACGTTCTCGGGCGCCGGCTTGAGCACCACCTGGTACTGGAAGTAGTGCTGAAAGCGGAACGGGTTCTCGCCATAGCGGCCGTCCAGCGGGCGGATCGAGGGCTCCACGTACGCGGTCTTCCACGGCTGCGGACCGAGGCAGCGTAGGAACGTCGCCGGGTTCATCGTCCCCGCCGCGACCTCGGTGTGGTACGGCTGCATGACGACGCAGCCATAGTCGGCCCAGTAGCGCTGGAGGGCCGCGATCGTTTCCTGGTAGGTCGGAGCGCTCACGCGCGCGCGAGCGTTCGCAGCCGGAAGCCGCCGTGGATCTCGTACGACGTCTCGATCACGCGCAGGCACTGGCGCGATGCCTCGGCAGTCAGGAGGGCGGCGCGAGAATCGGCCAACGGTCGCTCGAGCAGGCCGCGGATGCCTTCGAAGCCGGCCGGTGAAAGTGCGACGGCGCCCTGTCCACATTCAGCGCATACCCCTCCCCCCGCCTGTGCCGAGAAGCCGACGAGCGGCCGGTCCTCGCCGCAGCCGGCGCAGCTCGTGAGATGGGGCAGGTAGCCGGAGAGCCAGAGCAGCTTGAGCTGGAAGGAGAGGACGAGCGGATCGAGTGCAGGTTGGGCCGGTGGTGACCCCGTTTGGGGGTGGGTGGTGGGGATGTCTGCCGCGTCGACCTCGTCCAGGAGGTCGAGGAAGCGCGTGAGCGCATGGAAGGCCGACGGGTTTCGCTCCTGTTCGACGAAGAGCCGAAGCATCGCCTCGAGCCCGATGTGCCCGACCGAGAGGCGATACCCGTCCGCCCTGCTCCGATCGTGGGAGCGGACGAGGTCGGCGCCGCGAACGGTCTGGAGCTCGCCGCGGCCCTCGTGCAGGAGCAGCTCGACATGGCTGAAAGGCTCCAGCCGGCCGCCGAAGCGGGAGCTCGTCTTGCGGACGCCCTTGGCAATCGCGCCGACGCGCCCCTTCTCGAGGGTGTAGAGGTGGAGGACGCAGTCGGCCTCGGCGAAGCGGATCGAGCGGAGCACGACCGCCTCCGTCTTCGTCGTGCGGGAGGGCACGGAGCGGAGTCTAGCCCCGGCCACGGCGGAATCCTTTTGGCCGCAAATGCGTTCTAAACAAGGATGGCCAGGGTCCAGATGTACACAACCGCGTGGTGCGGCTACTGCACGAGGGCGAAGGCGCTTCTGGACGACCGCGGCATCCCGTACGAGGAGATCCGCCTGGACGGAGACCTCGAGTTTCGCCGCAAGCTCCTCGACTTGACCGGGCGCTGGACCGTGCCGCAGATCCTCGTCGACGGCCGGCCGATCGGCGGCTTCATGGAGCTCTGGCAGCTCGACCGCGAAGGGCGGCTCGAGCAGCTAGCCGCCTAACCCGCAGGCGCGAGCCGCTCGGCGAGGTAGCTGATCGCGAGCGGATAGCGGTACTCGATCGCCATGTGCGTGGCGTCGAAGAGCTCGAAGAAGACATCCTCGACTCCGATCGCGGCGAGCTCGCGGCGAAAGGCCTCGGCGCCGAGGTCGAGGTAGAACTCGTCGCGCTTTCCCGAGTCGATGTAGATCGCCTTGAGCGAGCGGAGAGCGTCCGCGTGGCGCGCGACCATGCGGACGGGGTCACGCTCCAGCCAGCGCTCCCAGACGTCGGGGACGAGCTTCCCGGTGGCCGGCTCGAACGGCACGCGCACCGTGCCGTCGTCATCCGCCGAGTAACAGGCCGCCATGCACCAGGTATTGAGGAGGACGTGGTCGGACTTCTTCGCGAATGCCGGACGGGCGCGGAAGTCGTCCCAGAAGCGCTCGTACAATCCGTCGTACTCGTCGCGAAGGGTTCGGGCGGCCTCACGGAACTCCGGCAGGTAGCACGCCTCGAAGAGCGCGTCGCCCGCGTGCGTGGCGAGGCCGCCGAAGACATCCGGCCGGAGCATCGGCGTGATCATGGCGCCGTAGCCGCCGCTCGACTTGCCGGTGATCCCCCGGTTGTCGCGCGCGGGAAGCGTCCGGTAGCGCTCGTCGACCCACGCGACGACCTCGTCGCAAAGGTACGTGTGGTAGCGGCCTGTCGCCGGCGAGTCGAGGAACTGGCTGCCGCCAAGCAACGTCCAGCAGTCGACGAAGACGAGGATGGCCGGCTCGGTCTCACCATGCGCGAAGAGGTCGTCCGCGAGCTCGGGGAAGTTCTTGCGGAAGGCAGACCGGTTCCGCCACATGTCGAGCTGGCCCGTGAGCCCCTGGATGACGTAGATGGACGGGTAGCGACGCTCCGGATCGTCGTCGTATCCCGGCGGCAGGTAGACCCAGAGCGGACGGACGTGCGGGTCGCCGAGCGCGTTTCCCTCGAGTGCCTTGCTCTCGATCTCCGCCTCGTCGAGGCGGCCCCGAAACTCGTACGACCAGGGCTCCACGAGGTCGATGCTAACTGGGCTCGCGCTGCTGACACGAGGGGCAGTACCACGTGCCGCGGCCGCCTACCCGAATCTTCTCGATCGGAGTGCCGCACCGAGGGCACGGCTGGCCGGCGCGGCCGTAAACCCGGAAGGCGTCCTGCATCGCGCCACTGCGCCCGGCCGGATCCCGGTAATCGCGCAGGCTTGCGCCCTGGCGCGCGATCCCCATCTCAAGGACTTCCCGGATCGCCTTGCGCAGAACCTTGAGCTCTTGCTGCCCGAGCTCGCCGGCGGGCCGCAAAGGATGCAGGCGAGCGCGCCACAGCGCCTCGTCGACGTAGATGTTCCCCAGCCCCGCCGCCGCGCGCTGGTCGAGCAGGGCCGCCTTGAGCGGCGCTCGCCGACCCGCGAAAGCGCGTGCGAGGGCGCGGCTGGTGAAGCTCCGCTCCAGGGGCTCGCTCCCGAGCCGCCGCGCGGCGAAGTACTCGTCTAGCTCTCCCGGCTCGAGGAGCGCCCAGGTGCCGAAGCGGCGGACGTCGCGATAGGCGACGTCCGACCCGTCGTCTAACCTGACAACTGCTCGCCGATGCGGATCGGCGTCTAGCCCGCCGCTCACCGGATGCTGGAGCGAGCCCGTCATGCGCAAATGAACGAGGAGGTGCCGCCCGCTCTCGAAGGCGAAAATCAAATACTTGCCGCGACGCCCCACCTCGCGGACGCGCTCGCCCTCGAGGGCGGCGGCGACAAGCTCGGGCGGTTCGGGCCTCGTCAGCCTTGGGTCGCCGATCGTGACGCGGTCGAACCTGCGCCCGGTCAGGACCGGCGCGAGCCGTTGCCGAATCGTCTCGACCTCGGGTAGCTCGGGCATGTGTCGTCTTCCCCGTCAGGCGAGGACTTCGAGGACGATCGGGCGTGGCTCGGGCTCGTCCGGGCCGAGCCGGTAAGCGGCTGCGACCTCGGTGACCGCGCGGCCGGCTGCGTCCTCGTCGGAGGCGTGCACCTCCGCGAGAGGCTCGCCTGCCGCGACCAAATCGCCGTGCTTGGCGAGGCAGATGACTCCGACGGCATGGTCGATGACGTCGTCCTTGCGCATGCGGCCTGCACCGAGACGGAAAGCGGCTTCGCCGACCGCGACGGCTCCGATTCGCTGCACGTAGCCACGCTCCTGCGCGGAGACCGGGCGGATGACATGTGCGCTCGGAAGTGCGTCGAGCGCCGGGTCGCCTCCCTGAGCGCGAATCCACCGTTCGTAGCGCTCGAGCGCGGCTCCGCTCGTGACCGCCTCCTCGGCGCGGCGGCGGCCCGCCTCCTCGTCGACCCCGAGGTCGGAGAGCGCGAGAAGCTGCCCGGCCGAGCCGAGCACGAGCTCGGTGAAGTCCGGCGGGCCCTCTCCGCGCAGTGTGGCGACCGCCTCACGGATCTCGAGCGCGTTCCCAACCGCGCGCCCGAGCGGCTGGTCCATGTCCGTCAGCTCGCAGACGACCTGCCGGCCTGCCCGCCGACCGAGCTCGAGCATCGCCTCTGCGAGCTCGCGCGCCGATTCGATCGTTTTCATGAAGGCCCCGTCGCCGACCTTGACGTCGAGCACGATCGCGTCGGCGCCGCCGGCGATCTTCTTGGACATGATGCTCGAGGCGATGAGCGGGATGATGTCCACCGTCGCCGTAACGTCCCGCAGGGCATAGAGCCGCTTGTCCGCGGGCACGAGCTCCGCCGTCTGGCCGATGATCGCGACGCCCACGTCGCGCACGGTCTCCAGGAACTCGTCGCGGCTTAGGTCGATCCGAAAGCCCGGAATCGACTCGAGTTTGTCCAGCGTGCCGCCGGTGTGCCCGAGCCCTCGGCCGCTCATCTTGGCGAACGGAACGTCGCAGGCCGCGACGATCGGCCCGAGCGCGATCGAGGTCTTGTCTCCGACGCCTCCCGTCGAGTGCTTGTCGACGACACGGCGGCCCAGCGGGGACAGATCGACTGTCTCGCCGCTCTCGATGAACGCGTCCGTGAGGGCGTGGGTCTCGGCTGCGGTCAGGCTCTTGAAGTACACGGCCATGCAGAACGCGGCCATCTGGTAGTCGGGCACCTCGTCGCGGGCGTACGCCAGGACGAGCTCGGCGATCTCCTCCTTCGCGAGCTCGCCGCCGTCCCGCTTGCGCTGAATCAGCTCGGCGGGGCGGATCACGACTGGTCCAGGAGCGGCGTCCCCGGAATTCCCCGTCCCGGTGCCTTTCCCCCGAGCCAGGCGTTCACAGTCGCCCCGACGTCGGCGAACTCCCCTTGGTGCGTCTCCCCGTCCACGTTTCTCCCCTCGACATAGGCGAGCAGGAGCGCGTGCTCGCGCGAATGATCCGTGGATGGAGTCGTCGGATCGCACCCGTGGTCGGAGGTGAGGATGAACAGGTCGTTCGGCCGCAGCGCCTCGAGCAGGTCGGGCAAGCGCCGGTCGAAGTCCTGGAGGCAGCGGTGGAAGTTGACCGGGTCGTTCCGGTGGCCCCAGAGCATGTCGGTCTCGACGAGGTTGACGAACACGAAGCCGTCCTCGAGCTCACGCAGAAGAGACTCCGTCTGCTGGATCCCCTCGATGTTCGACTTCGTCGGATGCGAGTGGTCGATGTCGACACCCGCGAAGATGTCGTGGATCTTCCCGATGCCGTGCACTTCCCGGCCGGCTTCGCGCACGAGCGTCAGGTAGTTGGGCTGCCGCGGCTTCAGGGACCAGTCGTGCCGATTCGGCGTTCGGGTGTAGTTCCCGGGCTCGCCGATGAACGGGCGCGCGATCACCCGCCCCACAGCGTGCTTCCCGGTGAGGATCTCGCGCGCGATCTCGCAGGCGGCGTAGAGCTCGTCGAGCGGGATCGTCTCCTCGTGGGCGGCAATCTGAAAGACCGAGTCCGCCGAGGTGTAGACGATCCACTTGCCCGTCCGCTGGTGCTCCTCGCCGAGCTCCTCGATGATCTCCGTTCCGGATTCAGGCTTGTTCCCGAGGACGCCGCGGCCGGTCCGGTGCGCGAATCCCTCGATCACGTCGAAGGGAAAGCCGTGGGGATAGGTAGGCAGCGCCACGGGCGTGACGATGCCCATGAGCTCCCAATGGCCGGCCGTCGTGTCCTTGCCCTTCGACCGCTCGAGCAGACGTCCCGCCAGCGCGGGCGCATGCGGCTGCCGTGGGCACCCCTCCAGCTCGTCGACGTTCCCGAGGCCGAGATGCTCGAGGTTGGGTAGGTCGAGTCCCCCGACCGCGCGGGCGACGTTCGCGAGGGTGTGCGACCCCTCGTCACCGTACTCCGCCGCGTCCGGAAGCTCGCCTGCTCCAACCGCGTCCAGCACGATCACGCAGGCGCGCGGCACGAAGCTATTCTAAGCGGCGATGGACGTCATCCTCGGTCTCTTCGGAATGGCGGTCTGGATCGTCGGCGTCATCGCGCTGGCGGCAGCCGTGACCTGGGTTGTCATCAAGCTGACCCCGGGCGACAAGGACGAAAAGCCGAAACCGGCCGAGGCCGGCTAGACGGGCTCCAACAGCGCTTCCTCGAGCTTCGAGTATTCGAGCCCGTGGGCCTCGGCTACGGCCTCGTAGGTGAGCTTGCCCTCCCAGACGTTCACCCCGCGGGCCAGCGCGGGGTCGCGGGCGATCGCGTCGCGAATCCCATAGTCCGCGATCTCCTCCACGTAGGGCAGAGTCACGTTCATGAGCCCGAGCGTCGACGTGATCGGCACGGCGCCCGGCATGTTGGCGACGCAGTAGTGCACGATCCCGTCCACCTCGTAGATCGGGTCGGAGTGCGTCGTCGGGTGGGACGTCTCGAAGCAGCCGCCCTGGTCGATGGCGACATCGACGAGCACGGAGCCCGGCTTCATGCCACCGAGCATCTCCCGCGTGATCAGCTTCGGAGCACGGGCGCCGTGGATGAGGACGGCGCCGATGACGAGGTCCGCATCACTGACCGTGCTTTGGATTTGAAGCTGGTTCGACATGGCAAGCGTGATGCGGCCGTCGAGCATCATCTCGAGGTCGCGCATCCGCTCGACCGACTTGTCGAGAACCCAGACGTCCGCCTGCATGCCGACCGCGATCAGCGCGGCGTTGTAGCCGACGATTCCGCCGCCTAGAACGACAACCTTCGCCGGTGGAACACCCGGCACACCGCCGAGAAGAATCCCGCGCCCGCCCTGGGCCCGTTCGAGCGCCCACGCCCCCATCTGCGTCGCAAGGCGGCCGGCAACCTCGCTCATGGGCGCGAGGAGCGGCAGGCGGCGGTCGTCGGTCTCGACCGTTTCATAGGCCACGCAGATGGCGCCGCTCTCGAGCAACGCCCGCGTGAGGCGCTCATCCGCCGCCAGGTGCAGGTAGGTGAAGAGGATGAGGCCCTCGCGTAGCCGCGAGTACTCCTCCGGCAAAGGCTCCTTCACCTTGAGCAGGAGGTCGGCTGCGGCCCAGGTCTCGTCAACCGAGGCGATGCGCGCGCCGACGGCTTCGTACGCGGCGTCCGTGAACGCGCTGCCCGCCCCCGCGCCCTGCTCGACGATCACCTCGTGGCCGCGCCTCTGAAGCTCGCCCGCCCCGGCAGGCGTAAGCGCGACGCGGTACTCGTCCGCCTTGATCTCCTTGACGACGCCGATCCGCAAAGCGCGCCAAAGATACCCGACGGTCCGCCGCCGGGCTCAAGGAATCAGGCTTGCAGCCAGCCTTCCGGCCGCAAAAGCGGCGGCGAAGAAGTCGGGATCCTCGTCGGGCCCGCGGCCCATATGCGAGAGCGGCAGCCCCGCGCAGGCCTCGGCCCACCCGCTCACGTCGACCTCATCGACGGCGCCCAGCTCGGCCGGCGCGGCCAGCCCGGCGGGCCAGGCCACTCTCACAGGGCCGAGACAGAGCGCGAGCGCCGCCAGCGTGTGGTGCGAGACGCCGCGGTGGCGCTCGCGCCGGTCCGCGCCCGACACTCGCGGCGCGATGATCGGGGTGCCTCCGAGCGCATTCGCCGCGTTCGCCGCCGCTGCCGCCACGACGCCGCCGTGGCCGAGGGACGTGCCGGTGCCGACGATGCCGGGGCCGATGCCGCAGACAACCGCTTCCGCCCCCCGCGCCCGTGCGACCGCGAGTGCCGAGTACACGTTGGCGCAATCGTCGTCTCCGCCGAAGCACGCTCCCGCACCGATCGCCAGGTTCAAGAGCCCGCGCTCCTTCAGCCCCCGCACCGCATCCGAAAGCGAAACCGGAAGCGCTCCGCCTGCGATCTGGATATACGCGACGCGGGGGTTGCGCAGTCCCGCGCACACGGGCGCAAGCTGACTGTGTAGCGACGTCGCGACGACCGGCATGCCGTCAAGCCGCTCCGGCAGCTCGGTTCCCTCCTCCGCATGCCGGGCTGCGTGCTGCAGCGGCGTGTACGGAAGCTTCATCACGTGCGCGCCGGGCTCCGGCACGAGGTCGAGGCCGCGCGTCAGGTTGACGTAGAGGATGTCGAAGCCGCCCGAACCGAGCTCGAGCTCAAGCGCCTGCACGTTCACCAGCACCTCGTCCCCGAGGGCGACCGGCCCCGTCAGGCGCGGGTAGGCGACGCAGGGCCGGCCGTCGACCTCCAGGCGCACGAGCCCGTCGTGCCGTTCGTGGATCGCGTCTACGCGACCGCGCCTAAGCGTCAGCGCCACGGGCGAGATCGAAGAGCTCGTGGGTCACCGCGAGCATCGCCTCGAGGTCGGCGACCGCGATGTGCTCCTGGGGCGTGTGCACGTCTGTCATCCCGGTCCCGAGGTTCACACAGAGCACGCCGCGCTCCTTGAAGACGTTCGCGTCGGCGCCGCCGCCAACCGCGACCGGGCGAGGCTCGAACCCGGCGCGCTCGAGGGCCGAGCAGGCGAGCGCGTAGGCCGGATCGTCGGGAGGAAGCGTGTAGCCGCGGTACTTCTCCTCGACACGGGTCTCGACCTCGCACTCGGCCACCGACGCTGCGAACGAGAAGGCATCGAGCATTTCCTGGACGAGGTCGGCGAGCTTCCGCTCGTCTCGCGAGCGGGCCTCGGCGCGCAGCTCACACCGCTCCGGCACGACGTTTCGAGCCGAGCCTCCCGAGATCGTCCCGACGTTTGCCGTCGTCTCCTCGTCGATCCGCCCAAGCCGCAGGTCGGAGATGGCCCGCGCCGCCGCGTAGATGGCTGAGCGCCCGTCTTCAGGGTTGATCCCCGCGTGCGCCGAGCGCCCCTTGAACAGCACGTCGAGCGTCCGGCCTGAGGGCGCCGCGGTCACGACGTCGCCCACTTGGCCGGAATAGTCGTAGACGAACCCCATCTGCGCCTGGAGACGGCCGGCGTCAAAGGCCTTGGCGCCTTCGAGCCCGGTCTCCTCCCGAACGGTGAAGAGGAGCTCCACGCCCGCGTGCGGCCTCGGCTCGGAGACCAGCTCGCGGGCAGCCTCGAGCATGACGGCGACCGACGCCTTGTTGTCGGCACCGAGGATCGTCCCGCCCGCGTTCCGCACAATGCCCTCCTCGACGACCGGCTCGATCGGGCCAAGCGGCGGCACGGTGTCCATGTGCGCGCAGAGGAAGATGGGCGCGCCACCGTTTCCGTCCGTCGGCGCGACGCGAGCGAGAAGGTTGCCCGCCTCGTCTTCCTCGACAGGGATCCCGAGCGGAGCGAGATAGCGCCGAATGTGCTCGGCCACCGCTCCCTCGGAGCCGGACGGGCTCGGCATTGCCGCGAGCTCGAGGAAGAGATGGAGGACCGCGGGACCCAGCGCCTGCTGCATCCGCGCGATTCTAGGCTTAGTTCGGAGTTAGTTCGCGGCAGCCCGGACTGCGGCGCCGCGCGCGAGCGACCGTTCGCGCGCAGCCCCGACGAAGTCACGGAAGAGGGGCGCCGGGCGAGTCGGGCGGGACTTGAACTCCGGGTGGAACTGGCTCGCGACGAACCAGGGATGGTCGGGCAGCTCGATGACCTCCACTAAACGTCCCTCCTGGAAGGTCCCGGACACGATCAGCCCGGCTTGCTCGAGCGCTGGGCGGAAGTGGTTGTTCACCTCGTAACGGTGCCGGTGGCGCTCGTGGACAACGGTCTCGCCGTAGGCCGCGTAGGCCCGAGTCCCCTCCGCGAGGTCGACGGCGTCAGCGCCGAGGCGCATCGTGCCGCCGAGGTCCTCGATCTCCTTCTGCTCGGGCAGAAGGTCGATGACGGGGTACGGCGTTTCCGGGTCCATCTCGGTCGAGTTGGCGCCTTCGAGCCCGACGACATGGCGCGCGAACTCCGAGATGGCGACCTGCATCCCGAGGCAGATGCCCAGGTACGGGACGCCGCGCTCGCGGGCAGTCCGGCAAGCCGTGATCTTCCCCTCCCAGCCGCGCGAGCCGAAGCCGCCCGGGACGAGAACGCCGTCGTAGCGCTCGAGCTCTTCGGCGGCCTCCTCGAGGCTCATGCCCTCGGCATCGAACCAGCCGACCTGCACGCCGACGCCGTGGTGGATTCCCGCGTGCTTGAGGGCTTCGTGGACCGAGAGGTA
>JBBDMP010000164.1:0-2655 GCA_040878265.1 Gaiellales bacterium | reverse complement strand
CAACCCCGACGATCGACAGGGCCGTCGGCGAGTCCGACAGCTCGTACACCTGCCACGCCAGCGCGACGTAGTAGATCCCGCTGCCGATCAGGGAGATCGTCGTCCCGGCCCAGAGCAGCGCGAAGTCCCGCTCGGCGAGCGGCCTCAGGATCCTCATACGGCGCAAGAAGCGCCCTCGCTCCACTCTCTCTTCCACGGCAGTTACCTCGGTCGCAGGTACGGGTCAACGCGCGGCGAGCAGGAAGCTCGTCGCGCGGAAGCTCGAAGTCAGCCGCCGAGGCCGCCGAAGATGGCGAACGGGTTCTGGGGCATGACCTCCCAGACGCTCGCCCCGCCCGGCTCGACCTCGATGCGCGCGCTCGGCGACTCGCTCCGGAGACGGTCGGCGAGCGCGTCGGCCTCGTCCTCATTGGCCGCGCCCGCCAGCAGATAGCGGTGACGGCGCACGACCGGGATTCCCTCCGACTCGAGGCGCTCGGCGAGCCGGGCCGTCTCCTCGGGGCTCGACAGCTCGACTCGTACCTCCCACGCGGCGTAGCCGCGCTCGAGCGACTCCGCCGCCTCGCGAGCCTGGCGGACATCCTCCTCCGCGTCCACCTCCGCCTCCGTTTGCGGCAGCGGGACCTCGGCGTCCTCCCACTCCTGCGACACCGGATGCCAGTGGGCGAGCGAGAGCCGCGCAGCGCGGCCGGCTTCCGCGAGGCGCTCCTCGACCCGGATCAGGGCCTCCCGGGCGCGCTCATCCGAATCGGCGTACAGATAGACCCGCGCGCCGTCGCGGCTGACGATCACGCGGTCCCCGAACCGACCGCGTTCAGCGGCCTCGAATCGGGCAGCCTGAAGCCATTCGACGAGGTCGGTGCCGTCCGCCTCGTCGTCGAAGTCCACCGTCACGCGCCAATCGTCGGCCACGGACGGCATTCCTACCAGACGCTCTCGTAGAGCTCCCGAATCTCCTCGGGACTCGCGGGCCGCGGGTTCGCGCGCGCGCCGCCGCGCTGGGCGGCAGCCTCGGCGATCTCGCCGAGCTCGTCACGCGGGACGCCGAGATGGCGAAGGAGGGTGAAACCGGCCAGGCGGGCAAGCTCCCGGGCGCGCTCGGCCGGGTCCTCGGCGCGCATCGCCTCTCCGAGACGCGCGATCTCCTCCGCCGCAACCGTGCTGTTGAAGCGGAGCGCCGGCGGCAGGCAGATCGCGTTGAGAGCGCCGTGCGAGAGGCCGTAACGTCCTCCCAGCGCCTGGGCCATTGCGTGGCCGAGTCCGAGGCCGGCTCCGGCCAGAGCCACGCCGGCGTGCATCGCCCCCTCGAGTAGGCGGCGTCTGCCCTCCTCGTAGCGGCCGTCGGCGAGCACGAGCGGAAGCCACTCGGAGATGAGGCGCGCGCCCTCGAGCGCTTCTCGGTCGGCGTCTGAATTCTTCCCCTTCACGTAGAGCGCCTCGGCACAGTGCGCGAGCGCGTTGAGCGCCGTGCCTCCCGTCTCGGCGGGCGGCAGGTCGAGCGTCAGCTGCGGCTCGTAGACGATGCCGACGGACTTGGCCCCGCCGCCCCCTCCCTTGACGCTGTGCTCCTCGTCGCGGACCCCGAAGAAGGACGTCCACTCAGCGCCGGAGTAGGTCGTGGGAATCGAGACCACGGGCAGGCCGGTCTCTGCTGAGACCGCTTTGGCGGTGTCGATTGCGCTGCCGCCGCCGAGGGCGACGAGCCCGTCCACGTCCGTGGCGGCCGCTCGGGCCGCTTCGACGGTCTCGAGCGGGGAATGCGCCCGGACGCCGTAAAACCTCTCTGCCACGGGCAGGTCGAGCTCGCGCCAGCGCTCGCTCGCAACGAGCAGGGGTCGCTCGATACCGGCCTCGGCGAGCACACTCGGGAGCTCCTCGAGTCCCCAGCGGACGATCACGCGGCGTCGGCGGCGAAGGCAAGGAAGGCTTCGGCCGCGCGGGTCGGTGGGCGCCCTCGCGACCGCACCACCCAGATCTGCCGCTTCGGCTCGAGACCCTCGACGCGGGCGACCGCGAGAGTGCCGGCGGCGAGCTCGCCCTCGATCGCCGTGCGCGAGATGAAGGCGACCCCGTAGCCCGCTGCGATCGCGCTCTTGACCGACTCCTGTAGGCCCAGCTCGAGGCGCGGCTCGAGGTCGCGAGCGGGCAGGCCGGCCCGCCGGAGCTCCTGCTCGACCACCTGGCGGACGCCCGCACCCTCCTGCATCGAGATCAGCTCCTCCTCGCGGAGCTGCTCCAGTGTCAGCTTTCCGCCCGCGGCCGGATGGCCGGGCGGGACGGCGAGAACGATCTCGTCCTGGACGAGCGGGTCGAAGGTGAGCGACCGATGGCGGCGCAGCGCCCCGACAACGCCGAGCTCAAGCTCTCGCTCCGCGACCTTGTCGATCACGGCGTAAGTGTCGAAGATCGACAGCGCAATGCGGACGTGTGGATGGCGGCGCTGGAACTCGCAGAGGAGAAGCGGCACGAGATGGGCGCCCGGCCCGGTCGACGCCCCGATCGCCAGCGTGCCTCCGAGCTCGGCGTCGTCACCGGCTGCGACCTCCTCGATCAGCTGCTCCTCGAGCTGGAGGAGGCGCTTGGCGTTGCTGTACACGCGTAGCCCCGCCTCGGTAGGCTCGACGCGACGCCCCGAGCGGTCGATCAGCCGCTGCC
>JBBDMP010000163.1:0-14960 GCA_040878265.1 Gaiellales bacterium | reverse complement strand
CCGGCGTCGAATCCGAGCGGGCGGACGTCCGAGTAGGCGAGGAAGGCGACCCGCAGACCCCCCGTCTCCCGCACAGCGGGCGTTCGGGCGGCGGCGAGATTCGATCCTCCTCCGGTGACCGAGATCCCGGCTCGCGTGGCGTGGCGGATCGTGTCGATGAAGGCCTCGCGTCCGTAGTCGAGCGAATGGTTGTTGGCGAGCGACACGACATCAAGCCCGGCGAAGCGCCCGGCAGCGGCGAGCGCGGCCGGCCGTCCACGGAAGGTGTACCGCTTGCCCCCGAGCGGCGCCCCTCGCGTTGAGATCGCGCACTCGAGGTTGGCGACGGCGAGGTCGGCGCGCTGGAGGACCGGGGCGACCGAAAGCCAGGGATAGCGCGTGCCGTACGCGCTGATGGCCAGCCCGACGCGGTCACCAAGGTTGACGTCTCCGACCGCGGCGAGGACGAGCGGGCGCACCCGCAGCCGCCCGGCGTCGACGAGGGCGGTGCCGCTCTCGAGCGTGAGCGCGTGCAGCCCGGCTCGCGGAGCCCGTGCGCGCAGGCGGAAATGCCCGTCGCCCGCGGCCGTGGTCTGGCCCAGGCGCCGCTCGCCGGCGAGCACGGCGACCGGCGCGCCGGGTGTGGCGGTGCCGTCAAGGATGAGTCGCCCGCCGGGCGCGAGCCAGGCCGGGAGCCCCGAGGTCAGGGCGGGCGGCGCGTCCTGCGCGGGCGCTCTCTCGCCACGAGGGATCCAGACCGCTACGAGAGCGAGCACAACGAGGACGAGGAGTGCGCGTCTCCTCACGGCCCCTCATACGCGCCGGATGGGCCGAATCCTCGCCCCTGCTAGCCTTGGCGCGATGGCCGCTAACCGTGAAGAGATCCTCCGCGCGCTCGAGGACGTCATCGATCCGGAGCTCGGCCGCTCTGTCGTCGAGCTCGACATGGTGCGGAACATCTCTATCGAGGACGCGCGCGTCGAGGTCACGATCGCGCTGACCGTCCCGGGCTGTCCGCTGCGGGCGAGCTTCGAGGAGCAGGTGGCGCAGACCGTCGGAACGCTTCCGTCCGTTCAGTCCGTGTCGCTCTCCTTCGACGTGATGACGCCAGAGGAGAAAACCGCGCTGACGACGAAGCTGCGCGGGAGCGTGACGGAGCGCGGAGAAGGCATCTCGGTCGATGCGAGCACGCGCGTCATCGCGGTCGCCAGCGGCAAGGGGGGCGTGGGCAAGTCCTCCCTCGCGGCGAACCTCGCGGCCGCTTTCTCGCAACTGGGGCCCACGGGCGTCCTCGACGCCGACGTGTACGGCTTCTCCATTCCGACGATGCTCGGCATTCACCAGCGGCCGGTCGTCGTCGACAAGATGATCGTCCCGCCCGTGCGTGACGGGCTCAAGGTCATGTCGATCGGCTTCTTCCTCGACGAGAACACGCCGATCATGTGGCGCGGACCCATGCTCCACCGCGCGCTCGAGCAGTTTCTCTCCGATGTGCACTGGGGCGAGCTCGACACGCTCGTCGTCGACATGCCGCCGGGGACCGGCGACGTCGCCATCTCGCTCGGCCAGCTTCTGCCGCGCGCCGAGGCGGTCGTCGTCACGACACCGCACCGCGCGGCCCAACTGGTGGCCGTGCGGGCGGCGCAGATGGCGCGCAAGACGAACATGCGCCTCATCGGCGTGGTCGAGAACATGTCACGGCTCGTCGGCTCCGGCGAGGAGCTCTTCGGCTCCGGCGGGGGCGACGCCCTCGCCGCAGAGGTCGACGCGCCGCTGCTCGGGCGGATCCCGTTCGACCCCCGCCTCGCCGCCTATGCCGACGAGGGGGAGCCGATCGTATTCGCCGAGCCCGACGCCGAGGTCTCGAGGGCGATCGTCTCCCTGGCGCAGACGATCTCCGAGACGAAGCGCGAGCAGGGCGTCGGCATCGTCAAGTCGCTCCCGCTCGTCTCCGCCTGACCGGGCGGGAGGCCTTCGAACGGCTTCGCGGTCTCGGGTTCCGCGAGGCGGACGCGTCTTTGCTCGCGGACCATTTCGAGGACGCCGACCGCCGCGGCCGGCCGAGCCACGGCGTGATGCGCATCGACTGGCTCGCCTTGCTGCCCGACCTCGATCCGGTCGCCGAGCCGCAGCGGACGGTCTCCGAGCCCGGCTTCGAGCGCTGGCGGGGCGGAGGCGCTCTCGGCTACCTCGTCCTCGGCCGGATCGTCGAGGCGCAGCTCGCCGATCCACCTGAGCATGCGCGGGTCGTTGTCGCCTCCGATTGCTTTCCGACAGGGATGCTCGGTTACTGGGTGCGCCGGCTCGCCGAGGGCGGGCTCGCCGCCGCTCTGACCGCGACGTCGCCCCCGCGGCTCGCCGCGCCCGAGGGCGGTCCGGCGCTGGCCGGGACGAACCCGCTCGCGATCGGCATCCCGAGCTCGGACGGACGGCCGCTCGTCACCGACGTCTCGATGGGGAAGGTCACCTGGGGCGACGTCCTCCTCGGCGAGGCCCAGAAGGAGGAACTCATCCCCTTCGGTGGCGACCAGGCGCACAAGGCGTTCGCGCTCGCTCTCGGCCTGCATCTGCTCGTGGAGGCGCTGGCCGGAAGCGAGGGCTTCGGCGCGCTCCTCCTCGTCGCCCGGCCCGAGGCCGACCCGGTGCCCGGCCTGCGCGAGCGCGCGGGAGACGTACGCCTCCCGGGCGATCGCGGCTCTAGCGTTTCCTGAGCTCCTCGAGGACGACCGGGTCGATGCGCTCGACCCCGTCTACGCGCTCCTCGAGGTTCTCAGCCCCAGCCCAGGCGAAGAAGGCCGCGCCGAGATCCCTGTCGTCGTGTCCGAGCCGGTCGAGGCGCTCGCGCAGCTCGAGCGCGAGCCGGTCGTCAACGTCCAGCCATTCCTCCGCGGGCGTCTGGCCGAAGAGCACGTCGTGCTGCTCGTACAGTCGGGCGAGCTCCGCGATCGGAGTGGCGTGGTCGTCTACGCGCAGGTCGACCACGACGTCGAAGGTGCCGCCGTAGCCCCCGCCCTTCCGGACGACGTAGAGGGACGCGGACTGCTGCCCGCGGCGGTCGCCGCCCGCCGCCTGTCCGGCCGCTAGGGCGTCGAGAAGCCTCTCCGTGAGCGGCTTCCCGGCTGTTTCCTCGAACGTGCGGGCGAGCGCGGTCACGGTGTCTTCGGAGACGAGGATGTTCCCCTGCGCCGCGTATCCACTCCCCGCGACGCCGCCGGCCCAGTCGAAGCACGAGGAGCCGGTGTACGTCGCTGCGCGCCCCTGTGCGTCGACGACGCCGAGCTGACGATCGTCGCGGCCCTCGTCTGCCTCGGTCAGACGCCGGACGACCTCGTCGGCGGCATGCCCGGCCTTGAGCAGCTCGAGCCCGTTCGGCCCGTAGCCCACGTTTGCGAGCGCCTGGGTGGCTACGGCGCCGACCTCGGCTTCGGCCCAGGGGACGACCGAGCCGACCGCGAGAAACTTCGACTGCACGGCGATTCCCCACTCGCGCCGCTCGAGGTTGCACGCGGCGATGGAGTACGTCGAGGGCTTAGTCACCGTATTTGAGCTGTCGTAGGTCGAGCTCGCGCAGGTCGCTCTTCTCGGCCGGGACGAGGACACAGGCCACTTCCGGACGGGCCAGGGCCTCCGCGACGGCCTTTGCCTCTGAAGCGCGCACGACGACGGGGATTCCCCGCTGGTGGGCCTCGCGCAGCCCCTCGGTGTCCGTGACGTCGTCGAGGACGAGCGCATCCTCGAGCGGAATCTCGTCCTCGCCTTCGACGGCGATCTCGGGAACCTGTATCCCGGTGGATCCGTACCACCGCCTCCTCATGGTCTGGGACTCTAGAGCTCGATCGTCTCACCCGGTTCGGGCGAGAGCACCTCGACGTTCGGCGCGAGCTTTCGCAGCTCGTCCGGCGTGCCGGCGAGGATCGGGAACGTGCCGTAATGGCTCGGGACGCACCGGTTGACACCGAGGAGCTCGAGCGCAACCGATGCCTCACGGGGGTCCATCGTGAAATGGCCGCCGATCGGGAGGACGGCGACGTCCGGCTCGTAGATCCGGCCGATCAGCTGCATGTCCCCGAAGACGCAGGTGTCGCCGGCGAAATAGACCTTCGTGCCGCCGTCGAGCTCGAGCACGAGCCCGGCCGGCTCGCCGAGGTAGACGATCGCTCCGTCCTCGAACGCGCTGCTCGAATGCTTCGCATCCGTAAGCGTCACCTTGATCCCCTGCTTCTCCACGGTTCCACCTTTGTTCGGCGCCTCGGACATGTCCTCGCTGAGGCCTTTGCCCGAGAGCCACCCCCGCAGCTCGACGAGGGCCACCACGGGGCAGCCGAACCGCTGAGCGAGCTCCACGGTCTCGCCGACATGGTCGTCGTGTCCGTGGGTGAGCGCGATCAGGTCGACGCGCTCGGGCTCACGCTCGTGCTCGGGACAGTTGGGGTTCTGGAGCCAAGGGTCGACGTAGATGCGCTTACCCCCCGGGCTGTCGAGCCGGAACGCCGCGTGGCCGAGCCACGTGAGCGAGCCGCCGGCCATGTCTCTCCTTCCCTCGCTGGCGTGCCGGAGCGTAACGGAGGACTGTCCGGAACCGCGCCGAAACTGGAGCCATGTGGCAGACCCGCGCGGGCGCCTCCGCGCTGGCGGTCCAGCTGGCAGCCGGGCTCCTCTTCGCCACCGCCGTCTCGGACGCGCTCGGCTTCCAGAACGCCTCCTTCTACCTCCTCGTCGCCGGAGTTCCCCTGACTGCGGCGGCCGGCCTCGTCTGTTTCGGCCATGTAGTGGACGCGGTCAACGGCGGCCGGCTGGACGCCATCGGACGGCTGCAGGGGATCCTGTCCGCGCTGCTCGTCGCCGTGATCGTCATTGGCGCCGCGATCCGGGAGCCCGCAATCGGCGAGGACCGGGTGCCCCCCGAGGCGACTGGGGCCCTGGTCTTCTGCTTCGCCCTACTCGTGCTCCAGGCGCTGATCGCCCTCGTCCCGGTCCGGCGCTAGCCCCCGGAGGACATACGCCCGCACGGGCCTCTCCTTGCCCTTCAGGGGCAGCTCGCCGAGATCCTCGACGCGCGCGTCGCCGAGGGCGGCGCGGGTCGCCTCCCCGATCACGACCTCCCCGGCGCGGGCCTGCCCCTCGAGACGCGACGCGAGGTTGACTGCGTCCCCGGTCGCCGTCCACACCCGGGCTTCGGTGACGCCGACGACGGCCTCGCCGGAGTTGACGCCGGCGCGGAAGCGCGGCCAGTCCGGATGCTCGGCCGCAATCTCGCCCATCCGTCCCTGGAAGGCGAGTGCCATCGAGGCCGCGCGACGCTGGTGGCCGCCCTCCCTGAAGATGACGAAGACGGCGTCGCCGATCGTCGTTAGCTCGCCGCCATGGGCTCTCGCCAGCGGTCTCGCATCGCGGAAGTACTCGTCGAGCATGGCCTTGGCGGCCTCCTCCCCTGCCCGCTCGGAGTACGACGTGTAGCCCTGGAGGTCGGCGAAGAGGAGCGAGACCTCCTCGCGCGCGCCGCGCGTCCTCTCCTCGTAGAGGTCGGCGAAGATCTCGGCCGTCGATCCTTCGGCCTTCCACTCCCGCCGGGCGGCCAGCCCGACGACGGCGAAGGCGACGAGTAGAAGCAGGTGCCACTCCCACCAGCTCGCGTGCCAGCTGGGCGCCAGCGCGACCGCGAACATGGCCTCGGAGAGGAGGACGAAGGCGCTCACGATCGCGAGCAGGAGCGGCGCCCGCCGGTGACGGAAGAGCATGGCGTAGCGGACCGACGCTGCGGCGTAGAGCGCCGTGCCGAGCGCGGCGACTGCGATCAGCGGTCCTTCGAGCTCCTCGGGCTCGATCGGCTCGTCGAGCGGGGGCAGCGTCGTGAGCGACACGGCCGCCCAGGTGCCCATGAGCGCGAGTAAACCGACGTGGACGATGCGGCGCCTGCGCACGAGCAGGAGGGCCGCGCCGCGGTCGAGATCGACCGCCGACGCTGCCGCGAAGCCGGACGCGAGGAGGAGCCCGATCGCCGAGGCGATCTGGAAGCCCGAGTTTTTCCCGGCCAGGAGCACTCCCGGAGTGGCGAGCGCGTGCAGCGCGAGGAATCCGGCGCTCGCGAGGAACGCCACCGAGACGAGGAAAACGCGCGCATCTTCGCGACGCGCCGCCGCCTCACCCAGCAAGAAGCCGAGGCCGAAGTTGGCCACGGCGGTCAGGAGGACGAGCCAGAAGTGCGCGGGATGGTGCTCCCAGACGACGTCAAGGTCTGACCGCGCGAGCAGGAGCACGAGCCCGACGACCGGGAGCGTGACGGCGACCGCCCATGCGAGCGCCCGCATCAGAGGATCTCGGCAAGGCGGCGCTGATACTCGGCGCCGCGAAAGTCGTGCAGTGGCTGGGGGTCGAGCAGGTGCTCACTCACCGCACCCGCACTCGCGGTGTAGACGGCCGGGTAGATCTCCCCCGCGGCGTTCTCCTCGACGGCGACTGCGACGCAATCGGGCCGCGGCCGGTCCAGCCAATCCGCCAGGGGAAGGATCTCCGTCTCACCGTTTCCCCACACGACCCGCGCGAGGTACGACTTCTGCGCCCAGAGCTCGGGCGCCGACGTGAGCTCCTGGAGGAGGAACGACACGAGCTCCTTGCGCTTCACCAGGTCCCGCGGAGCGCGGACACCGAGGTGATTCTCGGCTAGGTGACGCGCCATGACCCGCGCGTTGTAGCGAAAACCGTGCACCGCCGGTGACGAGCTGCCGACGCCGTGCTTGCGCAAGCCGGGAGCCCCCTGGCTCGCGTTCCCGGCGAAATAGATCCCGGACCCGGCCTCGCTCTCCCAGAAGTTCGTGAGCGCCGGGATCCGCCCCTGGCCGACTGTCTGGACCCCGAGCTCGGCGAGGTCGCGAAGCGGCGTCGTGAACCCTGTCGCGGCGATGACCTCATCGGTTGCGAGCTCGATCCGGCCCGGCCGGGTGGTGCCCTCCGCGACGATGTGGAACTCGTCGCCCCGGTGCTCGATTCGCTCGATCGCGGCGTCGAGCACAACGGTGCCGCCGCCGAGCGTCCAATCCTCGTAAGGCTGGAGGTACCTGGCTCGAACCGACGAGAGAACGGCGACGGGTCGCGGAGACGCGAGCACGATCTTGCTCGCCCACTCCTCGAGACCGTCGGCGAGCTCGAAGGCCGAGTTCCGCTTCCCCACGATGAAGACCCGCTTCCCCCGGTAGGCCTCGCGGTCTCGGCTCGCCTCAGCGTAGTGCGGGACATCCTCGATCCCCGGAATGGGCGACTTCCACGGCGCCGTCACGCCCAGAGCAAAGACGGCCGCGCGACAGCGATAGTCGCCGTCGGTCGTCGTGAGCACGAGCCTGCCGTCGTCCTCGCGCCGCGTCGCCTGCCAGGTGCAGCCGTACCGGACCTGCAAGGCGGTTCGCTCCGCGAAGGCGGCGAGGCCGCGTTCCATGTCCTCCCGGCTCGGGACCATGAAGGTGCGGCTCATGAAGTCGCGCATGACGCCCCGTTGCTCGGGCTCGTCCGCGAGGAGCGAGTTGTGGTCGTACCACTCGTACTCACGGCTGTCGACCGGGCAGGGCGTCTCGAGCTTCGTCCAGGAGAGCAGCCGCTCGTAGATCGGAAAGAGGCGGAACATGCCGCCCGGCGAGTCGTCCTGGGAGATGGCTGCGTGCTCGACTCCGAGGCGGGAGAGGCTGTAGCTCGCCTGCAGGCCGCCTGGGCCGCTGCCGACAACCACCACCGGATAGTCGCCCGGCGGGGACGGTTTTTCTTCTAGCCGCGCCACGCGAGGGCTTCGTGAAGCCGGCGGGCCTCCGTCTTCAGCACCTCGAACATGACGCGAGGATGTCCGAGCAGGAACCGCTCGAGCTCCGGCCCGGGCACCTCCAGCGTCCGGAGCGAGGTCTCGGCGATGACGTCGGCGGCCGGGTCGCTTCCCAGGAGGGCGGAAACCTCGCCGAAGAAATCGCCGCGGTGGAGCCTCGCAAGCTCCTCTCCGTTGATCCTCACCGTTGCTTCTCCCTCGAGGATCACGTAGACGCCCGAGCCCGTGAATCCCTTTCGGAGCACGCGCTCACTCGCCTTGAAGCGGCGCTCCCAGTCGGGGTCGGCGATCTGCTCCAGCTCGGCCTGCCCGAGATCGGAGAAGAGGGCCAGTCCCCGAAGGCTGGAAACGATCTCGTCGCCGTTGGACACGTCGCCGAGCTTAAACATCGAGGTCTCGCGCGGCGAAGAAGATCGCCTCGGAGAAGGTCGGGAAGGGCTGGATCGTGTCCCGGAGGACCTCGATCGGGACCTCAGCCCGGATTGCGAGCGTCAGCTGGCCGATCCACTCGCCGGCCTCCGGACCGACGACGACTGCGCCAACGAGGACGCCCCGCTTCCCGTCGGCGAAGAGCTTCACGAGCCCGGGGCGCTTCGGGCGCTGGAAAGTCGCCGTCCGCGACACTTTCTCGAGCCTGTAGGAGGAAACGACGGCGCCTTCGCCCGACAGGTCTCCCACGCTGGCCACCTGGGGATCGGTGAAGACGGCCGCGGGTATCGCCTTGTAGTCGGCGCGCAAATCCCGTCCTGCGACGTTGGCTGCGGCCACGCGCCCCTGATATTTGCCTACGTGCGTGAAGAGGGCAGTTCCCGTCACATCTCCGGCGGCCCAGACCTTCTCGGCCGCCCGCAGGTGATCATCGGTCTTGATCCCTTCGCGGCCGATCTCGACGCCGAGGTGCTCGAAGCCGAAGTCCTGCGCGTTGGGCCGGCGGCCGGTCGCGACGAGGAGATGGGTCCCTTCCACTGGCTCTGCACCGTCGAGCTCGAGCTTGATGCCGCTCGAGCTCCCCTCCACGGCCATCGCTTTCGAGCCGAGCCGTAGCTCCACGCCGTCGTCGCGAAGGGAATCCGCGAGGATGTCGGCCGCTTCCGGGTCGACCCGGGGCAGGAGGTGCTCGCCGTTCTGGACCAGCGTCACGTGTGACCCGATCCGGCAGTAAAACTGTGCGAGCTCGCAACCGACGGCGCCCCCGCCCAGGACGACGAGCCGCTCCGGAACCTCGCTCGCGCTCGTCGCCTCCCGGCTCGTCCAGTAGTCCAGGTCGGCGAGCCCGTCGATCGGCGGCGCCACGGGCACCGATCCGGTTGCGATCAAGAGCTTGTCGTACTCGAGGTCGCTGTCGCCGACCCGGACGCGGCCCGGTTCGGCCACTACGCCGGTCCCGCGCACGAGCTCGACATCGAGGTCTGTCACCCACTTCGCCTGGCTCTCGTCGTCTTTTTCGGCGACCTGGTCGCGCCACCAGAAGACGCGCTGAACGTCCACGTGGCCGAGGCCCTCCGCGGCCCCGGGTGCGAGTCGGGCCCGGTGGAGCACCTCGAGCGGCCGCAGGAGGGTCTTGGAAGGGATGCAGGCCCAGTACGAGCACTCGCCGCCCACGAGCTCGCGCTCGACGAGTGTGATCGAGACCTCGGAGTCCAGCCGCCGCAGCGCAGCAAGGAACGCCTCCCCCGTCGATCCCCCGCCGAGGACCACGACCGTCAATGCGGGAAGGCGAGGAAATCGACCGCGTCGCGGGCGATGTCGATGAGGGGATCGGCGGCGAGGAAGCTTCCGACCGTTACGAGGAGCGAGAGGCCCACTCCCGTTTGCAGCGCGACGTCGCGAGGAGGAGAGCCGCCTGCGGGCGCGAGGCGCATCTCGCCGGGCTGCATGTACATCGCGCGCACGACGCCGAGGTAGTAGTAGATGGAGATGATCGTGGCGACCACTCCGACGATGGCGAGCCACGTCCAGCCGCGGTCGACCGCGGCGGAGAAGACGTAGAACTTGCCCAGGAAGAGGCCGGCCGGCGGCAGGCCGATGAAGCCGAACATGAAGACGGCCATCGACAGGCCGAGGAAGGGGCGCTCCCAGCCGAGGCCACCCAGCTCGACGAACCCGACTGGTCGGGCCAGCTCCCTCTCCCGGGCGGCGACCACGGCGAACGCGCCGACGCTCATGGCCGCGTAGGACATGAGGTAGTAGAGGAGCGCCCGCCCGCCGAGCCCCGTGCCGATCGCGACCGGCATGAGCAGGAAGCCCGCGTGGGAGATGCTCGAGTAGGCGAGCATTCGCTTCACGTCGGTTTGCACGATCGCCGCGAGGTTGCCCCAAGCGAGCGACATGCAGACGATGACGGCGAGGGCGATCGTCCAGAGCTCCTCCTCCCCCGGGAAGGCGACGACGAGGAGCCGCATCGTGAGGACGAGTGCCGCCACCTTCGTGGCCGCCGACATGAATGCCGTCACGGGTGTCGGCGCGCCTTGGTAGACGTCCGGCGTCCACATGTGGAACGGCGCCGCAGAGGCCTTGAACGCCAGGCCGACGAGGATCATCGCGAGCCCGGCGACGAAGAAGAGCCGCTCCGCGTCGCCGGCCGCCCGAGCGATCTCCTCGAAGCCGATCTCTCCGGTGGCGCCGTAGACGAACGCGCTGCCGAAAAGAAGGATCGCGGAGCTGAAGCTGCCGACGATCAGGTACTTGAGCCCCGCCTCGAGTGCGGGCAGGCGCTCGATCGAGATCGCGCAGAGGATGTAGAGCGAGATCGAGAACCACTCGAGCCCGAGGAAGAGCGTGATCAGGTTGTCCGCCGCGACGAAGAAGGCCATGCCGGCCGCGGCCGAGAGGAGGAGCGCGTACCACTCGCCGAGCCGGTCCTCCCCCTCGGGTTCCTCGTACGAGACGAGGACGGCGAGGAAGCCCGAGCCCGCGATGAGGATCTGAGCGAGCTCGGCCAGGCGGTCGCGGCGGAGCGCGTCCGCGACGATCCCTGTACCCGACTGGTCCATGGAAAAAAGGACTCCCGCCGCGACGCCGGCGCCGACGAAGCAGGACCCCGCAACGACGGCCGCAAACGGGCGCCGATATCGCGGCGACAAGAAGAGCGTGAAGACGAGAACGAGAGACGCGCCGCCGAGGAGCACGAGCTCCGGCGTCAGCGCGGCCCAATCGATGCTGGGAGCCTGAAAGTCGCTCACGGGCCGAAGGCGAGGAAGATCCGGTCGGTGATCGCGGCCGGCCAGAAGGAGAGCGCGAGCAGGACGGCGACGAGCGGGACGATGATTCCGAGCTCGGCCGGGCGGAGGTCGAGGGCCTGCTCGGGGACGGCGCTGCCGATGTCCTCGTGGAGGACGGCCGAGATCAGGCGGAGCATGTACATCGCGGCGAGGACGATGGCGACCGCGCCGACGACGGCCCAGCCCCAGCCGCGGTCGAAGATGCCGTTGAGGACGAGAAACTCCGCTGCGAACGCACTCGAGCCGGGGACCGCGAGCGCCATGACACCTGTCGTGATCAGCACGGTCGCGAGCAGGGGCCGCCCGCGGGCCATGCCTCCGAGTAGGACGAGCTGCCCCGTGGCCGCCCGCCGCTCGACGGCTCCGGCGACGAGGAAGAGGGCGGCGGAGATGAGACCGTGGTTGACCATCTGCAGGAGCGCGCCGTTCAGGCCCGAGTCGTTCGCGGCGAAGATCCCGATCACGATCAGGTTCATCTGGGCAAAGCTCGAATAGGCAATGACGCCGCGTACGTCCGGGGCACGGAACGCCAGTAGCGAGCCGTAGACGAGCCCGATCGAGGCGAGCACGAGGACCGGCACCCGCCAGTCGGCTACCGGATCGGGAAACGAGGGCAGCGCGATGCGAATGAACCCGTACGCCGCCGCCTTCGAGATGACCCCCGAGAGAACAGCCGCCACCTCGGGCGGTGCTTCCCGGTAGGCATCCGGCAGCCAGCCGTGGAAGGGCCAGACCGGCGCCTTGACGGCGAACGCGACGGCGAAGCCGAGGAAGATCCAGCCGCTTCCGCTCGCGCCCAGCTGCTCCATGTCGAACGTGCCGTTGCGAAGCCCGAGCGCGATGATCGCGACGAGCATGAGGAGCGACCCCGCCATCGTGTAGACGACGAACTTGATCGTCGCGCCGAGCCGGCCCGCCCCGCCCCAGACGCCGATGAGCACGTAGAGCGGGATCAGCATAGCCTCCCAGAAGACGTAGAAGAGGAGGAGATCCTGGGCCGTGAAGACGCCGATCGTCGCGCCCTCGAGGAAGAGGAAGAGGCTGAGGTAGACGCCCGGGCGATCGCGGCCGGCCCAGTACCCGTAGGCGATGGCCGCGACGGTGACCAGCGCGGTCAGGCCGACGAGCCAGAGCGAAAAGTCGTACAGGCCGACCTTGTAGGAGGCCCCGAGGTCGCTGAACCATTCGACGTCGGTCTCGAAGTGGAGGCCCCCCCGGCTGAAGTCGAAGTTGAGCACCGTTCCGACCCAGTAGGCGAGCTCGACGAGGGAGACGAGCAACGCGAACGAGCTCGCCGTCGCCGAGTTCCGCCAGGGGAAGAGCCAGATCGCGAGGGCGCCGGCGAGCGGAAGGAGGATCAGGACAGTGGTGTTCATTCGACCACCAGGAAGACGATTGCGAGCACGGCGAGCCCAGTGGCGAGCGCGAGCGCATACGAGCGGACGAGCCCGGTCTGGGCGGCGGCGACGCGGGCTGAGACCTCACGAACGCCGCGGCCGAGGTCGCCGAGCGAGCGCAGGAAGACCGGCTCTTCGACGTAGCGCGCGGCCAGCGAAGCGCTCCGGTCTGAGGGCTCGTAGAAGGCCAGGTCGTAGGCCTCGTCGAAGTAGAACTTCCGCTCGAGCGTGCGCGCGGCCCAGGGCCACCGCCGGCGCACGCGCTCGGGGACGTCGCTGCGCTTGCCCCAGAACGTCCACGCGATCGCCACCCCTGCGAGCGAGAGGAGGAGCGCCGCGACCGCCGAGAAGACCGCGGTCCCGCCGCTCGCCTCCCCGATCGACTCAGCGACGGGGTGGAGCCAGTCGTCGAGAGCGTTCCAGGCGCCGGGCACCTGGAGGAACCCGCCGATCGTCGCGAGCACCGCGAGCACCCCGACCGGCCACAACATCGACAGCGCCGCCTCCCCGTGCTCGTGCGTGACGAGGCTCGGACGGGGCTCGCCCCAGAAGACGATGAACAGCAGCCGGAACGTGTAGAGCGCCGTCAGGAAGGCGCCGACCGCGCCGGCCCCCCAGAGGATCCAGCCCAGCGTGCCCGCGTTGGCCGCGCTCGCGAGGATCGCGTCCTTCGAGAAGAAGCCGGCAAAGGGCGGGATCGCCGCCAGCGCAAGCGAGCCGACGATGAACGCCCGGTAGGTGAAGGGCAGCTCGCGCGCGAGCCCGCCCATCTTGCGGATGTCCTGCTCGTTCGCGAGCGCGTGGATGATGACCCCCGCGGCCATGAAGAGCAGCGCCTTGAAGAAGGCGTGCGTCATCAGATGGAAGAGCCCGGCGCCGTAGGCGCCGAGCCCCACCCCGACGAACATGTAGCCGATCTGGCTCATCGTCGAGTAGGCGATGACGCGCTTGATGTCTGTTTGGACGAGTGCGATCAGGCCGGCCAGGAGCAACGTGACGGCCCCGAGCACGCCGGCGAGATCGCGGATCGCCGGCGCCAGCTCGAAGAGCGGGCTCGTGCGCGCGATCAGGTAAACGCCGGCCGTGACCATCGTCGCCGCGTGGATGAGGGCGCTGACCGGGGTCGGGCCCTCCATGGCGTCTGGCAGCCAGGTATGCAGCGGTACCTGGGCCGATTTGGCGACCGCGCCGCCGAGCAGGCCGAGGGCGATCAGGGTCGCCGCGGCGCCTGACTCCTCGAAGACTTCCGGTGCGCGCGAGAAGACGGTGTCGAAGTCCAGGGCGCCCACGTTCTGGATGAGCAGGAAGAGCGCCAGGGCGAAGGTCGCGTCGCCGAAGGCGTTCATGATGAACGCCTTCTTGCCCGCGGTCACCGCCGAGTGGCGGAAGTGCCAGAAGTTGATCAGGAGGTAAGAGGACAGGCCGACCATGCCCCAGCCGGCCAAGAGCAGGAGCAGGTTCCCCGACTGGACCAGGAGCAGCATCGAGAAGACGAAGAGCGCCTTGTAGGCGTGGTAGCGCCGCTCTTCCTCGTCGCCGTGCATGTAGCCGACGGCGTAGGCGAGGATGAGGAAGCCCACGCCGGAGACGACGAGCATCATGAAGACGGAGAGAGGATCGATGACGATCTCCATGCCCGCGCGGAAGTCGCCCGCCGAGAGCCAGGTCCAGAGCGTCGAGGAGTGACTTCTCTCCTCCGGCTGGTCGCCGAGCAGGAGGACGAAGGTCGTCACCGACGCGGCGAACGAGACGAACGTGGCGCCGGAGGCGATCACTCCCGCCTGAAAGCGGGTGATGCGCGTGCCCGAGAGCGCGATGACGAGCACGGCCGCGGCCGGGGCGAAGAGCGCGATCCAGGCCGCGGCGATCATCCGCGCAACGAGGTGAGCTTGTCCACGTCCAGGTCGACGCGCTGGCGCGAGACGGCCACGATCAGGCCGAGGCCGACGACCGCCTCGGACGCTGCCACCACCATCACAGTCAGCGCGAAGATCTGCCCGTCGCCGTTGCCGAGCTGCCGCGCGAACGCAATGAGGGCGAGGTTGGCCCCGTTCAGCATCAGCTCGAGCGCGAGCAGGACGATCAACGGGCTGCGGCGGATGAGGACGCCGAGGGCCCCTGTGGTGAAGAGGAGGACGGAAAGGATCAGATAGGCGGGGACGCCCGGACCGCTCACCGCTCGCTCCCGCGGTGCTCGGGCCGGGGCGCGCTCCCGAGCACGACGCCGCCCACCGCGGCGACGAGGAGGATGATCGACGTGACCTCGAAGGCGAGCAGGTGGTTTCCGAGGAAGAGGCGCCCGATCTCCGCCGGCGTGCCGAACGCGCCGCCGATCTCCGCGGACGTGGCGAGTGCGCCATCCGCCCCGAGCGCGATGACGACGACGATCTCGACGGCGATCGCACCGGCAGCGACGACCGCGGCGAGCGACTGGAGCGTTGGGCCGCCGGCCCACGGCACGTCGGCGCGCCCGCCGAGGTAGGCGATGACGAAGAGGAACATGACGACGACCGCGCCGGCGTAGACGAGCACTTGCGCGGCCGCGACGAACTCGGCCTC
>JBBDMP010000162.1:0-2701 GCA_040878265.1 Gaiellales bacterium | reverse complement strand
GTCTACGAGCACGCGTACTTCCTCGATTACCAGACCGACAGGGCGTCCTACATCGGCGCGTTTTTCGCGAACCTCGACTGGGACGTCGTTAACGGTTGGGTGGCTAAGTACCAGATCCAGAGCTGACCGAAGCGCTCCTCGTTGCGGCCGGTTACCTCCTCGGCTCGATGCCATGGGGGTACTGGCTTCCCCGCCTCTTTGCCGGCGTCGACATCCGCACGGTCGGCAGCGGCAACACGGGCGCGACGAACGTCTGGCGCGCGGTCGGGTTCAAGCTCGCGATCGCGGTCGCGCTGCTCGACATCGGGAAAGGCGTGGCGGCTGCCCTCCTCGGGCGCTGGCTCGGAGACGATCTCATCGGCGTGCTCGCCGGGGTTGCCGCGATGGTGGGCCACTGGCGGCCGCTCTTCAAGGGCTTCACGCGCGGGGGCAAGACCGTGGCCACGACCGGTGGAGTCGGCCTGGCCCTCGCACCGCTCGCCACGCTGTCGGCCGCGGGGGTCTGGTTCGCGGTCTTCCTCGTGACTCGCTACGCGTCCGTGGCGTCGATGGCCGCGGCCGTGATGCTTCCACTCTTCGCTCTTGCCTTCGACGCCTCGTGGCCGATCGTCGCCTTCACCGCCGGCGCGGCCGTGGCCATCATCGTCCTGCACCGGACGAACATCGCGCGGCTCTACCGCGGCACGGAGAACCGGTTCGAGCTCCCCCGCCTACGCGCGCGCCTGCGCGACCGACTTAGACGCGAAGCCAGTCTCTGAGCTCGGTGTGCGCGAGCGAGTGCGCGCCGTTCGCCAGTTCGCCTCGCAGCTCGCCGATGGTTCCGAAGCGCTCGGCGAGGACGTCGTGGTTGTGAATCGTCTCGAAGTTGACCTGGCGCGCGAGCACGAAGTCCTCGTCCTCGAGCTCGGGATAGTCGTCGAGGGCGCTCCGCACCATCAGCCGAACGGAGTCCTCGACGAACCGCGGCGAGAGGTGCGCGTGCTCGACGACGAAGAGCTCGTCCGGCCGCTTGAGCAGCTCGTAGATCGGTGAGCTCATCGAGCGCTCGACGATGCCGACGAGATCCTCGGCGTCCAGCCTCAGGGCCGTTCCGAGGTAGAGCGTCCCGCGTCCGCGCTGGTTGTGGGTCGCGAGTGGAACGAGCTCGAGGATCCGCTCAACGTCGGCGTTGTCGAAGCCGGCCTCGCCGAGCCGCTCCGCAGCCTGGTCGCGGACGAGCCCCTGCGCGCAGGGGCAGGCGTTGATTCCGGTCGCCTCGACGCCGACCACCCGGCGGGAGTCCGTCGGTGAGGCGCTCGCGATCCCGATGAGCGTGACGAGCTCCTGCGTGCGCAACGCCGTCACCGGCGTGAGGCGCTCGATCGGATAGCGCGCGGCTATGCGCACCTCGGCGCGAAGCGCGTCCTGGCGGTCGACGACCTGGCGGGCGATGTGCTCGGCGAGGTTCTCGACGAGCAGCTTCTCGGGAATGACGAGCTCGTCGATCGCCTCCTCGAAGAGCTCCGGGAAGCGAGACATGTGCACGCCCTTCTGCGCGGGATCGAGGTCGACGAAGCAGTCGATCTCGGCCGAGACCAGCGCATCCTGGTCTCCGTGCTGCATCCGCACGGCCTTCTGGACGCCGGTGACGCCCGCGCGCGACAGCCCGATCCGAACCTCCGGCGCGGATGCCTGGAGGTCGGGGCTTGCTTGTACTCTCTCCTGCACGCGGCAAACGTAGCAGGGGAGCTCATGCCGGAGGACGCGAGATTCGCCCAGCTCGTGACGCTTGCCTGTCACGATCTCCGCACGCCGCTGGCGACGGTGTACGGCTTCGCGCGGACGCTGGCCCAGACCGACCTCGAGGCCGCTCCCGCGCGTTATGTCGAGATGATCGAGGCCGCCTCGGGTCAGATGGGCGAGCTCCTGGACGAGCTCGGCCTCGTTGCCCGGATCGAGCTCGGACGCTACGACCCCGCGCTGGCGGAGATCGACTCGCTCGAGCTCGCCCGCGCGGCCGCCGAGCGCCTCGGTGAGGAACGAGTCGAGGTCGAGGGCGAAGGATCGACGGTTCGCGTCGACGTCGACGCTACGGTGCGTGCCCTGGCGCGGCTTGCCCAGGCGGCGGCCCGCCACAGCGGTGTCGACGAGGTGCGCCTCGCGGTGCGGGGCCCCGAGCTCGAGATCTCGCCTGTCGGCCGCTCCGCCGGGCCGGTCCTCCTGGGCGAGGAGCTTCGCGAGCTCGGGGCCGCGGCGTCCGCAACGCTTCTCCGCGCGCTCGGCGCCGTGCTCGCCGTCGCCGACGAGCGCCTGACGATTCGGTTACCTCAGTAGGCGGGACAGCCGCCGGTCCTTGAGGACCCGCCCGTCGGTCTGGCATTCGGGGCAGTAGTAGATCGTGTGCTCCTCGAAGTCGACCCTTGCGATGGGGGAGCCGCATCTGGGGCACGGCTCTCCGAGTCGGTTGTGGACCCGATAGGCCTTCTTGTCGGCGGCGCCGGCCTCCCTGAGCTCGAGTCCGCGCCCGAGCTCCTCGTCGATCGCGGTGGCGAGGCGGTCGACCTCCTCCGGCGCCAGCTCCGTGGTGAGCGCATAGGGCGAGAGCCGCGCGGTGTGGAGGATCTCGTTCGCCCAGGCACGTCCGATGCCGGTGAGCGCCCGCTGGTCGCGGAGGAAGGAGTGGAGGCGGCGCGAGTCAGTGGCGAGGATCTCGGCGAGCCGC
>JBBDMP010000161.1:0-15110 GCA_040878265.1 Gaiellales bacterium | reverse complement strand
CCGTCGTAGGTTGAGCCGATAGCCCTCGAACGTGGACGGCGAGAGGCGGGTCCGCCCGCCTGCGCCGATCCGGGCCGGATCGCGATGCGCGAGCCACCGCCCGGCGTACGAGGCGAGCGTCTCGCTGCTTGGCTCGCGCCACGTCCCGGTGTCGACTTCGCGCTTCCTCGCCGTCAGCGCCCGCTCGGCCTCGCGCCGGCTCGGGCCGATCGTCTCCCATTTCTGCTTGCCGCCGACGTAGTAGACGATCGCGTAGTTACCGCTCGGTCGCCTGACGATCGATCCTCGTGCCATCCCGTTGCCTCCTAGCGTCTCGTCGCCCCCGCGCGAAGCCACGCCAGCGCGGGCTCGCGCTCGAAGAAGAGCATTCCGCCGATCTTGACTTCGCCCGGCACCTCGCCGCGCCGTGTGCGCTCGTAGAGCCACCGCTTCCATGTCTCGGGCTTCTTCGCCGGCGGCAGCTCGGCCACGAGCTGGTCGAGCGTGACGAGGCGTGCGGTCGCCGACTCGTGCACGGCCCCGGCCGGGGTGCGGCCGGCCAACTCGGCGGCGAGGCGCGGCACGAGCGCGTCGACCAGCCCGGCGACAGCGTCGATTGACGGCCCTTCCGACGGCGGGGTCGCCTCTTCTCGCCTGCGACGGTCCTCCTCTTGCTCTCGCTCCCAGTCGGCGAGTGTCAGCTGGGCGAGCTTCCTTCGATCGTCGCGTGGACGGGCCACTAGGCTGCGTAGCATATCAGCATCTTGACGCTCGATCAACTCGACGGGTTACACTGCCGCCATTGCGTAGCGCAGACCTGATCCGGGAGGCACGCCTTCGCGCCGGCCTCACGCAGTACGAGCTGGCCGAGAGGACGGGCCGCGATCGGTCGGTCATCGCGCGCTGGGAACAGGGCGCCGTGGCACCGAGCCTCGAGACGCTCGTGGAGCTGGTACGCGCCTGCGGTTTTGAGCTCCCGCTGGAGCTCGTCCCCCGCGAAGACTTGAACCTCGAGCGGCTGCGCAAGAACGTCCTGCTTTCGCCCGAGCGCCGGGTGCACCGAATCCTCCAGGCGCGGGCGAAGAGCTGAGGATGGCCGGGCGTCCGCCCTTCGACCCCTACGCGATCCTTGCCGCGCTGGATCGCCGACGGGTCGCATACATCGTCATCGGCTCGTTCGCCCGCGTCGCCCGCGGAGCGGAGGAGTTCCCGGACGGGCTCGACATCGTTCCGTCGCTTCGCTCGCAGAACCTCGAGCGACTCGAGGAAGCGCTAGTCGATCTTCAAGCCGTGGGCTTCAACGGCGATCCGATCAGCCTCGACGAGACCCAAGGTGCCGTGATCCGCGCCACAAGCCCCGCCGGCGAGCTCAAGGTCGTGCCCGAGCCGGAAGGCACGGGCGGCTACGACGACCTCCGCCGAGCCGCGACCCGGGAGCCTCTGGGACGGGGACTTCGCCCGTCGGTCGCCTCGACGGGCGACCTGGCGCGCATGCTCGCCGCGCTCGGGCGCGACGAGGACAGGCCGAAGCTACAGGCGCTCCGCCAGGTCGCCGAGCTCGAGCGGGGCCTCGGGCCCGAGCTGACACTCTGATCTGCCGATGACCGATCGACTTCCGCGAGCCGATGAGGCTGTCGTGCCCCGCGAGAAGCTCGAGCGCTACCTGCTCAACCCGGAGCACGAGGTCGGGCGACACAAGGCGCGGGTCTTCGCGTCGGCTCTCGGGATCCGCCAGCGGGACTGGGAGTACCTGCGCGACCAGCTCCAGGCCGCTGTCGTCGACGCGCCCCTCAGCAGCGTTCAGGAGACGCCCTGGGGCCGCCTGTACGAGCTGGTCCTCACCGTGGACGGGCGGAATGGACAGACACGCCGGGTAGTGACGATCTGGCTCGCCGCGGGCGAAGAGACGCCGCGGCTCGTGACCGCGTACGTCGCTGACGAGCCGACAGGCGCATAATGGGAGAAGCGATGAAGGCCAAGCCCGATCTCCACGACGTCGTCGAGTTCCGCGAGCCGCGCGGCGGTCAGCCCGCGGGCGCGATCGGCACCGTCGTCGAGCTCCTTTCAACAGAGGCCCTCGTCGAGATCGTCGACGAGCACGGCCGAACGGCCGAACTCTTGACCGTCCCGTACGAGGCACTCCGCATCCGAGAGTCCGAGCCGGTCCGTCGCCGAGCCGCCGGATAAGCCGGCCGCGAGAGCAGCTACATCACCGGGATAGCCAGCGGGGGCACAGATGCATCATTCGATGCTCACGGCCGGCGAAGACGCGCGGCGGCAAGCTGTGGGACCGAACGCGTGAGTCGCGACTGCGTTCTATGTTGAGTGCGACATGGCTTCGACCCTCACAGACTTCGCCCTCACGGGACGGCTCGGCGTGCTCTCCCTGGGGATTACGAAGGATGAGGTGCGCGGGCTTCTAGGCGAGCCGTGGGATGTTTCCGCGACCCGCCCAACGATATGGAAGTACGGAGCGGTCGAGGTCGCCTTCACAGACGACCGGGCCGCCCAAATCCATGCATACGTGTCGCAGGCGGAGCGAGACCTACCCGATCAGCTTGGCGCTATCGCTGACCTCACGGCAGACTCGAGCCTCTCCGACGTTCTTGTGGCGATGTCGGAGCGGGGCGCTGCCTTAGAGACAGTTCCGGTCCTGAGCTACGACGACCAGCTGACGTTTAGCGTCCGAGACTCCAGCGTTCACCTCGTCTTCGTTCGCGAGCGACTGCACAGCGTCGGTATCGCAACCTGATCCCTTAGCGAGCGGACCCACTCCACAGCGCTTCCGGGCTCGTGGCAGGCCGCAGCTGATGCGACTCCTAGCATCGGGATGCATCTGCGTCCCGCCTTCCATCGTGTTCCGTTCGGGGCACGGTTGTGGTGTGACGGGGGCGGCTCGCTTGGGGTCAGCCGTCCTCGTGTCGCCTATGGTGAGTCGGGGCATGGAGCTGCGCGATCTCATCGAGCATGTTGGTGAAGAGCGGTTCGCTGCCGCCCGCGAGTGGGCTTGGGGGACGGCCGCCACCACCGGCCAGGGTGGCCAGGTGGAAGCGGCGTCGACCGACGTCCGTCCTCTCTATAAGCCTCAGGACGTGCCCCACGACGTCGAGGACCTCGTCTGGACCGCGGGCGAGGCATCGTGGGTCGACCGCGTGGCGTTGGCGTTTGAGCTTTATCGCGAAATGCCGTGCTACGCGACGCTCATGTACACGACCGGCTACGTCCGGCAATGGGACCGCCGGGCCCGACAGCTCTTCTGGGACGAGTACCGAAGGCTGATCTCAGATCCGGATGACCGGCTCGCCGAGCCGGTCGCTTATTCCCTCTGGTGCGACTACTTCGAAAACTCCGAGACCGTCGACGAGGCATGGAGCGAGATAGCGCGGCCTGACGCGCTGACTGAGCGTGGTCTCGAGCGCGTCCTGGACGTATCCGGACCTGTTCCCTTTCGGCTGAAAAGAGCGCTCTACGACGAGCTGATCGCAGACGAACGCTGGCACCCGTTCATCTTCCGCAGCCTGCTCCATAGCGCTTTCGATGTGTTCGGCGACGTTGATGCCGGTGCTGGCAGGCGGTTGCTCGGTCGGTTGTCCGTTCCCGAGAACACGCCGGGCCTACGCGAACTAAAAGAGAAGCTCGGTTCGTCCCCGCGCTCGCGCTAACCCCAGCATGCGGACGATCGAGCCGGGCGTCGACCAACCGCCGCCTCGGAACCATTCGCGCTAAGCGTCGACGCCGGCGCTGCTAATGCTCTGCTAAGGAAACGGTCGCAAAGGCTCTTCTGTCCGTTTCCCGGCCCGACACCGCCGGCGGCCCGCAAACTCGCATGAACAAAGCCATCGGCGGAACCGAACGTAACCGGACGGAAACGCTCCGAAGGCCCTAGTTCAGCTTTGCAAGCCGGAGGTCACCGGTTCGATCCCGGTACGCTCCACTGACCGATCGCATGCTCTTGTGAGCGTTGTCTCCATCCGCTACTCGAGCCTGATTGGGTCTCCGCGGCGGACTGCGCCGCCTCGCGACGCGGCCGCATACACCCCGACGTTGACCTCGTTGTGCTGAGCGGCCGCGCGCAGAATGCCTGGATCTTTCGGGAGATCCCCTTGGGGCAGGGTCGTCATCACACAGCGCGGGCAAGGACCTGTGACGCTCAACCGAACCTCGTCTCCGACGGCGAGCGTGCGGCCGATCCAGCCGTTCTCGACGAAGTCCTTCTCGCCGGAGTCGAGCTGGACCACGATGTTTGGGCGAAAGCGCTTGACTTCGAAGCGCCCTTCGGGATAAAGCTCGCGGAGTCGGTCGAGCGTCGCGGTCGTCAGCACATGGACGACCGCGAGATCGAAGAACGTGCCGGGGGGCATGGCCTCGTCGGTTACCGTTTCCCGGTAAGCGAGGCCCTCGATGTCCGGCCAGTACTCTTCCAGGCTGGGCGTCTCGGGTGCGGATTTCGTCAGCACGACCTCGCGATCGAGCAGCGCGGAGAGGATGCCGTCCACATCGCTCTGCTCGCTCGTCACAGTTGCGCCGTCAGGGAGCGTGATCCGGACGGGAGGGAGCGACTCGCTGTCTCCCGGCGCCTCGACGTATGCCGATCGGCAATCGAAGAGCCTCCCCCACTTCCGAGGCTGCTTGGCACTTGCGACCTTTCCGGTGGCCGGGTCGACAAGGGCGTAAGCACGGTCGCCCTTTAGCCCGCGCTCCGTGACCTCGGCGGCGTTCAGCTCTTCTCCCATCATTGACTTGACTGGATAGCGCCAGAGGGAAACGACCGTACCGACGGCTTCGCCTTCGGCTGCCATGATCCAACCTCCCTCGAGAATGATGGGCGCTGAACGTAACACCCGGCGCAAACGCGTTCAAGGAGAGACGCGGATGAGCAGACCGGCAAGCACCGTGCCGCGCCTTGTGCCGCGGATTACCCGACCCTGAGCGTTTCCGCGGTGACGATGGTTTGGTTTGCGCAATGTTCGGTTCTGCCCATGAAGGCCGCGTTGTCCGCCATCGCGCACGCGTCAGCGCGCGACCGCGAAGAGCTGGGCGAGCTGGGGCGCGGCCAGGAATCGCTCCCTCCGCGCGTCCGAGAGCCCCAGCGCGAACGTGTCGATCTCGGCTCGCGCGCGACTCGAAGCATCCTCGGCGCCGGCATCGTCGCCGACTGCGTAGAGCGATTTCGCGAGCGCTGCTGAAACAGACCAGATCGTCGGCGGGTGCCTGAGGCGCTCAGCCTCCCCGAGCGCTTGTCGGAGCGCTTCGACCCCCTCCGGTGCACGGCCCACCTCGCGGAGGGCGCGGCCGAAGACGAGACGAGACGTCGACGCGTACTTGAGCCGGTGGTAGCGCTCGGCGACGGCGATCGCTTTGATAGCGAGCTCGACCGCCTCCTCGTACCGTCCGGCCGCGAGCGCGACCTCTGCCTTGGCCCGCGCAATCCGGGTGATCCAGAGCCACTGGTGCCATCCCTTCGTCGCCTCGGCGGCCGTCTCGAGCGCCGGGAGACTCGCCTCCGCGCGCCCAACCTCCCCGAGGGCGACGTCCGAATAGACGAGGTCGATCTTGCCGCTGACCTGGGAGCCGGGGAAAGCGGCTCGCTCTCCGAGCGCGATCGCTTCCTCGTTCTTCGCCCTAGCGTCCTCGACCTCGAAGAGCTCGTGCAAGGCACCCGCCCACATGTTGATCGCCCGCGAGGTGAAGCGAGGCTGTGCCTCGAGCTCACGTCCTTGTGCAACGACGCGCTCGAAGAGGGGGAGCGCCTCTTCGTGGCGGCCGAGCCCGCTCAAGGAAAGAGCAAGCTGGGCGCCGCCGTTCACGACCGGCCCGATGCTGTGCACCTCTTGGCCGAGCTCATAGGCGTGCCGCGAACTCTCTTCGGACGCGTCGTAGGCGCCGCGCCAGTAGTTGTTGAGACTCATCAATTCCTGCGTCGAGGCAAGCTCGTGACGGCGGGCGCCGGGTCGCCAGATGCGAAGTGTCTCGCGCCCGTGGTCAGCCGCCGCATCGAGGTCGCCGTCCATGTTCCCGGCACCGAGGAGGAAGGAGTGGGCGCGGGCGCGAAGATCCTCGTCGCCGAGCTCCTCCGCGAGCATGCGCGCGAGCTCGCCGAAGTGATGTGCGCCCTCGGCGTCGGCGGACCAGAAGGAGCTCTGAAAGCGAGCTTGCAGCGCCTCGAAGCGCTCGGCGCCCTCGAGCTCGCCGAGGAGGGCGTCGAGCTCGGGGATGGCTTCGCCGTAGGCACCCCCGCGAACGCGGGCGGCGGCACGCTCCAGGCGGAGCCGGCGGCGAGTCGCCAAGTCCTCCTCGGGGACGAGCTCGAGGGCGCGGTCATAGAGTGTGATTGCCTCGGCCGGCCACGCACGCGACGCGGCGAGATGGACGTACTGGAGCTCGAGCTGCGAATCGCCCGCTTCGCGCCAGTGGTAGGCGAGCGTCGCGGCCGATTCGGCGATCCGGTCGCCGGCCGCGCTCTCGATAAAACGGGCGACGGCCGCGTGCCGCTCCCGCCGCACAGCCTTCGGAAGCGTCGCATACGCGACCTCGCGGATGAGCATGTGCTTGAACGTGAATTCCTCGTCCCCTTGCACGCTGGTCGAGGGCTCGCGGCGAACGAGGTCGCGCTGCTCGAGGGAGTCGAGCGCGTCGGCGATGCCAGTAGCGTCTCCGCGCAGGCGCTCGAGCGCGCCGCGCCAGAAGACCTTGCCGACGACCGAAGCGTCGAGGATGACCGAACGCTCCTCGGGCGGAAGCCCGTCGATGCGCGCGGCGATGATGCCCTTCACGCTCGTCGGTAGCTCTTCCGAGGAGTCTGCGGCCCGCTCGACGAGCGACGCAACGAGCTCCTCAATGAAGAGCGGATTGCCCTCGGCGGCTTGTTCGAGGCGCTCGACGATGCCCTCGGCCACAGGCTCGGCGCGCGGTGCCAGGAGCGCGAGTGCGAGGCGCGCAGAGTCCTCGCGGCGCAAGGGCCTCAGCTCGAGCGCTGTGTAGTTGGGGCGTCCCCCTCCCCAGCCGGGCCGAACGTCGAGAAGATCGCCGCGAGCGAGAGTGACGAGCAGTAATGGCACATCGCGCAGGCGGGCCGCCATCATCTCGACGAGATCGAGCAGGCTCGGCTGCGCCCAGTGCAGGTCCTCGAAGACGAGCATCGTCGGCTGCTCGCGGGCGAGCGCCTCGACGAGGCGCCTGACCGAGAAGAGCAGCACCGGCGTCTCGACAGCGCCGGTGTCCTCGAGGCCGGTGAGGGCGGCCAGATGCGCTGCGACTTCCTCTCCCGCCTCGGGCAAGCGGGCCACGACGGCGCGCTCAAGCTTCTCGCGCGCGAGCGGAGCCGGATCGGTCTCGAAGATCCCCGCCAGCTGGCTTACCTGCTGGGCAAAGGCTCCGTAGCCGGAGGTCTGGCCGTAGGGAAGCGAGCGGCCGCGGAGGATGCGCCCGCCCGACTGCTCGACGACGGCCGCAAGCTCGGCGGCCAGGCGAGTCTTGCCGATTCCCGGCGGTCCGAAGACAGTCACCAGCTCCACGCGACCGGTCTCGGCCACCTCCTCCCAGATCGCGCGGAGACGCGCGTGCTCGCGCTCCCGGCCGACCATGGCCACGGCCGACACGCTCCGCCCGGTGAATGCGAGCGCTTCGAGGGCGCGCCACGCGCGGAGGGGCTCCTCGCTCTCCTTCACCTGCGCCGATCCGACCTCGTCGTAACGGATCGCCGTCCGGGTCGAGCCATGCGTCGTCTCGCCCACGAGCACTGCACCCTGCGGGGCCGCCGCCTGCAGCCGCTGCGCCGCGTTGACGGCGCTTCCCATCACTGTGGGCCGCTCGTCGGGACCGACGGGGGCGAAGAAGACGTCGCCCGTGTTCACGCCGACACTGAGGGCGAGCTCACCGAAGTCAGCCGCGTTCTCGGCGGCGCAGCGCTGCATCTCGAGCGCAGCTCGCACGGCCCGCTCCGGGTCGTCCTCGTGGGCGACGGGGGCGCCGAAGACCGCCATGAGGGCGTCACCGATCACCTTGTCGACGGCACCGCCGTAACGCTCGACGATCTCGCCCAGCTTCGCCATGCAGGAGCCGACGAGCTCACGGAGGTCCTCCGGGTCCTTCGTCTTCGAGAGGTTGGTGAAGCCGGAGATGTCCGCGAAGACGATGGTGGCGAGGCGGCGCTCCTCGGTCGGGAGCGGACCCGGCGCCGGCTCGAGCGCACTCCCGCAGTGGCCGCAGAAGCGCTGGCCGGGGGGATTTTCCCCGCCGCAGGCGGGGCAGCTGACGAGGTCGGTCAAACTCAGTGGAATTGTCTCCTATGCTCGACGGAATGGCATCTCCGGACCTCCTTGCCGTCGGCGATGTTATGGTCGATGCGCGCGTACCGGCCGGGGCCGTCGCGGAAGGGCACGTCGTCGGCAAGGTACGACTCCACGCAGGCGGCTCCGCTGCCAACGCCGCCGCCTGGGCAGCGGCGGCAGGAGCGCGGGCGGGTGTCGTCGGTCGGGTCGGCGATGATTTTGCGGGCCGCGCGCTCCGCCGGGAACTCGAAGAGCGCGGCGTAAACGCCCGCCTCGCCGTCGACGCGCACCTTCCGACCGGATGCGTGCTCACGCTCGGCGAGCGCACGGTCGCAGAGCGCGGCGCCAATGCCCGCCTCGGTCCGGGCGATGTGCCCTCCGCGCTCGACGCAGGCGCCGTCCTCATCTCCGGTTACGTTCTCCTGCACGACGACTCTGGGGCGGCGGGGCTTGCAGCGCTCGAACGCGCACGTAGCGCCTGGATCGCGGTCGACGCCGCGTCCGCCCACCTCCTCGATCGGTATGGCCGCGAGCGCTTCCTGGATGCAACGGGCCCCGCGACGGTACTGCTTCTCAACGCCGACGAAGCCTTGGCTCTCACAGGCGAGGAGCCGGAGGATGCCGCGCAGGTCCTCGCCGACCTCTACCGCTTGGTCTGCGTGAAGCGCGGCTCAGCTGGGGTGGTGGCCTGCTTCGACGGAACGCTCCGGCATGCGAACGCGCCGGCGATCGCGCTCGTCGACGACAGCGGTGCCGGCGATGCGTTCGCGGGCGCTCTCCTTGCGGCGCTGGCCGGCGGCCGCTCGGTTGGACTGGCCCTCGAGGCAGCCTGCCGCGCTGGTGCGGCGGCGGCCGCATCGCACAGCCTCTGGCCGCCCTTTTCGTGGCGCCGGTAAGGACCGCGCCTCAAGTACGCTCGTCGCAAGCCCGAACCTCGCTTCGGGAGGGGATCCCTTTTTATGCGCAGTATGCGATGGTGTTTTTGGGCGGCCGGCGACGGCGGCGAGTTCGGCGGCATCGGCGCTGTCGCGGCGGGGTGGGCCATACCTCGACGCCAGGCTCACCCGGGTCGGCGAACGAGAGTCAGCGGTCCTGCCTCGAGAGTCACATGGTTTGCGCAACGGTAAGTTTCCTCCACTCGTCGTTTAGCTGGCGACCGCTTCTCCCGTGACCTGCGCGATGTAGCCGCGGACGTCGGCGGCGGGCTCGCTGTACGCGTCACCGAGTGCGGACTCGATTCGCTGCATGTAGTCGGTCGCCCAGGTCGGGAGCTCGGTGTCCGCAACGGCGAGGAACTCCAGCGTGCTCGCAAGGCGGATGTCGGCGATCGTCGGTTTGTCCCCGCCGATGAAGCCCTCTTCGGTGAGGAAGAACTCGCGATAGACATCCAAGATGCTCGGGAGCGCGGCTTCCGCTGACTTGCGGGCAGCCTCCTTCTCGTCGTCTGAGGCGTCCGAAGTGGAAACCTCGCCCGGATATCCGGAAAAGCTCAGACGCGGATAGGTCGCGCGCGCCACGAGTGGGTAGAGCATGCTCATCGTGTAGAAGTTCGCGCTGTCGACCATCGCGCGGCGCGCGAGGTCGGTCGGGTAGAGGTCGGTGAGCCCTTCGCGGCTCGCGAGGTACATCATCACCGCGCAGCTCTCCCAGAGCAGACCTTTGGGCAGTCCTTCGGTCTCCACCGACGGTGTCAGCCCCGCCGGGCACTTGGAGGTGTACTCCTTCGACTGGGTCTGCCCCCACACGTTCTCTTCCTCGAACGGGAGCCCGGCGGCCCGCACGAAAACGCGGGCAGACATGTTGTTCACGCTGGGCGGAAGCATGTTGAGCTTCAAAGACATAACCGACCTCCGTTCCCTCAACTGCGTGGGTCTTCGTCGACTGCGACGCGGCGGGCGCCGGCTTCCTTCTCGACGACCCAATAGCGCTCGTATTCGGCCACCGCGCGCTCCACCTCAGGGCTCTCGACGTGGCCCGGGGCGATCAGGAAGTGCGCCGCATTCACGCGCACGCCCTCATACTCGAGCCGCGTCATGGCGACGGCCTCGTGGCACTCCTCCAGGCTGCACTCGCAGACGAACTCGCAGAGATCCGCCGGCCCGAACCCGAAGTTGGCGGCACTGACCTCTTTGATGCGCTCGTTCACCTCGCGGAAGAGGGCTTCGTTCTTGCCGACCCGCTCGCCCGTTGTCGCCACGGGGACGAGTATGGGCCTTTCGGCGAATTAAGAAAAGAGGGTTCAGCTCGTTCGGGTCGACTTCTCGACCACCTCGTACCGTTCGCCGGCCTCGACGACCCGCTCGACCTCGAGGATCCCGTGTCCCGGAACGATGACGAAGCGCCCCGGTTGTCCCCTGACTTCCTCGTATTCCTCCAGGGTGAGCCGGATCGTCTGGGTGCAGCGATCGTCGCCGCATTCGCAAAGGAAAGGGGCCAGGTCGGCCGTGCCGAGCTCCCGGAAGCGACGGTACAGCGCTTCGTTGGCACGGCGGAATGTCGCCGAATTCTCGGAGACGGGCTCCCCCTGGCTCTCGGAGGCCGAAGGCATCGGCCACGACCAGTCTTCCCCGCTTCGGGCGCGAAGAAACGCCCGGGCCGGGATCACGTTTGCGAACAGCGCGCAGAGCGAATAACTGACGCGACCCCCCAGCATGACCGGAACCCGCGCCCTCTTCTGGCTCTACGTCGTGCTCCCCGTCGCCGGCATCGTGCTCTACGCCGTCGTCGGGCTTGCCCACAACTGAGATGCGCCTCTTCCTCAAGAACAACTCGCTACCGCTCGTCTTCACCGTGCTGTTTCTCATCTCGCTTCTCGGGCAATCGCTGGCCGGCTGGAAGCTCCACAACGACGAGCAGCTCGCACACGACTCGCCCACGGTTTCCTACGCGCGCTATCTCGTGTCCTCCGACTTCGGCGAGGCTGTCGTCGAGAACTGGCAGTCGGAGTACCTCCAGTTCACGTGCTTCATCCTCGCGACCATCTGGCTCATCCAGCGGGGCTCGAACGAGTCGAAGAAGCCGGAGGACGCGGGTCTGGAATCCGATGCGAAGCATCTCATCGGCCGGCATGCCCAGCGAAACTCGCCGGCGTGGGCCAAGCTGGGCGACTGGCGGACCACGTTCTACTCGAACTCGCTGCTGATCGTCATGGGGCTGCTCTTCTTCGGATCCTGGTTCGCTCAGTCGGTCACGGGGTGGACCAAGTACAACGCTGAGCAACGCGACCACGACGAGTCGACCGTGTCCTGGGCGGGCTACCTCGTGCGCCCCGACTTCTGGGAAAAGACGCTCCAGAACTGGCAGTCGGAGTTCCTCGCGGTCGCGACGATGGCCATCTTCACGGTGTATCTGCGGTAAAGCGGCTCGCCCGAGTCGAAGCCCGTCGGGGCGCCCCACGACGAGACTGCCAGCTCCGGCTAGGCGAAACACTGGCCATTCGGGGGATGCGAGGTGCCGACGTTTTCGCTCAAAGTGGGTCGGGGAGAGGACTGGACGATGGCCCTAGACGTCTCGACATCGCAACAGAGCCCGGAGCTCGGGCCCGAGCATCTCGGCAAGTGGGTCGCCGTCCGCGGCGCGGAAGTCGTCGCCTTCGCAGAGGATTACAACGAGCTCGTGCAGGACGCGCGGGTGCAGTGCGAGGACGACGTCTTCTTCGTCGCTGAGAGCGTGTTCTAGCCCGGTTGCGGCGCAGTTAGGAGGGTTTGGCGAAACAAACGCTGTGACGCCGGAATCGCGCTGGGCGGCGCGAGGCCGCGTCCTCGGTCGCGCCCGTATTTCATTCAATACGGGCGCTCCCTGCGTCCTTGCCTCGCATCCGCCCAGCGCACCCCGGCGACGAGGCCCGTTCCACCAAACCCTCCTAGCCCCAGCCGAGCTCCGCGAGACGGTCCTCGTCGATGCCGAAGTGGTGCGCGATCTCGTGGACGACCGTGATCCGGATCTCCTCCTCGAGCACCTCGGGATCGTGGCCGAACTCCTCCTCGAGCGGGATGCGGTAGACGGCGATCTTGTCGGGTAGGGCTCCCGCGTAGCCCTCGCCGCGGTCCACGAGCGGCACGCCGAGGTAGAGGCCGAACAGGTCCGGGTCATCGCGGTTCTCGTCCTCCACGACGATCTCGACGTTCGACATCGCGTCGCGCAGCTCCGCCGGCAGCGACTCGAGCGCGCTTCGGACGTGGTCTTCGAAGGTCAGGTCACTCAAAACGCGGGGCGGAGCGGCCGCGGCCGGCCCGCGGCGAAGAGCCGAATGGCAACGAACCCGAAGACGAAGCCTCCGATGTGGGCGAAGTAGGCGACGCCGCCGCCCTCCTCGGGCTGGACGAACGACGCCCCGCCGATGAGGAGCTGGAAGAGGAACCAGATCCCTAGATAGACGGCCGCGGGGATCTCGAAGAAGAAGATCGGCACCACCCACGTGAGCACACGGCCCCAGGGCAGGAGCAGGACGTACGCGCCGAGAACGGCCGCGATCGCACCGCTTGCCCCGACGTTGGGGATCGTGGCGTCGTCGGCCGACCCGTACTGGACGGTCACAAACGTCTGCGTGGCCGTCGCGGCGAGCCCACCGAGGATGTAGAAGAGGAGGAAGCGGACGCGGCCGAGGGTGTCCTCGACGTTGTTCCCGAAGATCCAGAGAAAGAGCATGTTGCCGAGGAGGTGGCCCCACCCTCCGTGCATGAACATCGAGGTGAAGATGGTGATCGGCCAGTCCTCGCCCACCTGTCGGCAGGTGTTCTCCACTTCGCAGGGGTGGTAGGCGAGCTCGTCCACGGACTGCTGCAGGCCGGGCATCTGGCCCCCGTCCTGGTAGACGACCCACATGAGGACGTTCGCGGCGATCAGCCCGAGCGTGAAGATCGGGAAGTGCCGCGTCGGGACGTTGTCTTTGAGCGGGAGCAACGGCCGTCTCAGCGAATGATGAGTGCCATGAGCGCCTTCTGCGCGTGGAGGCGATTCTCGGCCTGGTCCCAAACGGCTGACCGCGGCCCGTAAAGCACGTCCTCCGTGATCTCCTCGCCGTAGTGGGCCGGAAGGCAGTGGAGGACGATCGTCTCCTCGCCGGCAAGCCCAACCATTTCGGCGTCGATCCGGTATTCGGCGAGGTCGCGGAGCCGTTGCTCCCGCTCCTCGTCCTGCCCCATGCTCGTCCACACGTCGGTGTAGAGGACGTCTGCGCCCTCCGCCGCGGCACGCGGGTCGGTCGTCAGCTCGACGGTTCCGCCCGAGGCCTCTGCGGCGGCCAGGGCCCAGCCGACGACCTCATCGTTCGGCTCGTAGCCGACCGGGGTGGCGGCGGTGAAATGCGAGCCCAGCTTTGCGCAGGCGACCATGAGCGAGTGGCAGACGTTGTTCCCGTCGCCGAGGTACGTGACACGGACGCCTTCGAGCCGCCCGAAGCGCTCACGGATCGTCATGACGTCGGCAAGCGCCTGGCAGGGGTGGAACTCATCCGTCAGCCCGTTGATGACGGCTACGTCTGCGTACTCGGCCAGCTCGTCGACATCGGCCTGGGCAAACGTGCGGATCATGATCCCGTCGAGGTAGCGCGAGAGCACCATCGCGGTGTCCTTGATCGTCTCGCCGCGCCCGAGCTGGAGGTCGCCCGACGCGAGGTGGAGCCCCGTGCCGCCCAGCTGGAAGATCCCGACCTCGAAGCTCACACGGGTCCGAGTCGAGGGCTTCTGGAAGATCATCCCGAGCGTGCGGCCTTCGAGTAGGCGGTGCTCGATCCGCTCGCGCCGGCGGGCCTTGAGCCGGTCGCCCCAGTCGAGCACGAGCACGAGCTCGTCCGGCGCCCAGTCGTTCACACGGAGGAAATCGCGCCCCTTGAGGTGGGCGGGAACCATGGCGGCATCCTACGTTTGGACGACGCGCGTCCCGGCTTCGGCGTTTCGGAGGGCCTCGGCGCTTGTGATCAGCGCCTCGCCGCCCGTCGCGCGGACGAAGTCGAAGGCTGCCTCCACCTTGGGCCGCATGCTTCCGTCGGGAAGCTCACCGAGCAGCGCGTCGTCGCGGCCCGGCGCGAGCTCGCGCAGAGGCCGGCTCGAATCGGTGCCGAAGCCGGCATAGACGGCGTCCACCTGCGTCAAGATCACGAGCCGGTCGGCTCCGAGCCCGACTGCGAGGAGGGCGGAGGCGTGGTCCTTGTCGATCACCGCGTCGATCCCGTCGTAGCGGCCTCGCCTGTCGACCACCGGCACGCCGCCGCCACCGGCGGCAACCACGATCACGCCCGCATCGACGAGCGTCCGGATCGCCTCGAGCTCGAGGATCTCTCGCGGCCTCGGAGAGGGCACGACGCGGCGCCAGCCCCTCCCGGCGTCCTCACGGACTTGCCAGCCGCGCTCCTCGGCGAGGGCCCGGGCCTCGTCGGCCTCGTAGAAGGGGCCGATCGGCTTCGTCGGCTCGTCGAACGCGGGGTCGTTCTCGTCGACGACGACGCGCGTCACGACGACGGCCACGGGGCGGCCGGCCACCGGCCCCAGCTCCGAAGCCATGAGCGCGCCGATCTCCGCTTGGGTCTGCGCGACTGCGACGTAAAGGGGCAGCGGCGGGACTTCCCGCGCCGAAAGCTCCTGCCGCAGGAGCTCGTTCCCGACCTGGGGGCCGTTCCCGTGCGTGACCACGAGACCGCCGTCGCCCGTCACGAGCGATTCGGCAGCCGTGAAGGTCTTGGCGAGGTTCGCCCGGTGCTCGGCAGCGGTGCCGCGTTCGCCGGGGCCAAGCAGCGCGTTGCCTCCCAGCGCGAGGACCGTAAGCGCTCTAGGCACGGAGCGGCGTTCTACGAGGGGGCGGGAACACCTTCGATGATCCCGCGCGCGGCGAGGATGTCGGCCAGCGTCGGCTCGCCGAGCTCCT
>JBBDMP010000160.1:0-2745 GCA_040878265.1 Gaiellales bacterium | reverse complement strand
AGATCCTGGGAGACCTCGAGGAGGCGCGCGACGCGGCCCAGGAGTCGCTCGTGAAGCTGTGCACGCGACTGCGCCAGTTCCGCGGCGAGGCCCAGTTCGCCACGTGGTTGCACCGACTCGTCGTGAACACGTGCCGCGACCGACTGGCCCGTCAGCGGGTTCGCCGGACGGAGCCGTTGCCGCTCGACGATCGGCCGGCGGGAGACGAGTCGGATCCCTCGCGCGCGGTGCTTCTCACCGACCTGCGCCGCGATCTCGCGGATGCTCTGGGCCGGCTTTCGCCGACCCAGCGACTCGCGTTCGTCCTTCGCGACTCGGTGGGGCTCTCGTACGAGGAGATCTCGCGGGTGGCGAGCATCCCCGTGGGTACGGCGAAGTGCTACGTGCACCGGGCCCGCGCGCGGCTGAAGGTGCGGCTCGAAGAACTCGGCGCTGTGTGACCGCGATTCTCAGCCGGGCCCAGATCGAAGAGATCCTGCCGCACCGCGACCCCTTCCTCCTGCTCGACGAGATCATCGAGTTGGAGCCGGGCGTTCGCGCGGTTGCGCGCAAGCGAGTCCGTGACGACGAGTGGTATCTGGCCGGGCATTTCCCCGGCAGGCCGATCATGCCCGGCGTGCTCATCGTGGAGGCGATGGCGCAGACGGGGGCGGTCGCCGTCCTCGCCGAGGAGGAAAACCGGGGCAAGCTAGCGCTCTTCGCCGGCATCGACGACGTGCGCTTCAAGCGGATCGTCGAGCCGGGGGACGAGCTCGAGCTGACCTGTGAGCTCGAGCGGGTACGCGGGCCGATCGGACGCGGCAAGGCGCGCGCCACCGTCGACGGGGAGCTGGCCGCCCGCGGTGTTCTGACGTTCGCCGTGGCCCAGGAATGATCGCCAACGTCTCTTCCAACGGCTCCATTGGGATCACCGGGATCGGCGCCTTCGTCCCCGAGAAGATCCTGACGAACGACGACATCTCGCGCATGGTCGAGACGTCGGACGAGTGGATCACCGACCGGACAGGGATCAAGGAGCGGCGGATTGCCGCAGTGGAGGAAGCGGCGAGCGACCTCGCGCTGCCCGCGGCGCGGAAAGCATTGGAGCAGGCCGGCGTCGAGGGGGCGGAGCTCGACCTGATCATCGTCGCGACGGCCACGCCGGACATGCTCTTTCCGGCCACCGCGGCCATCGTTGCCGAGGAGCTCGGCGCGAAACGGGCGGCGGCCTACGACCTCCTCGCCGGGTGCACCGGGTTCGTCTACGGCGTAGCTCAGGCGTACGCGGCCGTCGCAGGAGGGCTCGGCGAGCGCGCGCTGGTGATCGGGAGCGAGACGCTCTCGCGGATCACGAACTGGAACGACCGCGGAACCTGCATCCTTTTCGGGGACGGCGCGGGTGCAGCCGTCCTCGAGCGGGTCCGCGACGGGGGGATCGTCGGGATCGAGCTCGGCGCCGACGGCTCCGGTGGGTCGGACCTCTGCGTTCCCGCCGGCGGCTCGCGCATGCCGGTGACGGCCGCGAACCTCGAGGAGGACATGCAGTTCATCCAGATGCACGGCCAGGAGATCTTTCGCTTCGCCACGCGCGTGATGGTGTCGTCGGCCGAGCAGGTGCTCGAAAAGTCGGGCGTCGGGGTCGAGGACGTCGACCTCTACGTGCCGCACCAGGCGAACAAGCGCATCATCGACCACGCGGCCAAGCACATCGGACTCGCGCCGGAGAAGGTCTTTATGAACATTGCCAAGTACGGCAACACATCGTCGGCCTCGATCCCGATCTGCCTGGCGGAGGCGCAGGAGCAGGGACTCCTCGAGGCGGGCAAGCGCGTCCTCATGAGCGCGGTCGGCGCGGGCCTGACCTGGGGCTCCATCTACATGACGTGGTCGAACGGGAGGGCCAACTGAAGATCGCCTTCTGCTTTCCGGGGCAGGGCTCTCAGGACGTCGGTATGGGACGCGCCTTCGCCGAGCAGTTCCCCGAGGCGCGCGCTGTCTTCGACGAGGCTTCCGAGGCGGCCGGATTCGACGTCGCCCGCGTGTGTTTCGAGGGCCCGATCGAGGAGCTGACGAAGACCGAGGTCCAGCAGCCTGCCCTCGTGGCCACTTCGCTCGCCTGCCTGCGCGCGGTCGAGTCCCTCAACGTGAAGCCGGAATACGTGATCGGGCATTCAGTTGGTGAGTACTCAGCGCTTGCCGCCGCCGGCTCCGTTTCGGCTCGAGAGGCAGTCGCGCTCGTGCGCGAGCGGGGTGAGGCGACGGCCGAGGCGGCGCGCGAGCATCCCGGCGCGATGGCCGCCGTGCTCGGTCTCGCAGACGAGGTCGTCGAGGAGCTCTGCTCGGCGATCGACAACGTTTGGCCGGCGAACTACAACTGCCCGGGCCAGATCGTCGTGTCCGGGGAAGAGAGCGCCGTCGACCGGCTCCTCGAGGAGGCGGCCGCTCAGGGCGCGCGCAAGACGGTCAAGCTGCGGATCAGCGGCGCGTTCCACAGCCCGCTCGTTGCCGGGGCGGCGGATCGGATGCGGCCGGCGCTCGAGAGCGTCACCTGGAAGGACCCCACTCCTCCGTTCATGTCGACCGTGACCGCGAGGCTGGAGACGGCGCAGCGACTCCCCTCCATCCTCGTCGAGCAGCTGACGGGGCCTGTGAAGTTCACCCAGGCCATTCGCAGCCTCGTCCAGGAGGGCGTGGGCATGTTCGTCGAGATCGGGCCGGGACAGGTCTTGAGCGGGATCCTGCGGCGGTGTGACCGCTCCCTGAAGA
>JBBDMP010000159.1:0-2811 GCA_040878265.1 Gaiellales bacterium | reverse complement strand
TCCCCGCCGTCGCGGAGCGGTCGATTCCGACGTCGTCTGTGCTCAGCGAGGCCAAACCGGCGGTGCTCGCGGAGGACCGGCTCGTGCTCGAGTTCCCGCCCGCGGCTTCCTTCCATCGCAACCTCGCCGAGGAGCCGAAGAACGCCGAGCTCCTGGCCGAGGTGCTCTACGAGGTCACGGGCCGAAAGCTCAAGATCGAGTTCGTCGTCGGCGAGGGAGCGGAAGAGGAGGAGCCGGAGGAGACCCCGGCCACGGAAGAGGAGATCATCTCGTTGATGAAGAGCACCTTCGACGCCCGAGAGGTGGACGAATGAGATTTCGGCGCCCTTCGCCCGCATTGGTGGTTGCCTGCATGGCCCTCTTCATCTCTTTGAGCGGGATCGGGACGGCCGCGCTGCTGATCACCTCCAAGAACATCAAGGACAGCACGATCAAGAGCCGCGACATCGGCCGCAACCAGGTGAAAGGCGTGGACGTCGCCGAGGCGAGCCTCGGCCAGGTGCCGCTCGCCGGGAGTGCGGCCAACGCGGGCATGCTCGACGGAATCGACTCGGGCGCGTTTCGGACGACCGCACTTCGCTCGGGCGAGAGCATGACCGGCGTCTGGGGTTACGGCTGGGACCCGGACGCAGCCGGAGAGAGCGCTCCGGGCTACTTCACCTTCCCCACTCCAGTGGCGGCCAAGATCGACAAGAACCACGTTGTTTACGTGGCCGGAGCATCCGCGCCGAATTGTCCGGGTGTCCGCACCGCGGCTCCCGGGTACCTATGCGTGTACCAGCGGATAGTCGAATGGATCGAGACGCCCGATTCGGCTGACATCCACGACCCAGAGGACCAAAGCAACATCGACGGTGTCAGCCGGTACGGCTTCGCCATCCTCCTGACCTCGGAGAACCCGAACCCGGCTTGGATCAGCGGCACCTACACCTACACGGCTCCATAGCGCCGCAGGGGGACGCCAATGAGCATGGACATGAACAAGATGCTGCAGCAGGTGCAGCAGATGCAGACAGAGATGCTTAAGGCCCAGGAGGAGCTGGCGAAGGAGACGGTCGAAGCGTCCGTCGGCGGCGGCACGGTCGTCGTCAAGGCGAACGGCGCCGGTGAGATCATCGAGATCAAGATCGCCCCAGAGGCCATCGATCCCGACGACCCCGAGACCCTGGCCGATCTCGTCCTCGCGGGCGTGAACGAGGCGCTTCGCAACGCGCAGGAGCTGATGCAGTCCAAATTGGGCGGAGCTATGGGAGGTTTGAAGGGTTTAGGCCTTCCAGGTCTTTAGGGTTCGTCCGCGGAAGATGCGTAGCATCTTTCGCGGTTCATGTTCAGCCCGCTCGTCGAAAACCTCATCTCCCAGCTCTCGCGCCTCCCCGGCGTCGGCACCCGCACCGCGCAGCGGCTGACCTTCCATCTCCTGCGTGTGCCGCAAGAGGAGGCCCTCGCGCTCGCCGACGCAATCCGCGAAGCGAAGGAGCGAATCGGCTTCTGCCGCGAGTGCGGGAACCTGACCGAGGAGGAGCTCTGCGCCATTTGCAACGACACGCGGCGCGACCGCTCGCTCGTCTGCGTCGTCGAGCAGCCGGCCGACTTGCTCTCGCTCGAGCGCACGCACGAGTACCGCGGCCTCTACCACGTGCTCGGCGGCGCGCTGTCGCCGCTCGACGGGGTCGAGCCCGAACACCTTCGGATCGACGAGTTGTTGGGGCGGGTCGAGCGCAACGGCATCGAGGAGGTCGTCCTCGCCACGAACCCGAACATGACCGGCGAGGCGACGGCCGCGTACCTGGCCGACCGTCTGCGCGGCCGTACGCGGGTGACTCGACTCGCGAGCGGCCTCCCCGTGGGGGGCGACCTGGAATACGCCGACGAGGTCACCCTCGGGCGCGCGCTCACGGGCCGGCGCGAGATGTGATCAGGAGGGCTTGGCGGGCGATGCCGACGGCACAGTGTCTGTTTCGCTAAGTCCTCCTTAGCCCTTGACATTCGCCGAGGACGATCGTTTATACTCGCCGTGCTGAACCGGTCGGCCCTCGGGTCGGTCGGTTCAGCGTTTTAAGTGGCCTTTTGAGAGTGCCTGCCGCGGGTCGGCCTACAATCGGCGCATGACAGAGACCGCTTACGAGACCGTCCCGCTCGTGGCGCCGGCCGACGTCGAGCAGACGCGCGGCCTCGTCGTCATGAAGTTCGGCGGGACCTCCGTGGCCGACCCGGAGAAGATCCGCCGCGTCGCCCGCCGGCTCGTCGAGGCGAAACAGCGAGGCAGTCGCGTGGTCGCCGTCGTCTCAGCCATGGGGCAGCACACGGACGATCTCGTCGCTCTCGCTCAAGAGGTCTCCCCCCGCCCGAAGCCCCGCGAGCTGGACATGCTCATCTCGGTCGGCGAGCGGATCTCTTGCGCGCTTGTGGCGATGGCCATCTCGGACCTCGGTCACGACGCGATCTCGCTCACGGGCTCGCAGGCCGGGATCGTCACCGACACCTCGCACGGGAGGGCGAAGATCGTGGAGGTGCGCGCACGGCGGGTGCACGAGGCTCTCGAGCAGGACCAGGTCGTTCTGGTGGCCGGCTTCCAGGGCGTCTCGACAGACTTCGACATCACGACGCTCGGTCGGGGTGGCTCGGATACGACCGCGGTCGCCCTTGCCGCTGCTCTCGGCGCCGAGGCCTGTGAGATCTACACGGACGTCGACGGCGTCTTCACCGCGGATCCACGCGTCGTGCCGGAAGCTCGCAAGCTGCACGCGGTGAGCTATGAGGAGATGCTGGAGCTGGCGGCCTCGGGGGCGAAGGTGCTTGCGGTACGCTCGG
>JBBDMP010000158.1:6861-15672 GCA_040878265.1 Gaiellales bacterium | reverse complement strand
GGACCTCCAGTCCCCCAGACTGGCGCGCTAACCAGGCTGCGCTACGCCCCGTGCCGCACGGAGGATAGCTAGACCCTGAGACGCCTGTAGAGCCGGTCGACGAGATCGGGCATCGTCTCGAGCCGGTCCGTGATCGTCCGGATGCGGTACTCGCGGAAGTGCTCCGGCTCCACGCGGAGCGCCTTCGCCAGCTTCGCCATCACGTCATTCGAGGGAACGGGGCGGTTTCCGTGCACGAGGTGGTTCAGATACCCGGCCGAAAGGCCGGTTCGCTCGCCGAGGGCACGGAATGTCGTACGCCGCTCAGCCATCAAGGCCTGGAGGGTCTCTCCGAACGGCTCGCTGGAAAAACGCCGCTTGCGCGCCATCAGGCGAGCGAGTCTTTCACGACCTTGGGGGTGTCTGCCAGGGCAACGCGCGACTCCTCGCGCGACCGGCGAAGAAGCATGTCCACCTGCCCGTCCTCGAGGGTCTTCTTCCCCACGGTGACGCGCACAGGGCAACCGATCAGGTCCGCATCGGCGAACTTCTCCCCTGCGCGCTGATCCCGGTCGTCGAGGAGCACCGCGAGACCCGCGGCCTCGAGCGCACCGTCGAGCTCCTCGGCCTGCCCCTCGAGCCCGGGGAGCACCACAACGTGGACGTCGTACGGGGCGATGCTCGCGGGCCAGCCGGCGATTCCCGCGTCATCGTGGTTCTGCTCCACCGCCGCAGCCATGATCCGCCCGGGCCCGATTCCGTAGCTCCCCATCAGGATCGGGCGCTCCTTGCCGTCCTCGTCGAGGAACGTCGCGCCCAGCGGCACCGAGTAAAAGGTCTCGAGCTTGAAGATGTGGCCGACCTCGATCGCGGTCTGGAACCGGAGCTGACCGCCGCAGTTCGGGCAGGCGTCGCCCTCGCGGGCCTCCCGCAGGTCGGCGAAGCGGGGCTGGAAGTCGCGTCCCGCCTCGACGCCCTTCAGATGCTGCCCGTCGGAGTTCGCGCCGGCCACGTACTGGCCCTCGCGCAGCACCTCATCGGCAACGACCTCGACGGAGACGCCGACAGGCCCGAGCGACCCGCCCGAGGCGCCAAACGCCTTCTTGATCTCGTCGTCAGTCGCGGGGCGAAACTTGCTCCCCAGCGCACCGATCATTTTCTCCTCGCTCAGGCGGTCGTCGCCGCGCACGAGGCCGAGGACGAGGTCACCGTCCGTCTTCACGACCGGCATCGCCTTCGACGTCGCGGCGGGGTCGATCTTCAGGAAGTCGGCGAGCTGCTCGATCGTGGCGATTCCCGGCGTCTCCACGGGCTCGGGCGCCTCGAGCCGGTCGGGAAGCTCGGCCGGCCGCGGCAGGCCCCGCGCAATCTCGAGATCGGCGGCGTAGTCGCCTCGCTCGCACGTGACGAGGGTGTTCTCGCCCGAGCCCGCGGGAGCGAGGAAATCGCGACTCGCGCTCCCCCCCATCATCCCGGACTCGGCGCCCACTTCATAGATCTCGATTCCACAACGGTCGAAGATCTTGCGATACGCCTCCGCGTGCAGCTGGAAGGTCCGCTCGAGGCCCTCGCCGTCGCGGTCGAACGAGTACGAGTCCTTCATGATGAACTCGCGCACGCGCAGGAGGCCCCCGCGCGGGCGGGGCTCGTCCCGCGCCTTCGTCTGGAAGTGGTAGAGGATCTGAGGTAGCTCGCGGTACGACCGGATCTCACTCGCGTGGAACGTCACCGTCTCCTCGTGCGTCATCGCGAGGACGAAGTCGCGGCCGAACCGGTCCTGGAGCTTGTACAGCTCGGGAATGTCGTAGCGGCCGGTCGTCTGCCACAGCTCGGCCGGCGTCACGACGGGCATGAGCATCTCCTGGCCGCCGATCGCGTTCATCTCCTCGCGGACGATCTGAACGACCTTCTCGTGCACGCGCCAGCCGAGCGGCAGGAAAGTCCAGAGGCCGGCACCCACCTGCCGGATGAAGCCACCGCGGACGAGCAGCTTGTGGCTGACCGCCTCGGCATCCGCGGGCGGCTCCCGCAGCGTCGGGATGAAGAGCTGGGAGGCTCGCAAGGGCCTCTAGTTTAGGACGGCCGCTGGGCTGCTTCGGCCATCATCAGGGCGGCCGGCTTGGCGAGCTTGAGGCGCTTCGGGCGCTCCATGCCGCCCTCGATCCACCGGTCGATCTCGTCGAAGAGCTCGTCGACGAGGATGTTCGAGGAGACCTTCTTCAGCACGCGCCCGTGCGCGTAGATGAAGCCCGTGTCGCGCCCGCCTGCGATGCCGAAGTCGGCGTCGCCCGCCTCCCCCGGCCCGTTCACGGCGCAGCCCATGACCGCGACCTCGAACGCCTGCGGATAGTCGCGGAGGCGTTCCTCGACCTTCTCCGCCAGAGTCCAGACGCCGACGTTGTCACGCCCGCACGAGGGGCAGGCGATCATGACCGGGCCGCGCTCACGCAGGCCGACCGCCTTGAGGATCTCCCAGGCGACCTTGATCTCCTCCACCGGGTCGGCAGTCAGGGAGATGCGGATCGTGTCGCCGATCCCGTCCATGAGGAGGGCGCCGACGCCAATCGCGCTCTTGATCGAGCCTGCGGCCACGGTCCCCGCCTCGGTGACGCCCAGGTGAAGCGGGTAGGGCGCCTTCTCCGCCAGCATTCGGTAGGCGCGGATCATCGTCGGCACCGAGCTCGACTTGACGGAGATCTTGAAGTCGTAGAAGCCGAGTGATTCGAGCAGGCGCACCTGTTCGAGCGCCTCCTCGACGAGCGCCGCGGCGGTGTCTTTCTGGGCAAGCGGAATCAGATGCTTCGGCAGCGAGCCCGAGTTCGCGCCGATCCGCATCGGGATCTCAGCCTTCTGGGCGGCCTTGACCACCTCGACGACCTTGTCCTGGCCGCCGATGTTTCCCGGGTTGATGCGAACTGCGGCGACGCCCGCGTCGATCGCCTTCAGCGCGAGCGAGGCGTTGAAATGGATGTCCGCGATGATCGGAATGGGGCTCAGGTAGACGAGCTTCCGGAGCGCCTCTGCGTCCTCGGTCTTCGGCACGGCCACGCGCACGACCTCGCACCCGGCAGAGACGAGCTCGGCGATCTGCCCCATCGTCGCGTCGACGTCATAGGTCTTCGTCAGCGTCATCGACTGCACGACGACGGGCGCGCCGCCCCCGATTGGGACGTTGCCGACGCGAATCTGGCGCTCACTGGCCATTTCGGAGTGAGTCTAGCCCGGTCTAGCCGCCGCGTAAGCGCTCGACGTCGTTCGAGAGGCCGATGAAGAAGAGGAGCAGGACGAGGGCGATGCCGATCGCAGAGGCCCGCTCGTACGCCTCCCGCGGGATCGCCCGGCCGCGGACCCCCTCCGCGAGCGAGAAGGCGATGTGGCCTCCGTCGAGCGGCAGGAGCGGCAGCAGATTCAGGAGCGCGAGCGAGAGCGAGATGAGCGCGAGGATGCCGAGGTACTCGCGGAAGCCGGTCTCGAGCGTCTGGCTCGAAGCCTGGACGATCCCGACCGGGCTCGCCACCTCGTCCCTCCCTTCCCCGGTCACGATGCGCCCGAGCGAGGAGCCGATCGCCTTCGTCACGAGCCACGTGCGGTCGGCCGAGAGCCCAACCGCCTCGAAGAAGCCGTAGCGCTCGTAGCGCGCATCCAGGGAGAAGCCGAGGCGATAGGCGCCCTCGAGCTCCACCGGACGGGCGGTGAACTCGAATTCCCGCCCGTCGCGTCGCGCGGTCACGGTGATCTCTTTCCCATTGCTGGCTCGGATCGTCTGAGCAATCTCCTCCGGCTCCACGGGCCGCCCGTCGATGGCCACGATCTGGTCCCCGGGCTGGAGGTAGCGCGCCGCCGGCATGCTCGGCTCGACCGTGTCCACCTCCCCCGTGAGCGCCACCGGGACGCCGAGCATGAACACCACGGCGAGAAGGCCGATCGCGAACACGAGGTTCGTGGCCGGCCCGGCGACGATGACGGCAACGCGCTTCCAGACCGGCGCCTTCCAGTAGGCATCCGGCGAGAGAGCGTCGTCGATATCCGTCGCCGCACGCTCCGCGCTCCGGCGGGCCGGCTCCGAGAGCTCCGCGCGCGCGAGCGACGCGCGCAGCTCCGGCAGCCCCGCCCGCGCATCGTCCAGTCTCTCCGCGTCAAGCGCCTCCTTGACGGGCTCGAGGTGCCGCGCCAGCCACGGCGCTTCCTCGACGGCCCGCTCGAAGTGCGCCTCGAGGTCGCGCCCCGCGGGCTTGTGCATCCCGGGGATCTTCACGTAGCCCCCGAGCGGGATCGACCCGATGCCGTATTCGATCCCGTTCCGCACGCGCTTCACCAGTGCCGGCGGGAAGAAGATGTAGAAACGGCGCGGGCGCATGCGGACGGCGAGCGCGACGAAGAAGTGGCCGGCCTCGTGGATGAGGATCAGGAAGGCGAGGCCGGCGATGGAGACGGCGATGTTCATGGCCTCAAAGCACGACGGCGCGGGTGAGATTCGAGGCCACGCGGCGAGCCTCGGCATCCATCTCCACGAGCTCCTCGAGGCTGGCCGCGGGTGGGCAGTCGATCTGGGCCAGCGTGCGCTCGACCACGTCCGGGATGCTGAGTAACGGCAGCCTGTCGTCGAGGAAACCCGCAACGGCGACCTCGTTGGCCGCGTTGAGCACGCAGGGCGCCGTCCCCCCTGCCTCCCCCGCGGCCCTGGCAAGCGCCAGGCACGGGAACGCGTCCTCGTCCGGTGCGGAGAATTCGAGGATCAGCCCGCCTCCGAAGTCGAGCGGAGGGATCGGAGTCCCGGCCCGCTCCGGGTACGTGAGCGCGAACGAGATGGGCACCCGCATGTCCGGGTAGCCCACGTGGGCGAGCGCCGCGCCGTCGCGGAACCGGACGAGCGCGTGCACGACCGAGGTCGGATGAATGACCACCTCGATCCGGTCGTAGGGCAGGTCGAAGAGGAAATGCGCCTCGATCAGCTCGAGACCCTTGTTCATGAGCGTCGCCGAGTCGACGGTGATCTTCGGGCCCATGCTCCACGTGGGGTGGGCGAGGGCCTCGCGCGGGGTCACGTTGCCGAGCTCCGCGCGGCGCCGTCCTCGGAACGGCCCCCCGGAGGCCGTGAGGACAAGGGAGTCGACCGTTTCGCGCGGCCTGCCCTCGAGTAGCTGAAACGCTGCTGAGTGCTCGGAGTCGACCGGGAGAATGGCCCCTCCTCCCCGCTCCCAGGCGGAAATCGCAAGATTTCCGCCTGATACGAGGCTCTCCTTGTTCGCGAGCGCGAGATCGATCCCGCGCTCGAGCGCCCAGAACGTGGCGGGAAGCCCGGCGAAGCCGACAACCGCATTCAGGACGACGTCCGGCCCGGCGCGCTCCAGCAGCTGGGTGAGGTCGCCTCCGACCTGGGTCAGCGGCGCAAGCCCGTCGATCGCCTGCGAGCCCGACGCGGCCGCGACGAGCTCGAGCTCGGGATGTGCGTCGATGATCTCGAGGGCCTGGCGGCCGATCGAGCCGGTGGCGCCGAGGAGTGCGACACGTCTCACAGCTCTGCAAGTCCTAGCAGCGCGAAGTAGGCGGCGGGGCCGGCGAAGAGCAGGGAGTCAATCCGGTCGAGCACGCCGCCGTGGCCGAGAAGCAGCCGCCCCATGTCCTTCGTACCGAGATCGCGCTTGACGATCGACTCGAAGAGGTCGCCGACCGTGGCCGCGAGCACGATCGCGCCGCCGAAGACGAACGAGCGCCAGCTGTCCGAGAAGAGATCCTCGTCGTAGAGGGCGATCCAGGTCGTCAGGACGCCCGCGACCGCCCCGGCCGTGAACCCCTCCCACGTCTTTCCCGGGGACATCACGGGCGTCATCCGGTGTCGCCCGGCGATTCGGCCGCCGACGTAGGCGAATGTGTCTGCCACGAACACGGTCAGCAGCACGGTGATGAGCGTCAGCCGACCCTCCGGCCCTTCCCGGATCAGGAGGAGCGCTGCGAGCCCGAGGCCGATCCAGCCCGCCCCGAGCACGGTCGTCCCGATTGCCACCGTCGTGGACTGACGTGTCTCCGCCACGGCGGCGAAGAGAAACGCGAGCACGAAGGTTAGGGCGAAGCCTCCGAGCGCCCAGACGGCCCCTCCCAGCTCGGCGCCGAGGATCGCTCCGAGCGCGCCCCCGTACCCGGCGAGGACGAGCGGCCGGAGGCTGCGCGCAACGCCGTAGAACTCATGCAGCGCGAGCATCGCGGCGACGGTGAGGAGCGTGACGAGGAACCAGCCGCCGAGGTACGCAGAGCCGAGGACGAGCGGGAGACCGGCCGCGACGACGGCCAGCCTCGAGTAAAAGCCTCCCACCACCCCACCCCTTGACGCCCGGGACCGGACCGGGTTCATCTGCCGCCGAAGCGGCGGCGGCGGCCTGCGTACTCGTGCAGCGCCTGCCGCAGATGGCGCCCGCCGAAGTCGGGCCAGAGGACGTCGACGAACACGAGCTCCGAATAGGCGATCTGCCAGAGGAGGAAGTTCGATACGCGGAGCTCGCCCGACGTGCGGATAAGCAGGTCCGGCTCGGGCATGTCCGGAGCGTAGAGCCGAGAGGCGATGGCGTTCTCGTCAATGTCGCGCGGGTCGACGCCCTCGTCCACGATTCGCCGCGTCGCCTCGACGAGCTCCGCCCGGCCGCCGTAGTCGAAGGCGATCCAGAGCTGCAGCCGCTCGTTGGGCGCCGTCTGCTCCTCGAGGCCGCTCATTCGCGCCCGCAGCTCCTCGGTGGCACGGTCGCGCCGGCCGATGAAGCGGACGCAGACGCCCTGGCGGGCGAGGTCGGGCAACTCGCGCTCGATCGTCTCGACGAAGATCTCCATGAGCGCGTCGACCTCGTCCGGCGGGCGCGACCAGTTCTCGGTCGAGAAAGCGAAGACGCAGATGGATTCGACGCCCAGGTCGATCGCCGCCTCGACCGTGCGCCGGAGAGCGCGCGTGCCCGCGCGGTGACCCGCCGCAACCGGGAGCTTTCGCCGCCGAGCCCAGCGGCCGTTCCCGTCCATGATGATCGCGATCGAGCCGGCGACCTCGGGCAGCGACGGCTCGAGCGCCGTGCCCAGGCCGCTGAGCGTGCGCAGGCGTGTGATCAGGTTCACTAAACCTCCATGATCTCCGCTTCTTTGCGCTTGAGCAGGTCGTCGATGCGGGCCACGTGGTCGTCGGTGAGCTTCTGGACGCGCTCCTCCGCCCGCCGCTCCGCGTCGTCGCCGATCTCGCCGTCTTTCACAAGCTCCTTCAGGTGGTGCATGACGTCGCGGCGCACGTTGCGCACGGCGACCCGCCCCTCCTCGGCCAGGCCGCGAACGACCTTGACGAGCTCCTTCCGCCGCTCCTCGGTCAGCTGAGGAATCGGGAGACGGATGATCTTGCCGTCATTGGAGGGGGTCAGGCCAAGGTCGGACTCCTGGATCGCCCTCTCGATCGACTTGACCGAGCTCGGATCGTACGGCTGAATCGTGAGCATTCTCGGCTCGGGAACGTTGATCGTCGCAAGCTGCTTGAGCGGCGTCGGCGTGCCGTAGTAGTCGACCTCGATACGGTCGAGCAGCGCGGCGGACGCCCGCCCGGTGCGAACGGTGTTGAACTCGTGCGCAGCGGTCTCGATGGACTTGTCCATGCGGCGGTTCGCGTCGTCCACGAACTCATCGATCGTCATTCGTCCCCCTTCGGCGTGGAGATGATGGTGCCGATCCGCTCCCCTGCGACCACCCGCTCGATGTTGTGCTCGTCGTCGAGGCCGAACACATAGATGGGCAGCCCGTTGTCCATACAGAGGCTGAGCGCGGTCGTGTCCATGACTTTGAGGCCGCGCTCGAGTGCCTCTCGGTGGGTCAACTCGGGTAGGAACATCGCCCCGGGATCCACGTGCGGGTCGCCGTCGTAGACGCCGTCGACGCCGTTCTTGCCCATGAGGATCGCGTCGGCGCCGATCTCGAGCGAGCGCAGGGCCGCGGCCGTATCCGTGGTGAAGAACGGATTGCCCGTGCCGGCCGCGAAGATGACCACCCGGCCCTTCTCCAGGTGCCGGATCGCGCGGCGGCGGATGTACGGCTCGGCCACCTGGCTCACGTCGATGGCCGAGAGAACGCGCGTGTGCACACCGAGGCGCTCGAGCGCGTCCAGGACCGTCAGGCAGTTGAGCAGCGTGGCCAGCATGCCCGCGTAGTCCGCGGTGGCGCGGTCCATTCCCGCGGCGGCCGCTTTCATCCCGCGGTAGATGTTCCCCGCGCCGATGACAACTGCGGTCTCGACGCCGCGCTCGCGCACGTCCCGTATCTCACCCGCGAGCGCTGTCACGCGCGCGGGGTCGATGCCGTACTCCTGCTTGCCTAGGAGCGCCTCGCCAGAGAGCTTCAACAGGACGCGCCGAAAGACAGCCTGCCCCTCCGGGAGGGACACAACCTCGCGGTCCGGCTGGACGCTCATTCCGCGACGGAGTAGCGCACGAACTCGAGCACCTCGGCGCCGTGCTCCGCGAGCGCTTCCCCTACGGTGCGGTCGGGGTCGTGGATCCAGGGCTGGTCGAGGAGGACGGAATCGGCGAAGAGCCGCTTCGCCAGCATGCCCTCGACGATCTTCGGACGAATGTCCTCGAACTTCGCGGCTACCTCGGGCAGCTTCTCGTAGATCGCGCGCTCCTCCGCGATCGCCTCCTCCGGCACGTCCTCGCGCCGGAGAAAGCGCGGCTTCGAGTTCGCGATGTGCATGGCCACGAGCCGGGCGAGCTCGGGCGTGGCCCGCGCGCGGACGAGCACGCCGATCTTCTCGGCAGGAGGATGCACGTACGAGGCGAGGACTTCGCCCTCGCCCGCCTCGAACCGCGCGGCGCCGCG
>JBBDMP010000158.1:0-6851 GCA_040878265.1 Gaiellales bacterium | reverse complement strand
CCCCCCCCCCCCCCCCCCCCCCCCCCCCACGACGATGTTCTCGCCCATCAACCCGACGAGCTGGACGCGCTCCTCCTCGAGTTGCTCGGCCGCTTCGGGCCCCTGCTCGTAGACGAGATCGAGCAGGTTGCGTGCGAACGCAAGGAAGCGGTCGTTCTGGGCGACAGGCTCGGTCTCGCAGCCGACGGCAACGAGCGCGCCCACGCGCTCGTCCACCTTGGTGAGCACCTTGCCCTCCGTCGTCTCGCGACCCGCCCGCTTGCCCGCGGCCGCCATGCCGCGTTCCCTCAGGAGCCGGCGTGCTTCCTCCAAGTCGCCGCCGGCCTCGATGAGCGCGCGCTTGCACTCCATCATGCCCGCGCCCGTTTGATCGCGGAGCTCCTTTACCTGGGAGGCAGAGATCGTCGGCGTGCTCACTCGGCCGGCACCTCCTCCTCGACCTCGACAAGGGCTTCCTCCGTGGGGGTTTCTGCTTCCTCCTCGGGCTGGCCGTTCGTTTCCGCAGTCATCTCCTCAGCGGTGACGGCGCCCCGGCCCGCCGCGATCGCGTCGGCGACCACGCGAATGACGAGGTTGCACGAGCGGATGGCGTCGTCGTTGCCGGGAATGACGTAGTCGGCGTCGTCGGGATCACAGTTCGTGTCCACGAGTGCAATAACCGGCAGCCCGAGCCGCCGTGCCTCACGGACGGCCAGCTGCTCCTTCCGCAGGTCGATGACGAAGACGGCGTCCGGCACTCGATCCATGCCGGCGACGCCCCCGAGGTTCGCCTCGAGCTTCTCGAGCTCGCCCATCATCGAGATGCGCTCCTTCGGAGGCAGGAGCTCGAGCTGGCCCTCGTCCCGGAGCCGGCGGAGCTCCTTCATGCGCTCGAGCCGCTCCGAGATCGTGCGCCAGTTGGTGAGCAGCCCGCCGAGCCAGCGATGGTTCACATACGGCATGCCGGTCCGCTCGGCCTCGTCGGCGATCCCGTCCTGGCATTGCTTCTTCGTCCCGACGAAGAGCACGGTTCCGCCGCGTTCCGAGACGTTCCGGAGGAAGGCATGGGCCTCCTCCAGGAGCTGGAGCGTCTGCTGCAGGTCGATGATGTAGATGCCGCCGCGCTCCGTGAAGATGAAGCGGCGCATCTTGGGGTTCCAGCGGCGCGTCTGGTGGCCGAAATGCACGCCGGCCTCCAGGAGCTCGCGCATCGTGACGACGGGCAAGATGATCCTCCTCGGTTTGGTTCGAATTGCCGGTGGAAACGGGTGGAACCGGGCACGCGCCCAGCACCGCCACCCGCCCTGACCCACCGGGTCGGGGACTAGTGACGAGCCCATTCTAGCCGACTCAGCGCCTAGTCTCCGGGCGTGGCTGGGGTGGTTCAGGGCTCGGCGTGGGACCTGGCCGTCGAGAGCGTGGACGAGGCGCTGCGCGAGGGTGCCGCGCCGTCGCTTGCCCGCCTCGGGCGTCTTGGCCAGCTCGGCACGCTCCCTTCGTTTCTTGCCGCCCTCGGAGATGACGACCCGAAGAAGCTTGTCGAGGAGCTCGCCCGTGACCGGGAGAGCCTTGGGTTGGCGCCGAGAGAAGTAGCCGCAGAGCTCGTCATCCTCGGGCGGGTGCTCGAACGGCATGGAGAGTCGGCCGCCCGGCGCGCACTCGACGACTGTCTCCTCGACTACTTCGGCCACGTCACCGCCGAGCTCGCCGAGCGCGCTCGGCGCGATCCCCTTACGGGCCTCCTCAGCCACCGCGCCTTCCACGCCAGGCTCGCCGACGAAGCGGCTCGGGCCCGCCGCTACCGCGGCCGCCTCGCGCTCGTCGCCTTCGATCTCGACCGCTTCAAGGAGCTCAATGACCGCGAAGGGCATGCCGAGGGCGACAGGCACCTGCGCGCCTTCGCCGCTGCGCTCGCGACGACCCTTCGCGAGACAGACACCGCAGGACGGCTGGGCGGGGACGAGTTCGCCGCTCTTCTTCTCGAAGCCGACGGCGAGACCGTGCAGGCCTTCCTCGAGCGCCTGGCGGATCGGATCGCCGGCGAGATCGTCGTCAGCGCGGGTATCGCCTGCCTGCCCGGAGACGGCATCGCCCCCGAGCAGCTCCTCGCGGCCGCCGACGGCCGGCTGTACGCCGAGAAGGCGCTCCGGGCCGCCTAAAGAGCTCGTTCGAGCGCGTCCTGGAGGTCCGGCGGCAGCGGCGAGTCGACCTCGACCGGCTCCTCGGTGAACGGGTGCGGAAACGCGAGGCGGGCGGCGTGCAGGAACTGCCGCTCCAGCCCGATGTCGCCTTCGACGCCGTAGACCGGATCGCCGGCGACGGGAAGGTCGATCGCCGCGAGATGGACCCTGATCTGATGGGTGCGGCCGGTCACGAGGCGCACGCGGAGGAGCGCGTGACGTGGGAAGAGCTCGACGAGGTCGAACTCGGTGACCGCCTCGCGCGGAGTGGCCGTGTCGAGAGACATCCTCGTCGGGTCATGCCGGTCACGGCCGATCGGGGCCTCGATCCGCCCGCGACGCGAGCGGGGCCGGCCCCGCACCAGCACGATGTACTCGCGGACGAGCTCCCGCCGGCGTAGCAGCCGCTGCAAGCGCCGGTGGGCCTCCTCCGAGCGGGCGATGACGAGTAGTCCGGAGGTGTCCCGGTCGAGCCGGTGGACGATGCCCGGCCGCTCCGCCTCTCCCCCTCCCGCGATGGCCCGCCCGAGGAGCCCTTGGACGAGCGTCCCGCGCGCGTGCCCCGCGGACGGGTGCACGACGATGCCTGCCGGCTTGTCCACCACGAGCAAATGCTCGTCCTCCCAGGGGACGCGGAGATCGAGCTCCTCCGGCTGGAGCCCGCTCGGGCGGCTCTCTGGAACGTCGAGCGCGAGCTCCTCCCCCGGATCCAGCCGGTGGCTCTTCGGCCGCGGCGCGCCGTCCACGAGCACGCGGCCTTCCTCGATCAGCCGCTCGGCGGCCGCGCGCGAGCCGACTTCCTCGAGGAGCGCGAGGAAGCGATCGAGCCGCTCGCCGGCCGCCTCGGGCGGCACGGCGACGGTTCGTTTACCCACTCGTCTTAGGCGCGGGGCGAGAGTGGCGGCGGAGGCGAGGCTGTCGTTCGGCGGCCACCAGAGCCGCGAGGAGCGCGGCGACGCCGACGACGATGAACATATCCGCGAGGTTGAACGCGGGCCAGAACCGAAGGTCGAGAAAGTCCGTCACGTGCCCCAGCCGGATCCGGTCGGTGAGGTTGGCCAGACTGCCGCCGATCAGGAGCCCGAGCGCGACCGGGAGAACCGGATGGCGCGCGCCCGATTTCGCGAAGTAGACGAGCATCCAGCCGACGGCGCACGCAGTCAGGAGCGTCACGAGGGACGCCCAGCTCGAGAAGAGCCCGAAGGCGATTCCCGAGTTGCTCACGTGCCGGATCGACAGCGGGCCAACCACGTGGACGGATTCGCCCAGCCCGAGCTGGCTGACGACGATCTCCTTCGTCAGCTGGTCGGCGATGATCGCGGCACCGGCCACGGCGAGGAGCCCGATCCAGTGAAACGGGCGGGCCGAGAGCGACCGCTCGACCATCGAGATGGGGACACGGCCGTCCGTCGCCGACCCCACCCGGACGTCGATCAGCCGCGGAGCGGGGTTGACTAACCCCTCTCTTCGAGACGTTTGCAGTCGATACACCTATCCGCGTACGGGATCGCCTCGAGCCGCTCCTCGGAGATCGGCCTGCCGCAGCGCCCGCAAATGCCGTATTTGCCTTCGTCGATCCGTTGCAGCGCGCTCTCGATTGCGCTCAGCACGTGTTCCGAGTTCTCCTCGAGCGTGTAGTCGATCTCGCGCTCGAGGGTGGCCGTCGCCGAGTCGGCGAGGTGGTTGTCGAACGTTTCCTCCTCCGTCTCGTCCTCAAGCGAGCGATGGTTTTGCTCGTGGAGATGAGACACGGTGTGCCGGACCCGCTCCCGCTCTTCGAGCAGCAGCGAGCGGAAGCGCTCGGTGTCGACCTGGGCCACTAACGGAGTATAGCCCGGTGCTTCAGGCGGCCTGGCCGGCCATCTCGGGCCGTGGAGACTCGTCCGTCTCGCCCTCGAGTCGATCGAGCGCGATGAGCAGGAAGGCCCGGTATTCGGCTCTGAGATCGGCCTCGAGGGCCTTCAGCCGTCGGATCTCGGCGTGGGTGCGCTCGCGCTCCGCCTCCGCCTCGCCGGTGATGTCGCGCGCCCGCGACCGTGCATCGGCGATGATGACGTCGGCCTCGCGGCGGGCCTGCCCGCGCACGTCCTCGGCCATCCGCTCGGCGGAGATGAGGGTGTTGCGCAGAGCCTCTTCGGCCTCGCGGTGACGGGCGAGCTCGCCCTCGAGCTCTTCGACCTCATCCCTCAGGTCGGCACGCTCGCGCCACACGTCTTCGAAGCTCGAGGCGATGTCGTCCAGCAGCTCGTCGGTCGCCGCGCGCGGATACCCGAGCACGCCGCGGCCGAGCTTGACGTGCCTGATCTCGACGGGCGTGAGTGCCACGGCGACCTCTTTCGCCGTGCGGAGCGGAACTCCTACGCGAACCGCTGGATCAGTTCGGTGATGATTCGGTAGGTCGCGGTCAGCACGAGAATGCCGAGGATCGGCGAGAGGTCGAGCCCGAGCCCGCCGATCGAAAGCTGCGGGATGAAGCGGCGGAACAGACGCAGATACGGGTCGACCACGTCGTAGAAGAAGCGCTGGATCCGGTTCAGCCAGACGTTGTAAGGCAGCGGAATCCAGGAGGTGATGATGTAGGCGATGATGCAGAGCAGGTAGACGAGGTACAGGACGTAGACGAAGTCTTGTGCTGTATCCGCTGCATCCGCGATCAGCATGAGGGGAAACCTAACCGCTCAGTCGGCCGAAATCGCGGCGCAGCCGAAGATTTCGGCCGATTTCTAGCCCTGATTAAAGAAGCCGCGCTCGATGAGGCGGGCGCGCTCCTCAGCCGAGACTTCGACATTCTTCGGCGTGAGCAGGAAGACCTTGTCGGCAATGCGCTGCATACCGCCGTTCAAGGCGTAGGTGAGGCCGCTCGAGAAGTCGATCAGCCGTTTCGAGAGGTCCGTGTCGGTCCCCTGGAGGTTGAGGATGACGGGAATCGCGTCCTTGAACTTGTCCGCGATCGACTGCGCGTCGTTGAAGCCGCTCGGCACGATGAGGTGCACCTTGACCGAGGCGGAGGCGACAGCTTCGAGCGGCCGCCTGCCGCCTGGGCGGAGGACGGCCGTGCGGGCCATCGACTCGTCGGGCTCCGACCAGTCCTCGAATTCGCCGCCGCGCTGAGCAGCCGCGAGCCGCCGGACGTTCGGCCGCTCGGCATACGTCCGCTCGAGTTCTTCCTCGGCGGCATACGCCTCTTCGTCCCAGTACTCGTCCTCTTCGACTATGCCGAAGTAGACGAGCGCCCGATTCCAGACCTCGCCAACACCCATTTGGGGGCAGGATTCTACTAGCCGAACAGAACGGAACCCACCCGCACCAGGGTCGCGCCCTCTTCAGCGGCCACGCGATAGTCCTGTGAAGTGCCCATCGAGAGCTCCGTCAGGCCATGCTTCGCACCGAGCTCGCGCAGTTCCTGGAAGTAGGGGCGCGAACGCTCCGGGTCGTCGGAGAGGGGCGGCATCGTCATGAGGCCGCGCACCTCGACGCCCAGCTCTACGACCTCGGCGAGGAAGGGCCCCAGGTCGTTCCGGGGCACCCCCGACTTCGATTCCTCGCCCGCCAGGTTGACCTCGACGAGTGCGGGAATGCTGAGCCGCTTCGCCGCCGACAGGGAGTCGAGCGAGTGCACGAGCTCGCAATACCGGGAGACGGTCTTTCCCTTCCGCGACTGCAGGTGGCCGATGAAGTGCCAGCGAAAGCGCTCCCCGAACCGGCCGTGCTTGGCCTCCAGGTCCTGGGCCCGGTTCTCGCCGACCACCTCGACGCCCGCCTCCGCGAGCGCCCGCATGCCGTCCACGTCGACGTACTTCGTGGCGACGACGACGGTGACATCCGGGCCCACCTCTTCGCGGATCCGCGCGTAGTTCGCGCGGATCTGAGAGCTATTCGATGGAGGCAATGACTCCCTGCCGGCCCGTGCGGCCGCGGTCGCGGCGGTGCGAGAAGAAGAGGTCCGGCGAGCAGGCCGTGCAACCGCCCAGGCGCTCGATGACCTCCACACCCGCGCGCCGGAGCGCGAGCTCTGTCGCCCGGCCGAGGTCAAGCCGGCCGTCCACGAGGACCTCGTCGCCGAAGCGCTCACGGAAGGGCTCTGCGACCTCCTCCCCAACTGCGTAGCAGCAGGCGCCGATGCCGGGACCGATCGCCGCGCTGACATTGGCACCCAACGCCCCCGGCCCGGCCTCCGCAATCCCCCCGAGGAGCCCGCGCCAGCCGACGTGGAGGACGGCGAGGCCCGGCTCGCCGTTTCGCCTCGCCAGGGCGACCGGGAAGCAGTCAGCAGTCAGGAGCGCCAGCGCCTGCTCGGGCTCTTCCGTCCAGAGACCGTCACAGCGCTCGAAGACCGTCCCCGGCGTGACGATCCCCCGCGCGTCGGCCCGGGCCACACGGGCCCCGTGCACCTGCCAGGCCATCGTCGCGGTCTCAGGATCGGCACCGACCGCCTCGCAGAGGCGGCGGCGGTTCTCGACGACCCGCTCCGGCTCGTCGTCGGTGAGGATCCCGAGGTTGAGCGACTCGAAGTCGCCTTCGCTCACACCGCCCAGTCGCGTCGAGAACGCGACCCGATACGGCCCCTCCACCTGCCACTCGAGCAACGTCATGCAAGCACCAGCACGTCCATGACGTCCCGCACGATACGGAGCGCATCGCCGAGCGCCTCGGTGAACGCGTCCTGGAAGAGGAAGAAGGCGCCGAAGACGA
>JBBDMP010000157.1:0-2857 GCA_040878265.1 Gaiellales bacterium | reverse complement strand
GCGCAAGCCGCGGGCAGAGCAAGGCGCCCTCGCGCAGCGCCAGCTGGGGCTCGTCGCTTGCAAGCGCGCCGGGCAGCGCCGTCCAGGAGTCCTCGGTGTCGTCGAGGTCGGCGAGCACGAAGCGCTCGGGGTGCTCTGACTGGGCGCTTCGCAAAAGACCGACCAGCGGTGCCTGGCTGAGTTCGGGGTCCTCGTCGGCGGTCGTTGCCAGTGCGCGTTCGGTGACGAACACAAGGCGCGAGTCAGAGAGCTGCTCGGATGCGAGGAAGTCCTTGACGAGGGCGAGCGCTTGGTGAGCTGTGGCATGGGCGGCGGCGATCGGCTCGTCTGCTTGTGAGCGGCAGTCGACGAGCAGGTAGTCGGGAGCGCTCTCCCCAGCCTCGATCGCATCGCCAAGTGCGGCGAGGTCTTGGTGGCGGGTCGCCTCGAGCGTCTGCGTCGCGAGCTCGCCGAGCACGGCCAGGCGCGGCGGTGCGGCGTTTGGCTGGGGGATCGGTGCCGGTTGCCAGGCAAGCTCGAACAGCGAGTCGTGGCTGGTGCGACGAGCGCTTTTGAGCTGGGCGGCATCGAGCGGGCGCGAGACCAGCGAGTCAAGCGTGAGCGTCGTCGTGCCGGCCTCGTCGGTTGCCTGCAGGCTGATCGCCTCATCGGTGGTCGGTGCCAGGCGCACGCGCCACTTGGCGGCGCGGCTTTGACCGAGGCGCACGCCGGCGAAGGTGAACGGCAGTCGCAGCTGGTCTTCACCGTCTGCGTCGAGGGCCGCCCAAAGTTGGGCGTGGAAGGCCGCGTCGAGCAGTGCCGGGTGGGTGCAAAAGGCCTCGGCCTGGCCTGACTGCTCCTGGTCTAGGGTCACCTCGCCATAAAGCTCGTCGCCGCGGCGCCAGGCGCACTGCAGGCCCTGGAAGGCGGGGCCGTATTGGAAGCCGACCTCGGCCAGGCGGTCATAGAGGTCGTCGAGCTCGAGCGGCTCGGCACCTTGCGGTGGCCAGCTCTCGCGCGCCAGCTCGTTGGCGGCGGCGGGGCTTGGGTCTTGGGCGAGCACACCTTGGGCGTTGTGGGTCCACTCCCCCTCGCCCTCGTCTTGCTGGGGGCGCGAATAGATGCCCAGCTCGCGCCGGCCCGACTCGTCGGGAGCGCCGACCGAGAGCTGGATCGCCACCGCGCCTTGCTCTTCCAAGACGAGCGGCGCCTGCAAGGTCAGCTCCTCCAATACCTCACAGTCGACCTCGACACCGGCCCGGAGTGCCAGCTCGACAAGCGCCGTTCCGGGGAAGATCACTACCTCTTTGATCATGTGGTCTTTGAGCCAGGGATGGGTCTGCAGCGACAAACGTCCTGTGAAAAGCCAGCTCTCGCCGTCGGCCAAAGCGACGGCGGCACCCAACAGCGGGTGGTCGGCCGAGCTCTGCCCGGCCTGGGTGACGTCGCCCTGACCGGCCTTGGCGTTAAGCCAGAAGCGCCGGCGCTGGAAGGCATAGGTCGGCAGCTCGACCGTGCGTGCGCTCTCGCCAAAGAGCGCTCGCCAGTTAGGCTCGGGGCCGCCGTTTAGGTGCAGCTCGGTGAGCGAGGTGACGAGTGCCCGGGGCTCGGGGCGGTCGGAGCGCAGGCTCGCCACCAGCGCCGGTTGGGAGTCGTCGTTGTCGTCTTCCAGGCACTCGGCGGCCATCGCGCAAAGGATGCCCTCGGGGCCAAGCTCTAGATAGGTAGTGACGCCCGCCCGCTCCAGGCAGTCGATGCCTTTTGCAAAGCGCACCGGCTCGCGCACGTGGCGCACCCAGTAGTCGGGCGAGCACAGCTCTTCATTTGTCGCCAGCTCGCCGCTCAGGTTGGAGGCGATCGCGATCTTGGGCTCGGCGAAGGCAAGGCTCTTGGCGAGCGATCCAAACTCGGCCAACATCGGCTCCATCAGCGGCGAGTGGAAGGCGTGGGAGACCTTTAGCTCGGTGACCTTGTGCCCTTGCTGTTCGAGCCCGGCCGCCCACTTGGCAAGCGCGTCACCTGAGCCTGAGACCACGACCGAGTTGGGCCCGTTGACGGCGGCCAGGGCAAGCTCGTCTTCAAAGCCTTCAAGGCTTTCGAGCACCTCTTGCTCTTCGGCCCTGACGGCGGCCATCGCACCGCCATCTGGTAGCGCGCCCATCAGGGCACCGCGCGCGGCGACCAGCTTGCAGGCGTCTTCGAGCGAGAGCACGCCGGCGACGTGGGCGGCGCTCAGCTCGCCGATCGAGTGGCCGACCAGGTAGTCGGGGTGAAGGCCGAAGCTCTCGACCAGACGGTAGAGGGCCACCTCGAGCGCGAACAGCGCCGGCTGGGTGAACTGCGTGCGGTCCAAAAGCTTCGCCTCGGGCGAGCCGGCCTCGGCGAACAGCACCTCTTTGAGCGGGCGCTCGAGCTGGGGGTCTAACTGCTCCAAGACCTCGTCGAGCGCCGCGGTAAAGACCGGGAAGGTCTCATAGAGCTCGCGGCCCATGCCCGCGCGCTGGGCACCCTGGCCTGTGAACATGAACGCCACCTTGCCCTCGCCGCCGGCGCTGGCGCGCAGAAGGCCCGGCGCCGGCTCGCCGCGAGCGAGCGCCGCAAGGCCCGCAAGCAACTGGTCGCGCTCTGTGCAGACGATCGCCGCGCGCTCGGGCAAGCGCGCGCGGCCCACTGCCAGCGAGTAGCCGACGTCGGCGATCGAGGTCTCGGGGTGTGCCTTTAGGTGAGAGTGAAGCTGGCTCGCCTGGGCGCGCAGGGCCTGATCGCCTTTGGCCGAGACGAGCACGGGGGAAAGCCCTGGCTCGGGGGCGTCGCCGTCTTTGGCGGGCGCTTGCTGTTGTGGCGGTGCCTCCTCGATGATCAGGTGGGCGTTGGTGCC
>JBBDMP010000156.1:0-15922 GCA_040878265.1 Gaiellales bacterium | reverse complement strand
GGAAGAGCCGGTCATGGTCACTCCTGAAGTCGTGGGTCACATCGACCCGGTGTGTCTTGTCGAGCTTAAAGACGAACGGGAAGCCCGGAAATCGACGTGCCGGGCTGGTCGGCGGGGCCGACCGTGATCCAGCGCATCCCCAAACTGACCCACTACCGGATCTGCAGCACTCCCCGGCTTTAGGGCTGAGATGGCGGCCACACAACATCTTCGTTAATCGAATCTCGGCAAGGCACCGCCTGTGAGACTCCCGCGGTAAGGCCTTCCTCGATGTAGTACAGCATGACAAACGGTAGACAGCCAATACGCTGCTTTTCCGGGTCCACCTCGTCGTCTTCGCTTCCGGGTGGGTTCGGTCTGAGAACGAGGAAGACGTTGGGGACTCCCCTACGCGAGGGGGGGCTTGGCGCTCGAGGACGGCGCCAGCGTGGGCGGCTGGGTGGCGATCGGGCTGTTTGTCGCCTTCGGCGCCGTAGGGGCAAAGATTCTGTGGCCCCGCGCCGAGGGAGCCGAAGGGTTTACCGCAGGCCGAGTGTTCTCATCGAGACCATCGACGCCGCTGACGAGTCCAAGATCGGAACGATTTACCGCGATCTCGCGTTGTACGCTGAGGGGGCGCACGACCTCAACAATGATCGCCACGTCAAGCCGCTCACCGATTGGTTCCGCGCTGCGATCCTGCTACTCATGGCTGAGATATCGGCCTGGGTCATCGACCTCGGCCTCCGCTAGAATGCGTGAAGAAATGGCGAAGCGTCCTCAGCCGATTCTCTTGCCGAACCCGATGCGCCCATTTCCGGGCGATCCGGCTCCGCAGTCGCAGCCGAAGTAGCTTCGCCTCGGCGCGCTCACCAACGCGCGCCCAAACTCATGCGGTATAGGAAGGACCTCTGCGCGCGAGAGCGAAGCCGTCCACCGGCAGGTCTAGCATCACCCAGCGGCTCCTCCGGGATCCGAGATGGACGAACCCGCTCGCATCGGCCGAACAGCACGTCTTCTGGAGGCGAGGCTCGAGGCACTCGCCGTCGCTTCCGAGCGCTCGCTCGAGGGCGAGCGCCCGTTCGACCGTCAGATTCTCGGCGCCGAAGCGGCGACGCGGCACGCCGTCGCGCTCGAGCTCCTGTCGCCTGAGCAGGCAGGCGCGATCTGGGCCGGCGTCGCCCAGCGGCATCCGGACGCCCGCTGGTGCCACGCCTGGCCCGCCTAGGTGGTGACCCCGTTCGGGGGTGGGTGGTGGGGAATAAAATCAGGCGACGCGGCGGACGCTCGAACGCAGTCCGACGGCGTTCTCGACCCCGGTGAGCCGATCGGAGCGCTGCCACCCCTCGAGCGCCGCCTCGCGCTCGCAGAGAAAACAGACGACCCGCCCCGGCGTGCGACCGGTCCCGGCCCGCCAGTAGCGAAAGCGCTCGCCCGCGAGAAGGTTCCTGCGGCAGAGCGCGCACATGGTCACCTACTTCGATGGTAGGAGCCGATTCGGACGGCTCCGCACGCGCTATTCCTCGTACGTGAAGAAACCGCGGCCCGACTTGCGGCCGAGCAGGCCCTCGTCGCGCATGCGCACGAGCCGCTCGGGAGCGGCCATGCGGGGCTCCCCCAGCGCCGCGTGGAGAGCCTCGGAGGCATGGACGTGGATGTCGACGCCGATTAGGTCGATGAGGGCGCAGGGCCCGATTGGCCAGTTCACTCCCGCGGTCATCGCCTTGTCCATGTCCTCCGGCGCCACCCCGGCCTCGTCCAGGACCCGCACGCAGTCGTTCAGGAGCGGAATGAGGATGCGGTTGACGATGAAGCCGGGTGTGTCCTCGCAACGGACCGGCTCCTTGCCGATCCGCTCGGCGAATGCGTAGGCATCCTCGTACGGCTCGTCGGCAGTCAGCTCGGTCCGGACGACTTCGACCAGCGGGAGGACCGGAGCCGGGTTGAAGAAATGGAGCCCGACCACACGCTCCGGAGTTTGGGTGGCGCGGGCGATCTCCGTCACCGGCAGCGCCGACGTGTTCGTGGCGAGGATCGCCTCGGGCGCGACCACCCCCTCGAGCTCGCGAAAGAGCGCCCGCTTCGCCTCGAGCTCCTCGACGATCGCCTCGACGACGACGTCGCAGCCCTCGAGGTCGGAGAGCTCGGTCGTGATCTGGAGGCGCTCGAGCGCCGCATCCCGCTCTGCCTCCGTGAGCCTGCCCTTCTCGACCCCACGCGAGAGGTAGTGCTCGATGCGGCCGCGGGCGCGCTCGCCCAGGTCGGCGCTCACTTCCCGGCCGACCGTCTCGAGCCCGGCTTGGACGCAGACCTGCGCGATGCCGGCTCCCATCGTCCCGAGCCCGACGACCCCAACGCGGCGGAACTCCCTCGGCATCGGGGGCAGGGTAATGCTTGAATGCCGCCATGGCCGTGACGGTGCAGGACCGGAAGCTCCTCCTCGGGGGCGAGTGGGTGGAGACCGGGGAGTGGCACGAGGTGCGCTCCCCCTACTCCGGCGAGGTCGTCGGGCGCGTCCCGCGAGCCGGAGCCGACGAAGCCCGGCGGGCGATCGACGCCGCCGCGGGCGCGATGCGGGAACCGCTGCCTGCGCACCGGCGCGCCGAGATCCTTGACACGGTCGCCGCCCTACTCGGAGAGCGCCAGGACGAGATCGCGCGCACGATCTCGGGCGAGGCGGGTAAGCCGCTGAAAGCTGCCCGGGTCGAGGCGGAGCGGGCCGTATCGACTTACATCTCCGCCGCCGTCGAGGCGCGCCGCCTCGCGGGCGAGATGATTCCGATGGACGCCTCGCCGGCCGGCGTCGGCAAGCTCGCCTACACGCTCCGCGTCCCCATCGGGGTCGTGGGGGCGATCACGCCGTTCAACTTTCCGCTCAACCTCGTCGCGCACAAGCTCGCGCCCGCATTGGCGGCGGGTTGCGCCGTCGTGCACAAGCCTGCCGCTCAGACGCCGCTCTCGGCCTTGCTCCTCGCCGAGATCGAGGTCGAGGCCGGCCTGCCGGCGGGCTGGCTCAACACTCTGGTCGGGCCTTCGGCGGAAATCGGCGACGTGCTGGTCGAGGACGAACGCATCCGGCTCATCACCTTCACCGGCTCCTCCGAAGTGGGCTGGAAGATCCGCGAGCGGGCGGCGAAGAAGCGGGTCTCGCTCGAGCTCGGGAACGCGACTCCCGTCCTCGTCGAGGCCGACGCGGACCTCGACATTGCGGCGACGAAGCTCGCCGCGAACGCCTTCTCGTTCGCCGGGCAGAGCTGCATCTCAGTTCAGCGGATCTACGTACGGGGGCCGGTGTACGACGACTTCCTCGGCCGTTTCCTGCCGAAGGTGGAAGCTCTCAAGGTCGGTGACCCGGAGGACGAGGAGACAGACGTCGGCCCGGTGATCGACGAGGACGCGCGCGAGCGGATCGCGTCGTGGATCGAGGAGGCGAAGACGGGCGGCGCGACCGTTCTCACGGGCGGCGAGGCCGTGGACGGGGTGATCATCCAGCCCACGGTGCTGGCCGACGTCACGCCGGAGATGAAGGTTTCCTGCGCGGAGGTCTTCGGGCCCGTCTGCACGGTGACGCCGTACGAAACCCTCGAGGAGGGCCTCGCGCTCGCGAACGGGACCGAGTTCGGGTTGCAGGCGGGGATCTTCACGGCAAGCCTGACCACGGCGATGCGCGCAGGAACGGAGCTCGAGTTCGGCGGCGTGACCGTGAATGAAGCGCCCACCTTCCGCGCCGACCAGATGCCCTACGGCGGCACGAAAGCCTCCGGTAACACGCGGGAAGGCCCGCATTACGCAGTGCGCGAGATGACCGAGGACCGCCTCGTCGTCATCCAGCTTTAACTGGGCTACGCGTCCGAGAACGTCCGTTAGACTCGCTGCACATGCCCTGGGCGCGTAGACGGCGTGCGCAGCCTCCTCCCGAGGCGGTCCCAACGGCGCCGCCGGAGACGGGCGACGTCGTGGTCGAGGAGCTCGTCGCCGAGGGACCCCCTCCTCCCGAGCCGGTCCCGCATCCGCGCCGACTGCGCGGTGAGCGCCGCTCGCTCATGCGGCGGCGAGAGACCGAGATTCGGGACGTCGGCGGCCTGACGGTCGAGATGGTTCGCCGCGACCGCTTTCGTCCAGAGCTCCTGATCGAGCGCGCCGGTGACGTCCTCAGCATCGAGCAGCGCATGCACGAGCTCGACTCGCTTCTCTTCGCCGCCACAGCCTCGCCGGGTGGCTTGGCCGGAACGACGAGGTGCCGCTGTGGCGCGCCTCTTCTTGTCGGCTCGCACTTCTGCGCGCACTGCGGCCGACCGGCGCCCAACGCACGCGCGGTGGTGGCCTGCCGGCACTGCGGGCAGCCGCTTCCGGCCGACGTCAACTTCTGCGCCTTTTGCGGTAATTCGGTCGTCGCCGACGAGTTCCAGCCGGGCCTCGAACCGCTCGACGACACGTTCGTCGCGCGCTGGTCGCCGCCCGAGGAGCCCCGCGGGGACGCCTAAGTCATGGTCCCGCGCCCCCCGGAACCGCCGCCGCCCCCGCCGCCGCCCGAGCCGCCTCCGCTCGCGCCGGACCCACTCCTCTGTCCGCGCTGCGGGGCCCCACACGACCTCTACCAGGAGTACTGCCTCGAGTGCGGGCTTCGGCTCCCGCCCCCCTTCTCCGTGCGGCGTGAGGTCTGGACGAGGGAGTCGCCGGTTTGGCTCTGGGCAGCGCTCCTCGCGCTGCTCCTCGTCGCGGCGGCCGCGGGCGCGATCGTCGCGGTCGCCGCGACTGGGGACGACGAGAAGGCGGCGCGGACGACGAGTCAGGTTGCCACGACGGCGCCGACGGTGCCGATCATCACGAATCCCGAGACGATCACCATCGCGCCGCCTCCGACGACCGGAATCATCACCACGCTCCCGACCACCTCGATCGCGACCACAACCGGCTTCACGACGACAACGACCGCGACGACCACCACCGGAACGACGACCACCGCCCTGACGACGTGGCCGGCCGGCAAGGACGGGTTCACGGTCGTCCTCAAGTCCGTGCCGACGAGCCAGGGACGTGGGGAGGCCGATGCCGCGGCGCAGACCGCCCGGGCGAACGGCCTGCCGCAGGTGGGCGTCCTCAACTCGTCGGATTTCTCCAGCCTCACGCCCGGTTACTACGTCGCGTTCAGCGGCGTCTACGACACGGAAGCGCAGGCGGTCGCCGCTCTCCCGAACGTCCGCGCGAAAGGCTTCCCGACCGCCTACATCCGTGAAGTACGCGACTAGCCCGCCAAGTTTCTAACACCGCGGCCGGGTACTTTGTAACAGCGCGGCGCGCGGTATAGGATCGCCCTGGAGATAGACCGCGACCGGGACGCTTAATCTCCGGTTAACAGAAGTTTGCAGGCATTTCACGAACCAGGCGGGTAAGCTCGGATGCCGGAAGCACAGGAGAGGCTGCTCGCGCTCATGTATCAGTACTCGAGGGCTATTTATCGCTCCATCAAGGATCTGATCGACCCGTACGTCGACCAGGACCTGCAGCTCGAGTACCGGCGCTGCGTGCTCGATGCATGCGAGGACACCGTCGAGCGAATCGCCAAGGATCCCCGCTACTTCGCCTTCCCGGCGCGGACGCTCTTCCAGGACATCCGCCGCTACTTCCCGATCACTCACCAGGCGCAGGTGGCCTGGGCCGTTACGCAGGGGATCGGAGCGGCGGTCGAGTTCATCGAGCAGCAGATCGAGGCCGGGGCCTACGACGGCGGTATCGCACGCTGCCGGGCGACCACTCGTAAGGGGAAGCCGTGCCAGCGCACCCCGCTCCCCGAGCGGGAGTACTGCCCCTCGCACCAGCACCTCGAAGTCCCTAGGGCTGCGGCCTAAGCCTCGCCCAACGCCAGCTGGTAGTACGGCTCCAGATTCGACACGCTGACGCCGACGAGGCGTAGGGCGCTCGGCCGCTCGTCGAGGGCCCGGTCCAGCAGCCGGCACGCGAGCTCCCCGATCTGCTCGCCGTCGACACACCCGGCGACGAGCGTCATCGAGCGCGAGCGGATGGAGAAATCCGGGTAGCGCAGCTTCGTCGTCACCGTGCGCGCAGCCTGCCCGGAGGCGTGGAGGCTCTCGGCGAGCGAGAAGGCCATGCGCCGCAGCTCGCCGTAGAGCCGCTCCCGCTCGGCCACGTCGCGGTCGAACGTCTCCTCGTGCCCGATCGAGACGCTTTCGGCGGGCTCCGAGCTCACCCGGCGCGGGTCGAGGCCGCGGGCACGCTCGCGCAGCAGCAGCCCGAACTTGCCGGGCAGGAGCCGGCGGAGCTCGTCATCGGCGAGCGCGGCGAGCTCGCCGATGTGGGCGATCTCCACCGCCCGCAGGCGCTGCTCCGACCGGGGCCCGACCCCAGGGAGCAGGCGAACCGGGAACGGCGCGAGGAACGACGCCTCGCGACCGGGCGGGACGATGGTGATGCCTCCGGGCTTCCGCCGGTCGCTCGCCACCTTCGCCACCACCTTGCAGGTCGCGACGCCGAGCGAACAGGAGAGAGAAGTGGCTCCGCGGACGGCTACCTGCACCGCTTCGGCCATCGATCGTCCCTGTCGGAAGTCGCTGGCGACTTCCGACAGCAGGAGGTAGCCCTCGTCCATGCCTGTGCGCTCGACCGTGGGGACGACGTCGCGCACCGCAGCCCAGACCGCGCGGGAGTAGCGGGAGTACAGGCTCCGGCTCGGGGGCACGAAGACGGCCTGAGGGCAGCGCCGGAGCGCCTCCGCGCAGCTCATCGCCGAGTGGATTCCGTACCGCCGAGCGTGGTAGTTCGCGGTGGCGACGACCCCGCGTCCGTGCGGGTCACCGCCGACGACGAGCGGGACGTCGGCGAGCTCAGGCCTCTCCAACTCCTCGACGGCGGCGAAGAAAGCGTCGAGGTCGAGGTGGGCGACGATCATGGCCTAGCGTCCGACTGAAAGAATAGGGACGGTGTCGCACGACACTGACAAGCTGATCCGGCAGCTGTCCCTCGTCGCCTTCCTGATGGCTGAACGGCGCCCGCTCACGGCGCGCGAAATCAAGGGGACCGTCGAGGGCTACTCGGAGATGTCGGACGAAGCGTTCGCCCGCCGGTTCTACTCCGACCGGACCGAGCTGATCTCGCTCGGCGTCCCCCTGCAGTCGCAGCGGGACGAGTTCACGGGCGAGGAGCTCTACACGCTCCGGTCCGACCAGTACTTCCTCCCCCAGCTCGACCTCAAGGACGACGAGCTCGCCGCCCTGCAGACGGCCCTCTACCTGCTCGAGGGCAAGTTCGCCTACTCGGAGCCGCTCCGGCTCGCGCTCCAGAACCTCGCGCTCGGCCGGCGCTCTCCGCTCGAGCAGCCCCCGGAGAGCGCCATGCGGGTGGAGCTTCGCGACCCCGACTACTCGGCGGAGATGTCGGGTCGGCTGACGAAGCTCGAGAACGCCATCTCGAAGCAGCGGACGGTGAAGTTCCCCTACCAGCGCCTGCGCGCGGACAGGGCGCAGGAGCGGACAATCGACCCCTACGCCCTCCTCTCCGAAAGCGGCTCCTGGTACATCATCGGCCGCGACCACTCCCGCAAGGCGAACCGGACCTTCCGGGTTTCCCGCATCCGCGGCGATATCCGGTTCGCCACGCGGCGCGAGCGTGACTTCCACCTGCCCCAGGACTTCGATCCCAACGCCTACCGGGGCCGGCAGCCATGGCAATGGGGCGACACGGTCGGCGAGGCCGAGATCGAGCTCGACCGCGACCTCGCCTGGTGGGTCGAGCGCGCCTTCGGCGCCAGCGGGAAGGTCGAGGGCGGGGTGTTCACGACCCCGTACGCCGACGTCGGGGTCCTCGCGGGCTGGGTGCTCAAGCAGATGGGCCGCGCCCGTCCGCTTGCGCCGGCCGACCTCGTCGAGGAGGTCGAAAGCGGCCTCGCACGGGTGGTTCAGCTCCACCAGGGCGAGCCGTCCAAACCGCCCCGTGCCGCCGCCATCCGTGCGTCGGAGCCGCTCGATCGCCCCGTCGGCCCGATCGCGCCCGAACGTTTCGGCGTTCTCCAGGCTCTCCTCGCCCACCTGCTCGCGGCCTGCGGCGAGGAGCCGAGCGCGACGATCCCGGCGGAGGAGCTCGTCGACCGCTTCCACATCCCGCCCGACCAGCTCGACGACCATCTCCAGCTCCTCAACCTCGTGAACTTCGGCGGCGGTTGCTACACGGTCTATGCGTCGCTCGAGGACGGTGAGGTGCACGTCGAGAAGGAGCTCTTCGGCGATACCTTCCGCAAGGCGCCGCGGCTGACACCGCTCGAGGCACGGGCGATCAGGCTTGCGCTCGAGTTCGTCGGCCCGATGATCGCCGCGGAGGCGCACACGCCGCTCGAGCGGGTGCGCCGCAAGCTCGAGGAGACCTTCGGCGACTTCGAGGTCAAGGACGCGCCCGAGCGGCCGATCGAGTCGCAGGAGGAGGACCTCGTGCGCAGGCTCGCCGACGCCGTCACGGGTCACCGCTTGGTTCGGCTCGAATACATGGACGCCGAGGGAGAGATCAGCGAGCGGGTGATCGAGCCCTATGCGTTCGAGCGCGAGCTGCCCTGGTGGTACCTCTTCAGCTGGGACCGGGACAAGGACGACGAGCGCAGCTTCCGGCTCGACCGGATCCGCGACGCCGAGGTCCTCGCAGACACGTTCGAGCCGCGCCCGCGGCTTGCGCTCGAGAAGCTTCAGGACGTCGAGACCGCGCGCGTTCTCTATTCCGGAGAGACCGCTCGCCGACGGATCGAGCGCGGCGCGGCTCCGCACACGAGAGGGCACGCCCTCGAGGACCTCCGCCTCGGGAGCATCGAGTGGCTCGTCGGCGAGATCCTCTCGCATCGCGGCGAAGCCGAGGTCCTCGAGCCGCAGAAGCTCCGCCGCGAGGTCCGCGACGGCGCCAAGGCACTGCGCGCCGCGCTCAAGCCTCGCGCCCGCGCTTAGCCCTTAGCGCGCGACGGACGGCCGAGTTGCTCGAGCGCCCACTCGGCATGCTCGCGGAGCAGGGAATCGGACCCCTCGGCGAACGGTTCGAGAACCTCTGCCAGCGAGCTGTCTCCCGAGTTGCCCGCCGCGACGAGCGCGTTCCGGCGTAGGTAGCGGGGGTCGTTGCGCGGGAAGTACAAGCGGTCGTAGCCGTGCGCGAGCTCGTCGTCCGGGGCCTCGAGCCACTCGCGGAGCGAGACGACCGGCTCGGCCTCCTTCGGCAGGCTCCGGTCGGCGCGGCGCTTCTCGACGCCTCGGTTCCAGGGACAGACGTCCTGGCAGATGTCGCAGCCGTAAACCTGGGCGCCGAGCTCCGGCCGGTACTCCTCCGGGATCGCGCCGGGAGCCTGGGTCCAGTATGAGAGGCAACGGGTCGAATCGAGCACCCCCGGCTCGTCGAGCGCGCCCGTCGGGCAGGCGTCGATGCAGCGCGTGCACGAGCCGCAGTCGAGCGCGAGCGGCGAGCTCGGCTCGATCTCGACCTCCGTGACGAGCGTTCCCAGCACGACCCAGGATCCGTGGCGACGGGTGATCGCGAGCGTGTTCTTCCCGTAGAAGGCCACCCCTGCGCGGACGGCGCCCTCGCGGTCCACATGCTGGTTCGCGTCCACGAGCACGCGATAGCTTCCACCGAGGCGGCGCCCCAACTCGTCGAGCTTCTCCCGTAGAGCTGCGTAGGCGTCGAACCACGTGTAACGCGGGAGCCTCCCCTCCCCCGGCTTCGGCTCCGGCCCAGGCGCGTAGTACGAGAAGGCCGCCGACACGACCGTGCGAGCGTCGGGCAGCAGAGATTCCGGATGGCACGAAATTTCCGGCTGGGCCATCGTGAAGCGCATGTCGGCGAAGAGACCGCGCGCGCGGCGCTCGCGGATGTGCCGCTCGGTCTCGGCATAGGGCTCGGCCGGAGCAGCTCCGATCGCGTCGATGCCCAGCTCTTCGGCTAGGCGCCTGAGCTCCGCCTGATTCACATCTAAAGAGTAGAGCGAGGCCCGTAGGATGGCCCGCATGAAGGCCGTGCGCATCCACGAGGACGGCGGTCCGGAGGTGCTTCGCTACGAGGAGGCTCCGGACCCGGAGCCCGGTCCAGGCGAGGTGCTCGTCCACCTCCGCGCGGCCTCCCTCAACCACCTGGACATCTGGATCCGCCGCGGGCTCCCGTCGGTGCCCAAGCCGCGCATCCTCGGCGCCGACGGCGCGGGCGTCCTCGAGGACGGGAGCCGCGTCCTCATCAACCCCGGCCTCGACGGCGGGTCACGCATCGTGGGCGAGCACACGGATGGGACGCACGCCGAGCTCATCGCTGTCCCGGAGGAGAACGTCTATCCGATCCCGGACGGACTTTCCTTCGAGGAGGCGGCCGCGTTTCCGCTCGTCTTCGAGACCGTCTACCGCATGCTCGTGACGAAGGCTCGGCTGGCCGCGGGCGAATGGGTGCTCGCCTGGGGCGTGGGCAGCGGGATCGGGAGCGCGACGCTCGCGATCGGAAAGGCCTTGGGGGCGCGTGTGATCGCGACCTCCTCGAGCGGCCAGAAGCTCGAGCGCGCACAGGAGCTCGGCGCCGACGCCGTCGTCAACCATGGCGACGGTGACGTGGTCGAGGCCGTCAGGCAGGCGACGGGCGGCCACGGCGTGGACGTCATCGTCGAGCACGTCGGCGAGGCGACCTGGAAGCAGTCGCTCCAGGCGGCCGCCTCCGCCGGGAGGATTACGGTCTGCGGCGCGACAACCGGCCCGAACCCGCCGGCGCAGCTCCACCGGATGTGGTGGAAGCAGCTGACGATCTTCGGCTCGACCATGGGGACGAAGGAGGACTTCGAGGGCGCCTACGAGCTCGTCGCGAGCGGCAAGGCGAAGCCGATCGTCGACCGGGTCTTTCCGCTCGCCGAGGCCGCGGCCGCGCACGAGCACCTCGAGAGCGGCCGCCAGTTCGGCAAGGTTGTGCTGTCGATCGGGGTCGCGGGTTAACCGAAGCCGAGAATGAACTTCGCGTCGTCGGACATCTTCTCCGGCGACCACGGCGGGTCCCACGTCAGCTCCGACTCGACCTCTTCGACGCCTTCCATCGAGGCGACCGTCTCGCGGATCTGCTCCTCGATCATCGGCCCGACCGGGCAACCCATCGACGTGAGCGAGAAGGTGACGTGCACCTTCCGCTCCACGACCTCGACGTCGTAGAGAAGGCCTAGGTCGACGATGTCCATGCCGAGCTCGGGGTCTTCGACGACCCTGAGCGCGTCGATTACTTCTTCGCGGGTGGGCATAACGACAGCCTAGCCAACGAGGCGCACTTCCTCGCGACGCTCGCGCGCGAAGAAGTGGATCCCGTCCACGAACCGCACCCAGTTGTGCCGCGTGCACATGACGATCGAGTGCGTGCGCGCGCTGTCCGCGAGGAAGCGGACGCCGCGAAGAAGGTCGCCGTTCGTCACTCCGGTAGCCGCCACGATCACCTCGCCCGGCGCGAGCTCGTCGCCCGTGAAGACCCGATCGACGTCCTCGATGCCGTATTCCGCCGCCTGCTCGATCTCCGCCCGTCTGGTGGGCCAGAGCTGGGCTTGAAGCTCACCGCCGAGACAGCGAAGCGCGGCCGCCGATAGAAGCGCTTGGCGGGCGCCGCCGATCCCGATCGCGAGGTGGTCGTTCGTCCCGCGGATCGCCGCCGTGATGGAAGCGGTCACGTCTCCGTCCTGGATCAGCTTGATGCGGCAGCCGGCGTTGCGGATCTCCTCGATCAGGTCGTGATGGCGTGGGCGATCGAGGACGATGGCGGTGATGTCGTTCGGGTTGCGGCCGAAGGCCTTCGCGATCGCCTGGATGTTCTCGGCGATAGGTCGGCGGAGGTCGATCTTGCCGCGGGCAACCGGGCCGACGGCCATCTTGCGCATGTACACGTCTGGAAGCCGTGGAAACGCGCCGCGCTCGCCGACCGCGATCATGGCCATGGCGCCGTAGTCGCCGCGCGCGACGACGCTGCGGCCCTCGAGCGGATCGACGGCGAGGTCGAGCTCCTCCCCGCCTTGTCCCACCGTCGTGCCGATGGCGAGCGGATCGTCATCGTCCTCCGACCCGACGACGATGTGGCCTTCGATCGGGAGCTGGTCGAGCGCCTCGCGCATCGCGGTCGTGGCGGCCTTCTCCGCCCCCTCGACGTCACCACGACCGAGCCAGCGGGCACTCGCCAGCGCGGCGCGCTCCGTCGCGGTCGCGAACGACTCGCAGCTGCAGAGCCGGCCGCCGTCCGTGCTCACGTCCGCGACTGCTCGGCGGTGGTGATGGCGAGCTTGACGACCTCGTCGACAGCTCCGTCGACGCTCGAGTTCTCGACGACGGGCACGCCCGCCTTGGCGGCCCGCTCGATGAGGTAGGCCTGGATGCGTCTGATCTCGGGAAGCGCCTGCAGGTACTTCGTAAACGGCCTCAATCCCTCCGAGGCGCTGTCGCGCGTCCAGAAGTGGCTCGCGTGCGAGTCCTCGTCCTCGATGGCGAGGATGCAGTGACAGACCACGGCGCCCTCGAGCCGCGGGATCATCCCCGGAACGAGATGGACGCCCTCGAGCGCGAGCGAGTACCTCTCCTCGATCGCGCGGCCGAGCACCGCGCCGACGCCGACCAGGACGTTGCGGGTCTGCTCGAGGAAGCCGAGGACGGTCGGGTCTCCAGCCTCCTCGGGGTCCAGGGCCGGCATCACGCGTCCGAGCTCGAAGCTCGAGTAGTGGATCGAGGGCATGAACGCGCGCGAGAAGAACGCCCGCATGGTCTGGCGCACGACGTCGGTCGACGTGACGCGCGTGATACCGAGCCTGCGCGCGACCTCGGTGGCCACGGTCGACTTCCCTGTCCCCGTCGCGCCGCCGACAAGGACGATGAGGGGCAGCTCCAGCTCGCCGAGCTCGCCAAGGGCCGGTCGCGCCTCTGGCGAGATCACGCGGGGACTCCCACGGCGGCGTCCGCCAGCGCCGCGACGTACGCATCGAGATCAGGCTCGCCGGGAAGGGGCTGCACAGCGTTGTCGCACAAGACCACCGCGATGCCTCGCTCGGCGGCGGTCTCCGCTACGACGTCGATCGCCGCCGCCTTGACCTCGACGAGGTAGAGCTCGGCGTCCCGCGCGGCCGCCGTCTCGAGGTCGGCGCGCAGCTCGCGCCGGCGGGCAAGGTGCCCCGAGAGGAGGACGACCTCGGCGCCGTGGTCACGCTCGAGCCGGGTGCGGAGGTCGGCGTGGGCGGAGGCAGGCGCGGTCGTGAAGAAGGCGACGCGCCGCCCCTGGATCGTATGGATCGGAGCAGGCCGGAACGCCGTGGCGATCACCGGAATCTCGGGCTTCACCTCTCCGATCGTCTTCTTGAGCGCCTCCGCCGGCCTCAGGTCGCACCCGGTCAGGACGACGAGGTCGCTGATGAGGATCCGATAGGCACCGAGATAGCCGGTGACGAGCTCTGGATCCTGCGCTGCACCGACGACCAGAATGCGGGCCTGCGCCTCGACCGGCGGAATCGCCGTCCCGCTCCCCTCGAGCAGCACGAGATCGGGCCCGAGCGAAGCGGCGAGTCGCGCGGCCTCGGCCGCGTTCGAGACGAATGGCGCGCCGGCGAGGCCGCCGCCGCACCGCCGTGCACCCACCGTCGTGACGCGCGCGAACGTCGCGTCCTCGAGGTAGTCGGAAGCCGCATGCGCGCCGGCGCGCGAGAGCGCGAGGAGATCCTCCACGTCGGGGCCGGCCTCGGCCACGACCGGTTCCAGCGGGCCGCCGCGGCCCATTGCGACGACGACGACCTCCCGCTCGCGGCCGAGCAACCGGGCGACGTGGCCGGTGACCGCCGTCTTGCCGACACGCTTGCCGCTCCCGATCACCGCGAGCGCGGGGACGTCGAGCGGAGCGAACTCGACCGGGTCGAAGCGGAAGTCGGCGCCCACGTAGGGCACTCCCCTCGCGAGCGCCCGTGCCGCGAGGCGGAGCCGGCGCCGCCCGTCCAGCACCGGGTCGTCGGAAAGGTCGAGCACGAGCTCGGCGCCGCTCGCTTCCAGCCCTGTCTCGAGGTCGGGAAAGAGCGGCACGCCGTACGAAGGCTCGCCTCGGAGCTTTTCCGTGCCGCCCAGGAGGACGGCACCGACCACTTCGTGCTCGAGCTCGGTGAACGCGTCCCGCACGACCTCGGGGTAGTGCTCCCCGTCGATGAGGGCGAGAGCTTTCATCGCCGTGTCGAACTGACCTCGTCCTCGATCCGGGTCGTGTACTTCTCGTACTCGAGCGTGTCCATCGAGAACTGAATGATGCGCTCCTGGTCGTGGAAGGGGTACTTGCGCCACACGTCCACGTGCCGGCCGTCGATCTCGACGACGTTGTAACAGGGCCTCGTGTGCCCCCGAAGCCGCAGGGTCGAGACGGTGCCCGCGTTCACGACGAAGAGGCTCTCCAACCGCCACGCGTACGGCACGTGCTTGTGGCCGGAGAGGACGAGGTTGGCGCCGGCGCGCTGAAGCGCCTCGAGCGCGTCGCCCGCGTCGTAGACGACGTTCCGCTCGCGCCCGGTACCCGGGACGGGCAGCAGATGATGGTGGAGGACGAAGATCCGAAAGGTCGCCTCGGGCTCGAACTGCTCGCGGATCCAGGCGTAGCGGCTGCGCCCGATGTGTCCATGGTCGAGATCGGGCTCCGAGGAGTCGACGGCAACGACGCTCACCCCGTCCACGTGCAAAACCGGGTTGCGGTCGCCGAAGGCCTCCTCGAAATGGATGTAGCCGACATTTCGCGAGTCGTGGTTACCGGGGACGACCACGAGGTGCTCGCAGGCGAGACGGCCGAGGTACTCCTTCGCCTCCGCGTACTCCTGCTTGAAGCCGAAGGCCGTCAGGTCGCCCGAGCAGATGACGATCCGCGGCTCGAGCTCGTTGATCTCGAGCAGCGCGCGCTCGAGCAGGTCGGGGACGAAGTAGGGCGACCCGCAATGGAGGTCGGAGATATGCGCGATGCGAAACACTCGCCTGGCCCCCTGCTTCCCCTCGCGACTACACCGAAAAGTGCCCCCTAAGTGTAGTCGGGGCCGTCCGGGGCTACTGCTACCCTGAATTTCGGATGGCGGTAGAAACGCCTGATTTCCAGGCAAATTTCGAGGATGGTCCCGCATTCGCCAATCCAGCCGAGGTGGAGTGCGCGAAGCTGCTCGACTTCTACGGCATCCCGTGGGAGTACGAGCCGCGCTCGTTCGTGCTCGAGACCGACGAGGACGGCCGCGTTCTCGAGGCGTTCACGCCGGACTTCTACCTTCCGGAGCAGGACCTTTACCTCGAGGTGACGGTGATGAAGCAGTCCCTCATCACCCGCAAGAACCGCAAGATCCGCAAGCTTCACGAGCGGTATCCAGACATCAAGATCAAGCTCTTTACCCGGCGCGACTTCGAGCGCCTCGCCCAGAAATACGGCCTCAGCCCCGTCACGTAGACACCACCAGCCCGCGCATCGGCGATGTGTACCTGGCCGAGCAGGAGATCCTCGGTCGCGTACGTGAGCTCGGCGCGGAGATAGCCCGCGACTACGCGGGCCGTGAGCCCCTGCTCGTGACCGTGCTCAAGGGCGCCTTCATCTTGCTCGCCGACCTCTCGCGAGCCATCGATATCCCGCACGCGCTCGACTTCGTCATCCTCCAGGGCTACGACGGCGCACTCGGCGGGCGGACGCGCATCAGGCTGATCAAGGACCTCGACATGCCGATCACCGACCGCGACGTCGTCATTGTCGAGAACGTCGTCGACACCGGGCTCACGCTGCACTACCTCGTGAAGACGCTGACGCTGCGGCGTCCGTCCAGCGTCGCCATCTGCACGCTGCTCGACCGGCCCTATCGCCGCCTCGTCGAGGACCTGCCGATGCGGTACGTCGGCTTCACCGTGCCGGACGAGTTCTTCGTCGGCTATGGCTTCGGGCTCGAGGGCCGCTACCGCGGGCTGCGCGACCTGCGGGTCGT
>JBBDMP010000155.1:0-15972 GCA_040878265.1 Gaiellales bacterium | reverse complement strand
AGGCGATCCGGCGCGCTCTTAGCTTCGCGGGGAGCGACGTGCGCGAGCAGGCGACCGCCTGCCGCCGTGACCTCGTGGGCTTCCTCGCAGATCAGGGTGTCGAGCTACCGGCAAGCGCGACGCTGGCGGACATCGGCGAGGCGGTCGACCGGGACTTCGGCCTCGACCTGGGGCCGTTCGTCGATGCCGCGACCGCCGCGCGCTTCGCTCCGCCGAGGGCGGCGGACCCGGCCGTGCGCCGTGCGCGGCGTGAGTTGCGCCGCAGCCGGCGCCAGCTCAGGCGCCAGCTCAGCCTGGCCAGCCGCGCCCGCGGTGCGATCAGCCTGCGCTCGCTCCGCGTCTAAACGGCGGATACGCTCGCGTCGTGGACGCGGTCGTCATGGCGGCGGGAGAGGGTCGCCGGCTGCGCCCGCTGACGGAGGCATGGCCGAAGCCCGTGTTGCCGATCGCCGGGCGGCCCGTGATCGCCACGCTCCTCCGGGAGCTTGCTGCAGCCGGGTTCGAGGAGGCGACCGTGGTCACGGGGCATCTAGCCGAGCAGGTCGAGACCCTCCTCGGCGACGGGGCCGGGTTCGGTCTCCGAATTCGCTACGCGCGGCAGCCCGAGCCGCTCGGCTCGGCCGACGCCGTTCGCTGTGCCCTCGAGGCTGGAGCGCGCCCGCCGCTGCTCGTGCTCGCCGCCGACACCGTCTTCGCCTCAGGCGACCTGTCCAGAGTGGTGGAGCTTTCCGAAAGCACAACCGCCGCCCTGGGTCTGCGTCCGTCCACCGACACGGGAAAGACCCCCTTGTCCGTCCTGAACGGGCTGGTGACGGCGATCGGCAAGGGGGAGGGGGGTCTGCGCGCCGCGCCTCTCTGGGTCCTCGACGAGGAGATCGTCGCCTCGCTCCCCGATCTCCCGGGGCCGCCGTTCGAGCTTGCCGACGCCGTTCGGAAGGCAATCTCGGCGGGCAAGGAGATCCTCGCGGTCGAGCTCGGCCCGACGCGCGACCTCACCCGCCCGGAAGACGTCATGACCCACAACTTCCCGTATCTTTCGAAGGGCGGAAAATGAGCGAGTCGACCTACGACCTGTACCGAAAGGGACGCGACCACATGGCGCGGGGCATGAACGCCCAGGCGACGGTCGCGCTCGAGAAAGCGAAGCGGCGCGAGCCCGAGAAGGCATCCATCCGTGAGGCGCTCGGGATCGCGTATTTCCGTATCCGCCGCTTCGCCGAGGCCGAGGTGGAGTTCCGCGCCATCATCGAGCGCAAGCCGGTCGACGACTACGCCCACTACGCGCTCGGCCGCTGCCTCGAGAAGCAGGGGCGTCCGCAGGAGGCCGTTGGCCACTACCGCATGGCTTCCGTGTTCGTCCCGCACAGTACGACGTACCGCCGCGCCCTCGAGGCGCTCGAAGCGGCCTAGTTGCGCGCGGTAGTCCAGCGCGTCCGGGAGGCGCGCGTGCGCGTCGACGACCGAACCGTGGCCGAGGTCGGCCCGGGGCTCTGCGTTCTCCTCGGCGTGGCCGCCGACGACGACGAGTCGACGGCTCAGCGTCTCGCCGGCAAGGTCGCGCGCCTGCGGATCTTCGAGAACCAGGAGGGGAAGTTCGGCCTCAGCCTCCTGGACACGGGCGGCGCCGCTCTCGTCCTGAGTCAGTTCACGCTCATCGGGGACACGGCGAAGGGCAACCGCCCCAGCTTCACCCACGCCGCGCGGCCCGAGCAGGCGGAGCCGCTCTACGAGGCTTTCTGCGCCGCGCTCGAAGGCGAAGGCGTCGAGGTCGCTCGTGGGCGCTTCGGCGCGAGGATGCTCGTCGAGATCGCAAACGACGGGCCGGTGACGATCGTCCTCGAATCGGGCTGAGGCCGCCGCAATCGGTACGGTGTGGTATCCGCAATGGGAAAGGGAGGGCCGAGTGGCCTCGAGCTCAAAGAAACGACAGACGATGGCGAAGATGAACCGCGAGCGAGCGGTCAAGGAGAAGCGCGCCCGCAAGCAGGAGAAGAAGGAGGAACGCAAGGCAGCCGCCGCCGCCGGCAACGGGGAGGCCGCCGAGAACCCGTTCCCGGAGGATCCGGTCGACGAGGAGACCTCCCGCCCGCTGAGCCCGCAGGACACCTTGTAACGATCCTGCTGGACTCATAGGCCGGTGCTATCCTTGTGACAACCACATTTCCGGCTGGAGAAGTGGGCGCGGTCGCGCCCATTTTTTTCGGGAGAAGGCAACGGATGACCCAGGTGCACGTGAAGGAACGAGAGCTGCAGCGCGAGATCGCCGACGCGGTCCGCGACGGCTTGCCCGAGACCGACGTGCTCGCCGTCGAGCTCACCGGGCCCGAGCATCTCGTGATCTACATCGACCACCCGCAGGGCGTCGACCACGCCCTCTGCGAACGGGTCACCGGGACCCTGCGCCCGTATCTCGAGCAGTACACGCTCGATGTCTCCTCGCCCGGGCTCGAGCGCCCCTTGCGCACGCAGACCCACTTCGAGAGCGCCGTCGGCCGGCGGGTCGCCGTCCGCACGGCAACCGACATCGCGGGGCGGCGCCGCTTCAAAGGCGAGGTCGTGGCCGCCGGCGAGCGGGAGGCACGGATCGCAGTCGGCGAAGAAGAGTACGGCGTCCCCTACGACGCCATCGTTCGCGGGAACCTGATCGAGGAGAGGTAGGAGAAGTGAGCCGAGAGATTCTCGAGGCGGTACGGCAGATCGAGAAGGAGAAGGGCATCGAGGATGAGACGCTCGTCCGCGCTCTTCAGGACGCGCTGCTCGCCGCCTACAAGAAGACGCCGGGCGCGTCCCGGCATGCCCAGGTCGAGCTCGACCGCCACACCGGCGACTTCCGCGTGTGGGCGATCGAGCTGCCGCCCGATCTCGAGGAGCGCCTCATGGACGAGGCGCGCGAGCGCGCCATCACCGAGCTCGAGGCCGTCGAGGCCGAGAACGGTGAGCGCTCGCACACGCTCATCACCGACGACGACTTGACGCTTGACTGGGATCAGGTCCCGGACGACCAGATGAAGCGAACCGACGTCACGCCGGACAACTTCGGCCGCATTGCCGCGCAAACCGCGAAGCAGGTCATCCTGCAGCGGATCCGCGAGGCGGAGCGCGAGATGATGTACGAGGAGTACGTCGACCGCGTCACCGAGGTCGTCACGGGGATCGTCCAGCAGGCGGGCGACCGCAACAACGTCCTCGTCGACCTCGGCAAGGTGGAAGCGCTTCTGCCGCGGTCCGAGCAGGTTGACGGCGAGCGCTACGAGCAGGGGAGCCGCATCAAGGCCGTCATCACCGAGGTGCGGTCGGGCACAAAGGGGCCGCAGGTGATCCTCTCCCGACGCGATCCCGAGCTGATCAAAACCCTTTTCGAGCTCGAGGTGCCGGAGATCGCCGACGGTCTCGTGGAGATCCGCGGCGTCGCGCGCGAACCCGGCTACCGCTCGAAGATCGCCGTCGAGTCGCACGTCCAGGGCGTCGATCCCGTGGGCGCCTGCGTCGGCCCGCGAGGTTCGCGCGTCCGCATGGTCGTCTCCGAGCTTCGCGGCGAGAAGATCGACATCATCCCGTGGAACCCCGAGCCGGCCCGCTTCGTCGCCAAGGCCCTCTCGCCCGCGCGCGTGCGCGAGGTCCTGGTCGACGACGAGACGAAGGAAGCGACGGTGGTCGTCCCGGACGACCAGCTCTCCCTCGCCATCGGCAAGGAGGGCCTGAACGCACGCCTTGCCGCTCGTTTGACCGGCTGGCGCATCGACATCGTCTCCGAGACGGACTTCGCCCGGAGCGAGGCCGAGGCAGCCTTCGGCGGGGACGACGGGGAGGAGTTCTCCGGCCGCTGCGCCGCCATCCTCGCCAACGGCAAGCGCTGCCCGAACACGTCACTACCCGGCTCGCACTACTGCGGCATCCCGGCGCACCGCGAGCTCGCGGCGCGCGAGGAAGCCGGCGAGATCGTGCAGCCCGCCGCCGAGGAAGCTCCGCCTCCCGAAGCCCAGGCCGAGGCTCCCGTCGTCGAGGCGGAAACCGAGGAAGAGGCCGTGGAGGCTGTTGCAGAGATCGAGGCACAGGCCGAGGCCACCGCCACCGCTGAAGAGGAGGAAGAGGCGCCTGCACAGCAGTGACCGGACCGATTCGAACGTGCGTCGGGTGTGGTCGAAAGGCTCCGCAGGAAGAGCTTCTGCGCTTCGGGGCGGTGGCATCGAGTCCCCACCACCCACCCCCGGACGGGGCCACCACCTACGCGTTGACCCACGATCCCGAGCGGCGGCTGCCGGGCCGGGGCGCGTACACGTGTCGCCGGCTGGCCTGCTTCGAGCGGGCCGCGTCGCGGCGCGCGTTCGCGCGAACGCTCCGGCGCACGGTCGTGATTCCATCCGCGTTGAACGCGCTCTACGAGCGGAGGTAGGTTTCTAGCTTGGCAGACCGCCAGAGACCACTTCGGCCACGCGGCGGCGGCGGCACGGGAGGCCGCCGGAAGCGCCGCGTCGTCATCGACTCGCAGGCGGCGCGCCCGCGCCAGGACTCGCGCGCGCCGCGTGAGGCGCCCAAGCCGCGCCCGGAAGCTCCGGCCCCCGCGCCCCCGAAGGGGCCGGCGAAGGTCAATTCCGGCGCGAACATCCGCGACCTCTCGGCCGCGGTCGGCGTCACCGTTCCCGAGATCCTCAAGATCCTCATGGGCCTCGGGGACATGAAGACGGTGACGCAGTCGCTGACCGACGAAGAGATCCAGCTGATCGCGACCGAGCTCAAGCGCGAGGTCGAGATCAAGCACGCCGACGAGGAGGAGCTCGAGCCCGAGATCTACGAGGACGACCCGGAAGACCTCCAGGCGCGCCCGCCCGTCGTAACGATCATGGGCCACGTCGACCACGGCAAGACCACGCTCCTGGACGCGATTCGCTCCTCGGCCGTGGTCGAGACCGAGGCCGGCGGAATCACGCAGCACATCGGCGCTTACCAGGTCGACCACGACGGCCGGCGGGTCACCTTCCTCGACACGCCTGGCCATGAGGCGTTCACGCAGCTCCGGGCGCGGGGCGCGAAGGTAACGGACATCGCCGTCCTCGTGGTGGCGGCCGACGACGGTCCGATGCCGCAGACGGTGGAGTCGATAAACCACGCGCGCGCCGCCCAGGTGCCGATCGTGGTCGCGGTGAACAAGATCGACAAGGACGACGCCGATCCGACCCGCGTCCGCCAGGCGCTCGTCCAGCACGACCTTCAGCCCGAGGAATGGGGCGGGACGACCCAGTACGCCGACGTCTCTGCGAAGGACAACGAAGGGCTCGACGAGCTCGTCGAAAAGATCCTGCTCGTCGCCGACGCCGAGCTCGAGCTGACCGCGAACCCCAAGGCGGAGGCCTCGGGGCCGATCATCGAAAGCCAGCTCGATATCGGCCGCGGCCCTGCGGCGACGATGCTCGTTTCCCGAGGCACCCTGCGGGTCGGCGACGCCATCGTCGCGGGCGACGCCTGGGGCAAGGTGCGGGCGCTCTACGACTTCCGCGGCGAGAAGGTGAAAGAGGCCGGTCCGGGCACGCCCATCGAGATACTCGGCTTCGACAAGCCGCCCGCTGCGGGCGAGCACGCACACGTCGTCGAGAATGAACGGCAGGCGCGCCATCTCGCCGGCCTGCGAGGGCAGCGCGTTCGCGCGGAACAGTTCGCGCGGACGGCGAAGCGGGGCGTTTCCCTCGAGGAGCTCTTCACGCGGATCGGCGAGGGCGCCCTCTCGGAGCTCAACATCATCCTCAAGGCAGACGTCCAGGGCTCGCTGGAGGCCGTGGCGAGCGAGCTCGCGAAGATCAAGCACCCCGAAGTCGGCGTGAACGTCATCCACGAGGGCATCGGGGGGATCACTGAGAACGACATCAACCTCGCCACTGCCTCGAATGCGATCGTCCTCGGCTTCAGCGTGCGCCCCAACGCGGAGGCCCGCGCGGCCGCCGAGCGGGAGGGCGTCGACATCCGCACGTACCGGGTGATCTACAAGCTCACGGAGGACATCGAGAAGGCGCTCGTCGGCATGCTCGCGCCGGAGCACGTCGAGGAGGTGACCGGTGAGGCCGAGGTACGGGCGCTCTTCCGCTCCTCGAAGCTCGGCGTCATCGCCGGCTGCCATGTGACGAGCGGCGTCATCCGCCGGAGCTCGCGCATCCGGGTCGTCCGGGAGGGAGCGGTCGTCTACGACACGGGGCTCGCCAGCCTGCGGCGCTTCAAGGACGACGTACGCGAGGTGCAGGAGGGCTTCGAGTGCGGGATCGTCCTCGAGAACTTCAACGACGTGAAGGAAGGCGACGTGCTCGAGGCCTACGAGACGCGCGAGATCGAGCGCACGGATCTCTCCGCGGACGGCGGTGCGGCGAGCGCCGAGCCGACCGAGACCGTCGAGGCCTAGCCTCGGGACCGGGCCATGGGCTCCGGTTACGTCGGAATACTCTCGGCCCCACATGGGGGAACCCCTGGTTCCCCCATGAACCCCCTCCTCTAAGAGCGTGAGCAGCGGATATATCGGGATCTTGAGTGTCGAGCTTCTCTTCCCCGAGAACCATTCGTTGAAGGGAAAGAGGAAGGAGCTCTTGTCGGTGAAGGCACAGCTCGCACGCCGCTTCGGAGCGTCGGTGGCGGAGGTCGACCACCACGACGTCTGGCAACGCGCCCGGCTCACGCTCGCCTGTGTCGCACGCGGTCATCGCGAGCTCCATGAGCTCCTGGATTCGGCGGAGCGCTACCTCGCCGGGCAGGCTTTCGAGCTCGCTGCCGTGCAGCGCGAGGTGGTGACGCTGGATGAGTGAGAGGATGCGGCGAGTGAACGAGGCGCTTCGGGAAGTTCTGTCCGAAGGGATCAGCGAGCTGAAGGATCCCCGCATCGGCTTCGTCACGGTCACCGGGGTCAGCACGAGTCCCGACCTCCGCCAGGCCACCGTCTACGTCAGCGTGCTCGGCAACGAGCGGAAGCGGCGCGCGACGGTGGCGGGCCTCCAGTCCTCGCACGGAGTGCTCCAAACCAGGGTCAACAGAGAACTCCGTCTCAAGCGCACTCCACAATTGACCTTCGCGTACGATCCGACGATAGAAACGGGCGCACGGCTCTCCAAGCTCATCGATGAGCTCGCTCCAGAAGAACACGACCGGGACTGACGAACTGCGGCCGGTGGCGGACGTGATCCGCAGGAACGACCGCTTTCTCCTCACGACCCATGAAAACCCCGACGGCGACTCGCTCGGGTCGATCCTCGCGATGAAGCTTGGGCTCGAACAGCTGGGCAAAGACGTCGTCATGTTCCTCCAGGGGACGACACCGCTACCGAAGGAATACGAGTTCATGGACCTGCGCGAGCTTCAGCGAGGCGCCCCGCCGGACCGCGGCGGCCGCGTCGTGATCGCGCTCGACTGCGCGACCGCGAGCCGCATGGGTCCCGACCCGGCCCTGCTGGAGGGCGCGAAACTCGTGGTGGACATCGACCACCACCACGACAACACCTGCTTCGGACAGGTAAACGCGATCGTGCCGACAGCCTCGTCCACGGGCGAAATCCTCTACGAGCTGTTTCGCGAGCTCGGAGTGCAGATCACTCCGGAAATCGCCGAGGCGCTCTACATCGCGCTCGTGACCGACACGGGGCGCTTCCAGTACACGAACACGACCCCTCGAACGCTCCGCGCCGCCGCCGAGCTCGTCGAAGCCGGTGCGGACGTTCATCACATCTTCCAGTTCGTGTACGAAAACGTCGCCTTCGCCAAGCTCAAGCTCGTGGCCCGCGCGCTCGACAACGCGAAGGTCTACGAGGGTGGGCGGATCATCGTCTCCCACCTGGAGCGGACGGACTTCGAGGCGGCCGGGGCGGAGGAGCCCTTCTCGGAGGGGATCATCGACTACCTGCGCGCGGTCGAGGGGTCGGAGGTCGCCGCGCTCATCCGTGAGCCGCCGTCCCAGAACGGGCCGACGCGCAGGGTGAGTCTGCGCACACGGGCCGAGGACGTCGATGTCTCAGCGATCGCGCGCAAGAGCGGGGGAGGGGGGCACCGACAGGCCGCGGGCTTCTCGAGCGAGGCCTCGGTGGACGAGATCACCGAGTTCATTCGGCGCGAGTACCTCGCGCAGGTCAGCTAGGTTTGGCCGCCGCGCCGAGCGGTCTTGTGCTCGTCGACAAGCCGGTGGGGCCCTCGTCGTTCGCGGTCGTGCGCGAGCTTCGGAGCCGCTATGGCGTCCGGGCCGGGCACGCGGGCACCCTCGATCCGCTGGCAAGCGGCCTCCTCCTCTGCCTTATTGGACCGGCGACGCGTCTTGCCCGCTACCTCGTCGGGCTGGACAAGCGCTACGTGACCGAGCTCCGGCTGGGGCTGCGCACGTCCACCGGCGACGGCGAGGGCGAGGTGATCGAGGAGACGGGGATCGCGACCCTAGAGGAGATCGAAGCGCTCGAAGGGGACGTCGAGCTGCCCGTGCCGCGGGCGTCGGCGGTCAAGATTGGCGGACAGCGCGCGTACCGGCTGCACCGGCAGGGTGTGGCCGTCGAGATGCCGGTCCGGCGCTCGACCGTCCACAAGCTGCATGTCCGACGCTACGAGCCGCCGCTCGCCGAGCTCGATCTCCTCGTTTCGAGCGGGACGTACGTGCGCTCCCTGGCCGACGCCGTCGGAGGTCATTGCCGCTCGCTCCGGCGCACTGAGGTAGGGCCGTTTCGGGTAGAGGACGCGGACCCGGAGATCGTCCTGCCGCCGCTGGCAGCTCTGGTGCATCTGCCTACACGCGAGCTGGGTGACGATGAGCTTCGCCTCGTCCGAAGCGGTCGCGCGGTCGCCGGGGAGGGCGACGGCTCTGTCGCCCTCTACCACGAAGAGGAGCTCGTCGGAGTCGGCCAGGCGGACGAGGGATCGATCAAGCCGGAAACCGTGCTCCCGGCATGAAAGTGGCGCGGTCTCTCACAGAGCTCGAGCCTGCCGAGCGCGCGGTCGCGATCGGGACTTTCGACGGCGTCCACCTCGGTCACAGGGCAGCTCTTCGGATGCTCGCCGAGGCGGGACTGCGTCCAACCGTGATCACCTTCGACCCCCACCCGCGAATCGTCCTCGGGTACGAGATCCAGCTCATCTCCTCGCTGGCACGCCGCCTCGAGCTGCTCGAGGAAGCCGGCGTCGAGGAGACGCTCGTGATCGAGTTCACCGTCGAGGTGGCGCGGCTCGAGCCGGAAGAATTCGTCGAGCAGATACTCCGGCCGCTCGGCGTCCGCGCCGTCGTCGCGGCCGAGACCTTCCGCTTCGGGCGCCGGCGACGAGGAGACGTTCCCTTTCTGCGCGAGCTCGGGCTCGAGGTGCTCGACATTCCCGTCGTGGACGGCGTCTCGTCGAGCCGGATCCGTGACCTCCTGCGCGAGGGAGATGTCGTGGCTGCCGCAGAGCTGCTCGGCCGGCCGGCGGAGGTCGACGGCACGGTCGTCGCGGGAGACCAGCGAGGCGGCACGCTCGGGTTCCCGACCGCGAACCTCGCCGTCGATCCGGCCCTCCTCGTCCCCGCATATGGAATCTACGCAGGTCTCGCCCTCGGCACCCGCGCGGCAATCTCGATCGGCGTCAATCCGCACTACGGCGGCACCGACCGTCGCATCGAGGCTTTCCTGCTGGACTTCGAGGGCGATCTCTACGGCGACGAAGTGCGTGTGGAGCTGTGGAAGCGTCTCCGCGACGAACGCGCGTTCGGGAACGAGCAGGAGCTGGTCGCACAGATCGCCCGGGATGTCGAGGAAACACGCGCCGCGACCCGTCCCGGCTCGTAAACCGCAAAACGCAAGTTTTGGAAGTTTTCGGCGTCCTTAGAGATGCATGAGGAGATTGTTCGCTGTCCAACCGGTTCGCTGCCTTTCGTGCGGGTTCGAGTACGCGAAACCGGCGCGTGGGGGCACGGCCGCGGCGAATCCAGGCTGCCCGCACTGCGGCTATGTCGGCTGGGTCCACGTGGACGAGCCGATCACCGTAGGGGCAGCGCCGCTCCGCTCCGCCGTGGGTCGGCTCCGGCGTCGTTCCTCCCGATAAGGCTGACCCCGCCGAAGTAGTGGTGTAGGCCGCTCCAACGCCGTACGTCGTACCCCGCGCCCTCGAGGGCGGCGAGCGCGTCCTCTTCCCAGCCCGGCTCGGCATGGACGACCTCCCCGGTCGAATGCAGTCGCGGCCGCTCCACCGCCTCCTGCGGGCTCAAAGCATCCTCGAGGACCCCCGAGAGAACCTGCACGAGAGCGGGACGAAGTCGCGTCCCGCCGGCCGCGCCGGCGGCCAGCAGGATCCCGTCGTCGCCGAGGGCGACCGAGGGCGACATCATGCTCTCCATCCGCCGTCCCGGATGGCGGTCGACGACCAACAAGTCGACCTCCCCGAGCATGCTGTTCAGATGGACGTCGTAGCCGGGCAGAAAGTCCCCGGACCCGAGACCCAGGCTCGTCGTCAGGACACAGGCGTTGCCCTCGGCGTCGGCTGTCACGAGGTTCGTCGTGTCCTGCTCCGCCTCGCCGCTGTACGGCGGCGCGGCGAGGTAGCGGGCAAGCGCGAGCGCGCGTTCCCGGGGTGAGGCGCCGTTCAGCGGCGGCAGCACCGTAAGCGTCTCCACGAGCAGCGAGAGGCCCCTTCGGGTCTGCACGCGAACGCCCGCCCATTCGCCTTCGACGGGCGCGAGCCAGCCAGGCTCGTACGTCTGCAGGTCCGCGCGGGTCACGAGGCCGCCGCGCTCGGCCATGATGGCGAGCAGGGCCTCGGCCAGCGTTCCGTCGTAGAACGTGCCTGCGCCCTCCGAGGCAACCGCCTCGAACGTCCGAACCAGGCCCGGCTGCTCGAGCCTGTCGCCCACGCCGAGGAGGCGCCCACCCGGGGAATAGATGCGCGCGCCCTCGTCGAGGGTCATGACGGGCGCGAGCATCTCCAGGCAGGCAACATGGGCCGGCGGCATCTCCACGCCGTCTCGGGCGAGGCGGAGGGCCGGTTCAACGAGCCGGGGCCAAGGCAGCCGGCCGTACCTGCGCCAGAGCGCGTCGAGCCCGGCAGGAACCCCGGGAACTGCGCATGAGGCCGTCCCGACCGAGTAGTGGACGATCTCGTTCCCGAAGCGCACGCCCACGTCATGGAGGTCAAAGCTCCGCGGCTCGGTCCCGAGTCCCGGGACGGCGACGAAGAAGTCGAGGAGCTCTGCCTCGTGTGTCTCCCCGTCGAACCAGATCGCGTGGCCGCCGCCGGCGATCCCCGTCATCACTGTCTCGGCGACGCAGGAGGCGAGCGATGCCGCGACCGCTGCGTCCGCGGCCGAGCCGCCCGCCTGGAGGATCTCCAAACCCGCTTCAGCAGTGGCCGGATGGCCTGCGGCAACGCCAGGGGCCAGATGCACCTCTGCTAGCCTAAGGCCGATGGGTCTGACCAAGGAGACGAAGCAGGAGATCTTCGCCCGTCACGGCAAGGGCGAAGCCGACACCGGCTCCACCGAGTCTCAGGTCGCCCTCCTTTCGAGGAGGATCGACGACCTTACCGAGCACATGCGCACGCACCGTAAGGACCACCACACGCGGCGCGGCCTGCTCAAGCTGGTGGGCCATCGCCGTCGGCTGCTCAACTACCTGCAGCGACGCAATCTGGAGTCCTATAGGAAGCTGATCAAAGATTTGGGCCTGCGCCGCTAGGGCGCGAGGCTCGTCGAAGCCGGGAGGCGCCGGTGGAAGTTTGAGGGAACGCCGCTACGGGTGTTGCCTCAAACCTCCGCCTCCGCCTCCCGCGTAAGGAAGGAAGGAGGCACTACATGAGCATGATGGTTTCCGACAAGGCGTCGGTCAACGTGACCGTGGGCCGGCAGGAGGTCGTCTTCGAGACGGGGCACCTGGCCAAGCAAGCCGATGGCGCGGTTCTCGTCCGAAGCGGCGACACGATGGTCCTCGCAACTGCGCAGGGCCGGACGGAGGCGCGTGAGGGCGCGGACTTCTTCCCGCTCACCGTGGACGTCGAGGAGCGGATGTACGCCGCCGGGAAGATCCCCGGGGGCTTCTTCAAGCGCGAAGGGCGCCCGACCGAGAAGGCGATCCTGACCGCGCGCATGATCGACCGCCCGATCCGGCCGCTCTGGCCGAAGGGCTTCACGAACGAGGTTCACGTCGTCTGCACGACGCTCTCGGCCGACCTGATCACGCCCTACGACATTCTCTGCCTCAACGGCGCGTCGGCTGCGCTGATGATCTCGCCGCTGCCCTTCCTCGGCCCCGTCGGGGCTGTCCGGGTGGCCATGATCGACGGCGAGCTCGTCGTCAACCCGTCGCTGCCCGAGGTGGAAGAGGAGGCGACGCTCGACCTCATCGTCGTCGGCACGAAGGACGCGCTGACGATGGTCGAGGCGGGCGCGCAGGAAGTCCCCGAGGAGACGCTTCTCGACGCCTTCGAAGTCGCACACGCCGAGATCCGCAAGCTCTGCGAGGCGCAGGAGGATCTCCGCCGCCAGGCCGGCAAGGCGAAGTGGCTCGATGTCGACCTTGCGGGCGAGCTCGAGGAGGAAGTCGGGCCTCGGTTCCGCGAGCGGATCCAGGCCGTCGGCCTGCGCGAGGCAGCCGCTCTCGTCGAGGAGGTCATCGCGGAGAAGTGCCCGCCGCTGACCATGGACTCGACGGAGGAAGACATCATCCGCGAAACCCAGGTGCGCTACAGCCTCGACCTCCTGCTGGAACGCGAGCGGCTCCAGGCCGTCCTCGGCCCGGTCCGGGAGCAGTTCGAGGACGGGCTCAAGGCGCTGACCGACTCCGAGCAGGATTCGAAGCAGCTCAAGTCGGCGAAGCGCCAGCTCCTGTTCGAGCGGGTCATCGAGACGGTCGAGCTTCCGTTCCCGGTTGGCCCGGCCACGGTCGAAGGCGAGGGGCCAGTCGTCAAGGACGGGCTGACCCGCCAGTACGTGAAGAAGGCCGCCGAGGCGATCTACAAAGAGCTCATCCGGCGCAAGATCGCCGTCGAGAAGCGCCGGCCCGACGGACGCGGCGCGGACGAGATCCGGTCGATCAGCTGCGAGGTGGGCGTCTCCCCGCGCACGCACGGCTCTGCGCTCTTCACCCGCGGGCAGACTCAGATCATGTCGCTGCTCACGCTGGGAACCGCGAAAGAGGGTCAGCGGATCGACGACCTGTCCCTTGAGCAGGAGCGGCGGTTCATGCACCACTACAACTTCCCGCCCTACTCGGTCGGGGAGACGGGCTTCATGCGCGGCCCCAAGCGCCGCGACATCGGCCACGGCGCGCTCGCACAGCGGGCGCTCGAGCCGATGATCCCTCCCGCGGACGAGTTCCCCTACACGATCCGCATCGTCTCCGAGACGCTCGAGTCGAACGGGTCGTCGTCGATGGGGTCGGTCTGCGCCTCGACGCTCGCGCTCATGGACGCCGGCGTGCCGATCAAGGCGCCCGTGGGCGGTATCGCCATGGGCCTCGTCAAGGAGGGCGACGACTACGTCATCCTCACCGACATCCAAGGGGCTGAGGATCACCTCGGCGACATGGACTTCAAGGTCGCCGGCACGCGGGACGGCGTCACCGCGCTCCAGATGGACATCAAGATCACCGGCGTGACGCAGGAAATCATGCGCGACGCCCTCGCCCAGGCGAAGCGGGCACGGGAGTTCATCCTCGACAAGATGGCCGAGGCGCTCCCCGAGACCCGAGCCGAGCTGGCCGCCCATGCACCGCGGATCACGACGGTCAAGATCGACCCCGAGCAGATCGGGCTCGTCATCGGCAAGGGCGGCGAGACGATCCGCGCGCTCGAGTCCGACCACGAGGTCCAGATCGACATCGAGGAGGACGGGACGATCCTCATCTACGCGACCGAGGGAACCCAGGCGGAGGCGGCTGTCGCCGCCATCCAGGCGCTCACGAAGGTGCCCGAGCCCGGGGACACCTACACGGGGAAGGTCGTGAAGACGACCGACTTCGGCGCCTTCGTCGAGCTGAAGAAGGGGACCGACGGGCTTCTGCACGTCTCCAACGTCGGGCCCGGTCGCGTCGCGCACATCGAAGACGTCATCTCCCGCGGCGACGTTCTCGACGTGATCGTCCAGGAGGTCGACAAGATGCGAGGCCGGATCGGGCTGAAGCTCGTGGCAAAGCACGAGAACGGCCAGCTCGTCCAGCCGGAGGAGCTCATCGAGCGCGCGAAGACGGCCCCGCCACGCGAGCGGACGGAGCGGCCGGCGCGGGACGGCGAGCGCCGCGGCGGGCGCGGCGGCCGCAACCGCGGCGGCGACCGCGGGCCCCGGCGCGAGGACTAGCGATCCTGCGCCAGGGCGACGCCGGCTACGACGAGGCCGCCCCCGAGGACGAGCCAGAGCGTCACGGGCTCATCGAGCGTTAGAGCGCCGATAACGACGGCCAGCGGCGGAATACCGTAGGCATACGCGACTGCGCGGCTGGCGCCGAGGCCGCGCAGTCCGACGTTCCACCCGATGTAGCCGAGGAGGGTGCAGACGAGTCCGAGGTAGAGGACGAGGCCGAGATCGCCGGCCGTGGTCTCGCCGAGGCCGTCGAATGTGGATCGACGCGCGAACGGAACGAGCGCGACCATTCCCGCCAGGCTCGTGGCGGCGGTGAGCGCAAGGACGCCGCACCGGCTGAAGAGCGGTAGCAGGAGAACGTTGTAGAGTGCGAAGGCAAGCGGGGCGCCGAGGACGATCAGCGGGCCCTTGCTGTTGTCGACCGAGATCTCCTCGCCGGAGCCGAGCAGCACGACGATGGCCACGCCGGCGAAGGCCGTCGCGATACCGGCCATGCGCCCTGTCGAGAAGCGCTCGACCCGGAGCCCGAGCGCGAGCGCGATAGTCATCGCAGGAGCCAGGGCGACAACGAGAGCAGCCGTGCCGGCTGTCGTGGAGCTCTCGCCGACGTTCAGGGAGACGTGGTAGCCGGCGACGACGAGGGCTCCGGCAGCGAGGATGCGAAGAGCATCTCGGCGGTTGAGGCCTGGGAGACCTCCCGTCCGCCAGAGGAGGAACGCAAAGCCCGGCGCTGCGACGAGGTAGCGGAGGATGGCGATGTCCTCGGCCGCCGTACCGTGGTCGAGCAGAACCTTGATCGCGGTGAACGCGCCGGCCCACACGATCACGACGAGCAGGAGCGAGACGTGCGCCGTCGCCGGGTGCGAGCCGTCCCGCATGGATGGTTAAACGAACGAGCGCGGCGAAATGTGAACTTCGGGCGGGATAATCGCCCGATGACCTACGACGCCGTTGTGGTCGGCGCCGGGCCGGCGGGCTCTACTTCCGCCTACCGGCTCGCGGACGCGGGTGCTCGCGTGCTCCTGCTCGACCGCGCCCGCTTCCCTCGGGACAAGCCTTGCGGAGGCGGGGTCACGGGGCGGGCGGCGCGGCTCCTGCCGTTCGCGCTCGACCCCGTCGTCGAGGACGTCGTCGGCTTCGTCGACCTCCGGCTTCGCTACGGGAAGCTCCACGCCAGAGGCCGCGGCGAGCCGCTCGTCTACATGACCCAGCGGCTGCGACTCGATCATTTCCTCGTCGAGCAGGCCGTCGCGGCAGGCGCCGAGTTTCGGGACGACGTCCGCGTCACCGGTGTCGAGCCGAAAGACGAGGGGGTTGTCGTGGAGGCCGGTGGGGAGCGGATCGAGGCCGGTGCCCTCGTCGGCGCCGACGGCGTCAACGGGATCGTCGGGCGGACGCTTGGCCTGGGCGGGAACCGGACAGTCGGCGTCGCGCTCGAAGGCAATGTCCCGTTCCGTGCGCTCGACCCCGGCCGCTACCGCGGACGGGCAGTGATCGAGCTGGCCGTCTTGCCCGGCGGCTACGGCTGGGTCTTTCCCAAGGGCGACCATGCGAACGTCGGCGTCGGCGGCTGGGAGAGCGAGGGCCAGAAGCTCCGCTCGGCGCTCAGACGCCTCTGCGACGCGCATGGGATCGCACCCGAGGACCTCGAGGACGTGCGCGGCTACCGCCTGCCCCTCCGAGCCCCGGGGCAGCCGCTCGCGCGCGGC
>JBBDMP010000154.1:11187-16220 GCA_040878265.1 Gaiellales bacterium | reverse complement strand
CAGTAATTGACGATCTCCGCGCGGGCGCTCCCGACGACCGTCAAACCAGTCGCTACGACAGCAAGAGCGACTCCGCGCCGAAACATCGCGACGGGGAAGCTAGTTCGCACAGTGACGATTGTCAAGGCAGACGCGATCGGCTTCACGCGGCTCAACGTCCTGCTAACGGGGGCCCAACCCGTCTTCATGTCGGCGTGCCTGATCCTCATGGGATTTTGGCTGGTCGCCGTTGGGCCTCTCGAGGTCTGTGACCCGCACCTAGTAGCAGCTGAAGACGCCTCGCCCGTCTCAGATCAATGCAATGCCCGCGGCGGGGACGAGAGCTTGGTTCGCGCAACGGTAAGTTCCGTCCACTACGGCTCGATGCGTGTCAGCGCCGGGCGATCTTGATCCACCACCCAGGCGGCGCCCTCACCGAAGGCGAGCCCCTGAAGCCTTCCTGGGACGGGGATCGGGTCGCCTACCGGGGTGCCCGACTCCGGGTCGAGTCGGGTGACGCTTCCAGTCCCGCTTGCGACCCACACCGCTCCGCCACCCACCGCGATAGCGACAGGTCGCCCTCCGATGGAGATCGGCTCGCCGATGATCTGGTTTGTCCGCGCGTCGATCCGCGTAACCGTGCCGTCATCCAGGTTGGCTACCCAAACGGTGTTGCCGGCGACCGCCACGGCGGCCGGCCCCGCTCCGACGCGAATCGTCGCGACCGGCCGGTTCGAGCGTGGATCCATCCTCACGACCGTCCCCTCGCCCGGACTGACGACCCACACGGAACCCGCGCCCACCGCGACTCCGGCGTAGTCGGACGTAGCCGGCCCTCTCTGCAGGATCTTGTTCGAGGTCGAGACGAGCATGCTCGTCTGCGGGTCGATCCGCAGGAGCTGGCCGACGCGTGTTTCGAACGCCCACACCGATCCCGCGCCGACGGCGACGGCCATCAGGCGACCGTCGACTAGCGGCTTCCTGACGGCGCGGCCTGAGCGCGGGTCCACCCGGGTCGTCGTGCCGTGGCGGTCGACAACCCAGACGGCACCCTCGCCGACCGCCACGGAGAACGGATCTCGGCCAACAGGGATCTCGGCGAGCACCTTCATCGACCGTGGGTCGAATTGCAGCACCGTGTCGTCGTCGAAGTTCGCGACCCAGACGGCGCCCTCGCCGACCGCCACGGAGAGCGATGCGCCCGGTAATTCGACGACGCGGACGCTCGGCTTCTCATCCTCGTGACCGCACCCGCTCGAGGCGGCGCCGAGGATGAGCGCGAGACCCAGACCTAGGAGAACTCTCCTCTTCACCGCACGCCCCACTTCATCGGAGCTTCTCTGGTGCGGACAACACTACGCGAGCGTGCGGGAACAGCGTGGTGGGACGAGCTGACCGAGCGCGGTGGCGAGCGGATCAGCGCACGGTCACGTCACGTCCAGCGGGTCGGCTGGCACGAGCGGCTGGTTTGCGCAACGGTAAGTTCCCTCCATCACCCTTCTCGTTCCCGCCACGGCTCCGTCGGGGAGGCAGGGTAAGCTACCGAAGTCGCGAAAGCTCCGACCTCGTGCTGTGGAAGGAGTTCCGGCGATCGGAAGGAAGGACACGCGGATGGGGTCCCAACATGTCCACGAGTTGATCGGCAACGGGTTGCGCGGCATGGGGCTGCTTGTGCTCGCGCTGCTGGTGGCGCTGGCGCTCGTGAGTAGCGCCCAGGCACAAACAGTGTCCCTCGGAACGGACAACGCTTTTGCGGTCCTGGGTGCCAGCACGGTGACCAACACTGGTCCTTCCGTGATCAATGGAGATCTCGGCGTGAGTCCAGGGACTGCGGTAACGGGATTTCCGCCCGGAATAGTGAACGGGACGATCCACGCGGCCGACGCTGTCGCACTCCAGGCTCAGTCCGACCTGACCACTGCCTACAACGACGCCGCCGGCCGTGCCTGCGGAACGGTGCTCACCGGTACGGATCTGGGCGGTCTGACCCTCACCTCAGGCGTCTATTGCTTCTCCTCCTCAGCTCAGCTGACCGGGACATTGACCCTCGATTTTCAGGGCAACGCGAATGCGGTGTTCATCTTCCAGATCGGGTCCACGCTGACAACGGCCTCGAGCAGCAGCGTCAACTTCATCAACGGCGGCTCGTCCTGCAACGTCTTCTGGCAGGTCGGCAGCTCCGCGACCATCGGAACGACGACGACGTTCAGGGGAAACATCCTCGCTCTCACCTCGATCACGGCCACGACGAGTGCGACGGTCGACGGGCGGCTCTTGGCCCGCAACGGCGCGGTCACGCTCGACAGCAACGTCGTCACCAGAACCCTGTGCGCCGCGCCTCCGGCCGCGCCGGACGTGACGGGGCCGACCGTGACCATCGGCGGGGCCCCCGGCCTGCAGCCGTGCATAGCGACCGACTTCAGACTGCGGATCAGGGCCCGCGACCCGTCCAGGATCCGGAGGGTCGACGTCTTCCTCGACGGCAGGCTGATCAAGCGGACCACCCAGAGCTCGTTCTTCGTGTGGATCAGGGCCGCGCGCTTGGTCGCCGCTCGCCACACGATCCGGGTGGTGGCGCTTGACCGCGCGGGCAACCGGACGGTGACGACGCGGAGGTTCAGGCGGTGCGATCGCCCGGTGTTCCCGAACTTCACGGGCTGAAGCCGAGAGCACGCGCCGGGGGGCGCCATCGGCGCCGGACGTTCGCCCTCCTTCTCCTTCTCGCGCCGCTTGTGCTGTCGCCATCGGCGAACGCTGGGACCGGGCTGGACGTCGCCGGAAGCGAGCTCCTGTCCGACGAGCGGACCTACACCAGCTGGGCGCATTCGAGGCTCAGGGCGCCGATCCGGCTGCTCCCGGATCCGACCTCGCGGCGGATCGCGGGGATCCGCTATTTGACCGAGGACGGGTTCCCGGAGGTGTACCTCGTCCTGCGCCGCTGGACCGATCCGGACGGGCGCACCTGGCTGGAGGTTCGCATCCCGATGCACCCGAACGGGCGGATCGGATGGGTCCGGGACTCCGCGCTCGGCAGCCTGCACCTCGTCCGGACTCGCTTGGTCGTGGATCGTCCGCGCCTGCGCGCCACCCTCTACCGATCCGGCCGGCGGATCTGGCGTTCCCGAATCGGGGTCGGGACGCCGAGCACCCCCACGCCGGCGGGGCGCTTCTGGATCCGCGAGCGAATCAAGGTGCCGAACCCGGGCGGAGCCTATGGGCCCTGGGCGTTTGGCACCAGCGCCTACTCGGGCCTCAGCGACTGGCCCGGGGGCGGGGTGGTCGGCATCCACGGCACGAACCAGCCGCAGCTGATCCCCGGTCGGCCATCCCACGGCTGCATACGCGTGGAGAACCTGGCGATCAGGCGGCTCGCGCGACTGATGCCGATCGGCACGCCGGTGCGGATCCTGTAAGCGCGCCTACCTGGTTTGCGCAACGGTAAGTTCCCTCCATCGAGGAAAGCCCGCAATGCCCTGCAAAGCAGGGCCTTTCATTTTTTGCCCTCACACGCGGAAGTTCGTGGACTTTCCGCCCATCTTCTACCTCCACCGAGTTCGGGCTCGTTCGCGGGCGGACGAGCAACCTGGTCGCCGAGGCGGGCCGAAGGGTGGCGGTTCGAACTGGCCAGCTCCCTCGAAAGGCGCCGAAACCGCGTAAGGCGTTGACGCTCGAAGCCGGCAGGTGAGCCCGACGCGGCGGTTTCCTCGAGTTGAAAGCCCACAGTTTTCGGCCTACACTGGCTGTCTGAGGGGAGACCATTCGACTCCGCATCGGAGGGCGGCCGCGGCTGCGCTCTGCCTCGTGGCCACGCTCCCCATGGGTGTGGCGTCGGCGCGTGCCCAGACTCCGACCCCCGATCCTGCCCCGGTTCCTTCGCCGACTCCGCAGCCGAAGCCTGCTCCGACGGCGCCGCCACCCCTGGTCACGCCGACGCAAGTCGGGACCGCCCAGTCCTCTCCAGCTCCGGCCCCGAAGCGTAAGAGCGGTAAGAGGAAGAAGCCCGTCCCACATCAGCCGCCCGCGGTCGTCTACTCCTCTCCGCTTCACGAGCCTCCCGCGGTTGCCTCAGTCGCGCCGGCGGCACGGGACTTCATCGATCCGGTCCAAGCCGACCTGACCCAGCCCGATCCGAGCCGGCCCGACGAGATCTCCTGGTTCGACCCGGTGTTGCTCCTCTTTCTCGGCGGGTTCGGTCTCACCCTTGCCTTCCTTGGCGTAATCGCAGCGCAAAGTCGTCGCGGCAGTCGAGCTGGACGGGGCCAGAGGTCGGCGAGTTCAGGTGTTCGCCGCCGTGCCTAGCCGCCGGGGCAGACAGGTGGGATGGCGAGGCACGCCGCGAGGCCGACTCTCGTTGCTAGCGACGGCCGTTCTCGCGGCGGGCCTTTTCGTTTCGCCTGCCGCGAGCGATCCCATCGCACTTGCTCCGCCGGCGATCCTGTCAGGCCCTGCGGACCCGACCAACCTGACGAGCGCGTCGTTCGAGTTCACAGGGGAAGGTGAGAGCTTCGAGTGCAGCCTCGACGGCACCCCCTTCGCGGCATGCACGAGCCCGCAGAGCTACTCCGCCCTCGGGGAGGGATCGCGGAGCTTCGAAGTGAGGGCCGTCTCACTTGACGGTCAGAGCGAGCCCACGTCGTATGCCTGGTACATCGACCTGATGCCGCCCCAGCTTCCGGAGAACGTCAGCGCGGAGGCGAGCTCGGCCGGCGGTGCCGTAGTCGTGTTCGCTGCGACGGACGATCACGAGCTGGCGAGTGCCGCGTGCGAGCCGGCCTCGGGGTCAACCTTTGCGCTCGGCACGACGACGGTCGCGTGCGCGGCGGCGGACGCCGCCGGTAATTCGGTTGCGGGCGAGTTCGACGTGACCGTCGGGGATGCGACCTCGCCGGCGCTCGACCTACCCGCGGACATCACCGCCGAGGCGACCGGTCCTGAGGGTGCGGCGGTCGGCTACGCGGCGTCCGCATCCGACCTCGTCGACGGGCCCCTCGAAGCGGACTGCGAGCCGGCCTCGGGGTCAACCTTTGCGCTCGGCACGACGACGGTCGCGTGCG
>JBBDMP010000154.1:0-11087 GCA_040878265.1 Gaiellales bacterium | reverse complement strand
CGGCGGCGGACGCCGCCGGTAATTCGGTTGCGGGCGAGTTCGACGTGACCGTCGAGGACACGACGCCGCCCTCGATCCCCGAGCACCGTGACCAGTTCGCTGAGCAAGATTTCAGTGGCGGCGCGCGGGTTACGTACGACCCGGAGGTAACCGCCCAGGACGCCGTGGACCCGACGCCGACGACCATGTGCGATCCAGAATCCGGGACCGAGTTCCTTTTGGAGCCAGAGCCCTCTTCGACGGTCAGCTGTACGGCAATCGACGATTCGGGCAACAGAAGCGCTCTGATGCAGTTCACCGTGACCGTTTTGCGCGGACCGGTTCCCGACGCACCAATAATCGCCGTCAAGCCGCCGGCCGTGACGAACGCCACGAGTGCCCATTTCGAGTTTTCGACGATGGAAGGCATCTCGTCGGTCCGCTGCCGTCTTTACGACCCGAACCATCCAGACGGGCCGTTCGCTGACTGCCTGGGCTCCCAGGACTATACGGGCCTCACGGAGGGGCCGCATCTGTTCCAGATCAGGGTCATGAACGGGATCGGAACCGTCAGCGAGGCCTCATACAGCTGGACGGTCGACCTAACGAAGCCGGGGACGGTTACCGATTTCCGCGTGCGAGCCCGGCCCGGCTCGGTGACGCTCCGCTGGGTCCCTCCGATCGACGCAGACGTCGACCGTGTGCGGATCCAACGTCAGCGCGTGGGAACGGCAATCTGGAAGACGATCGCTGAGCGCGACGCCGCCACGTACACCGATCGTGCCGTTGCGAATGACGTCCGGTACCGGTATGGGATCGTGAGCATTGATCCGGCGGGTAACGTCTCCGACCCGGCGTTCGCGACTGGGCGCCCCAGCAGGTTGTCGACGCCCGAGTACAACGCAACGACGCGCCCGCCCGTGCTGGTTGATTGGACATCCGTCAGGAAAGCGACGTACTACAACCTGCAGGTATGGCGAAACGGACGGAAGATTCTCAGCATCTGGCCCTCGAGGTCGCGCTACAGGGTGCCCTCAAGCTGGGAGTTCAAGGGCAAGCGCTATTCCATCAGCCGTCAGCGCCACGTCCTCTACGTTTGGCCCGGCTTCGGATCGAAGGCGGCCGTCAAGTACGGTCGGCTGGTCGGTTCGACCTCGTTCTTCGGCGCTTAGGCTGCGCATCAACACAACGTGTTGGCGGCCCGTTCTCGATGTTCGCAGCCGCAGACTGCAGGTGTCAATGAGCAGCTCTGACGATGAGGAACCGGAAGGGACCCACCCCTGGCACCTCTTATGACCCGCGGACCCATCCAACACGAGGAGGAGTCCCGCCGGCTCGAGTCCGGCTAGCTCCACTCAGCGAGTCGAAACTCCTCAGGTGGCCCGACCGGTACTGTGCTATAGGTTCCGGCTCGGGCGATCGATGGCCGACGGCGACCTACACAATCTTTCCGAGCGGCTACTCGCGCTTACTCAGAAAGTCGAGGCCGACGAGGATGTGCAGGCTTTGGCCAAGCAGGTTCTTGTCCTCACCGGCAAGGTCGAGGCGATGGAAGGGCGAATGGTGGTCGTCGAACGGCTGGAGACGCAGCTGGAGGAGTCAGCCCTCCAGACGACGCGTGCATTGGAGGAGATCTCCCGCCACTGGGATGCCGTCGTAACCGCGCTCAGGCGCGAGGCCGAACGCGAATGAACGGCGAATAAACGACGGCCCATATTTGTAGCTATACTGACTAAGCGCGTAGGCTGAGCGCGGAAGCCGCCGAGGCTCCCATCTACTTCCTCTTCGGACTGTCTCATTTGGCCTGAGTGCATCAGGGAACTCATTCGAGTTCTTTGTCCTTAGATCCATCGATAGGAGCTGCACATGCATGCCATCGTGAGACGCTACGAGGGTATCGACACGAAGCGCACAGACGAGCTAACGCAGAAGGTCGGCCAGAGCCTGACCCCCCGCCTTAGCAAGCTGCCGGGCTTCAACGGCTATTACCTCATCGAGGCCGGTAACGGCGTCATGAGCTCCGTCAACTTCTTCGACACCTCGGCCCAGGCCGACGAGTCGACTCGCGTCGTAGCCAACTGGCTGCGCGAGGAGAAGCTGGAGACCATCGTTCCGAATCCGCCGAAGATCACGGGCGGAGAGGTCATCGTGCACGAGATGAACGGAGCGGTTCGGGCGTAAAGCCCGCAAGATCGCTCGACGCACGACGCACGAGAGAAGGCCCGCGCTTGCGGGCCTTCTCTATTTGGGGGGCCGCCATTTCTCATTTTGCTCTCATCTCCTCTGGGAGAATTTGAGCTGTGCGAGTGCTCATCGTCGAGGACGACGTGAAGATGGCCGGACTCCTCCGGCGGGGATTGTTGGAGGAAGGCCTGGCCGCTGACGTCGCGCGCGCCGGCGACGACGCACTCTGGATGGCGGGCGCGACCGAGTACGACGCGATCGTGCTCGACGTGATGCTGCCGGGGATGGACGGCTTCGAGCTCTGCCGCCGGCTGCGCGAGGCCGGTAGGTGGTCGCCCGTGCTGATGCTGACCGCGCGAGACGCGGTGGAAGACCGGGTTGCCGGCCTCGACGCGGGTGCCGACGACTACCTGGTAAAGCCGTTTTCGTTCGCCGAGCTCCACGCCCGCCTGCGCTCGCTCGCGCGCCGCCCGCCGCTCGAGCGGCCGGCGGTACTGAAGGTCGGGGACCTCGGCCTCGATCCGGGGACGCGGCAGGTCTGGCGCGGCGAGGACGAGATCCAGCTCTCGGCGAAGGAATTCGCCTTGCTCGAGACCTTCATGCGGCGCCCCGGGGAGGTTCTCTCGCGCTACCAGCTCCTCGAGCACTGCTGGGACTACACGTACGAGAACCGCTCGAACGTCGTGGACGTCTACGTTCGCTATCTGCGCGAGAAGATCGACCGGCCGTTCGGGCGGGATTCGCTCGAGACCGTGCGCGGCGCCGGTTATCGCCTCCGGCGGGACCGAGGCTCCTGACGGTGCTGAACCGGCTTCCGATCCGCCTCCGTCTCGCGCTCGCATTCGCTCTTGCGATGGTGGTGGTGCTCGCCGCGGTGGGCGCCTTCCTCTACTTCCGGCTGGGCTCGTCGCTGGACGAGTCGGTCGATCAGGGCCTGGAGACACGCGCGGCGGAGGTCGGGGCGCTCGCCGCTCGAGACGACTTGAGTCTCAGCTCCGGGCTCGGTGATGATGAGAGCTTTGCCCAGGTGCTCAGTCCCGACGGGACGATTTTCGATTCGACGCCGCAGGTGGGCGCCCGTCCGCTCCTCGAGCCCGCCGAGCTACGCGCGGCCGCGCAGGGTGTCGTGAAGCTCGAGCGTGGCGGGGCACGTCTCCTGGCGAGTCCGGTCGACGCGGAGAGCGGGGCTCTCGTGATCGTCGTCGGCGCCTCCCTCGAGGAGCGAGACGAGGCTCTGAACGGGTTTCTCGGCGAGCTGCTCGTTGGTGGTCCGATCGCACTCTTGCTCGCCTCGCTGCTCGGCTACGGCGTGGCAACTGCGGCGCTTCGCCCCGTCGAGACGATGCGCGCCGAGGCGGCCGGAGTCTCAGCCGCCGAGCCGGGACGGCGGCTCCCGCTTCCGCCCGCACGCGACGAGATCTCCCGTCTGGGCTCGACGCTGAACGACATGCTCGACCGGCTCGAGCGCGCCCTCGAACGCGAACGGAGCTTCGTCACCGATGCGAGCCACGAGCTCCGGACGCCGCTCGCGCTTCTCAAGACGGAGCTCGAGTTGGCTCTGCGCAAACCCCGCTCGCAGCCGGAGCTCGAGCAGGCTCTACACTCGGCCGCCACCGAGACGGATCGTCTGGCGCAGCTCGCCGAGGACCTGCTCGTGCTGGCCCGGTCCGACCGGGGCCGTCTTCCCCTTCGCCGTGCGCCGGTCTCGGTGCACGACGTCCTCTCGGGAGTCGCGGCGCGCTTCGGACGGCGTGCGGAGGCAGCCGGCCGCGCGATCGAGGTCGACGCCGCGGACGGGCTCGTCGTGCCGGCGGATGCCGTGCGCCTCGAGCAGGCTCTCGGAAACCTCGTCGAGAACGCGCTCCGCCACGGTGAGGGATCGATCCACCTCAGCGCGGTGGAAGCGGACGGCCGGGTCGAGCTGCACGTCCTCGACGAGGGCGCAGGTATCCCGCCCGGGTTCGTCCCGCGCGCGTTCGAGCGCTTCACCCGCGCCGACCAGGCACGCGCCGACGCGGGCGCCGGCCTCGGTCTGGCGATCGCCCAGGTCATCGCTCAGGCTCACGACGGCTTCGCCCGGGCCGCGAACCGCCCGGAAGGCGGCGCCGACGTCTGGCTCTCGATTCCCACGCGTTAGATTCGCTCGGCGCTCTTGAAGGGTTGACCGCATTGACTTTCCCGCGCCGATCTCGTTAACTCAAGCTTCGCGGCGAAGAAAAGAGGAGGGGTTGATGCGTGGGCGGGGCGGTGGGCCGGTGAGCCTTCGGGCTATTGCCGCGCTTACCCTGCTGTCCCTTTTTGTCGCGGGTGCCGCCCCGGCGAGACAGGCGGACGGCCTTTCAGCGGCGACCGTCGAGCCAGATGTCTTCGTCATCATCACCCCAAGCGGCTTCGACCCCGAGGAGGTCGAGGTGGTGCCCGGCCAGACCGTCCATTGGACGAACGAGTCCGGCGCGCCCCAGACCGTCACCGCCGACAACACCCTCTTCGACTCCGGCCCGATCCCGCCCGGCGGTGGCTTCAGCATGACGCTCGATGTGGCCGGCACGCACGGTTACTCATCGAGCGAGGCCCCGGGCCCGCGCGGGTCGATCCAGGTGGTCCTGGAGGAGCTACCCGGGCCGGCGACAGATCTAGTCGCGGATCATGTTCCGGACATCTTCTTCCCTCCCGAGAGCGAGGCGGACCTCGGCGAGAACCCTGAGTCCGGCATGACGATGTCACGGACGCGGATTCTCGTCGGCTTCGAGCCGGCCGCGACTGTCGAGGACGCGAACGCGGCTCTCCAGGCAGCGGGAGTTCAGATCGTCGGAGCGATGGCGGATTTGGGCCTTCTCGTGGTCGAAGCGCCCGACAGTGCCGACCTCTCGGCGCTGAATAGCGCGATCGACGTTCTCGAATCGCACCCGTCCATCGACTTCGCGGCTCCGTCGCCGCGACTCGGGCTAAACGCGCTTCCCCGAGCTGCGGAATCCCTTCTCCACGGCAACATTGCGATGGGGCCGTGGCGCTGGTGGGCTCTCTACGACTCGACCGCCGGGAAACCACCTCGGACACCTTTCGGGGACGGAGGCAACTGGGGACTCGAAGCGTCGCGGCTCCCACAGGCGTGGAGTCTGAACGAGTCGATTGCGCGGAAGGGGAATCCCGCTGTCGACACAGGGATTATCGACGCAGGCTACGACACCCACAATGACCTCGCTCGGCTTCACCTCACGGCGGTGTGCGACGACGACATCCTCTTTCCGGACTGCACCCCGACGAACGTCGTCCATTCGCACGGCACCCATGTCGCCGGGACCATCGGTGCCGACTTTGACAATCCAGACTCGGTAGAGGCCAACCGCTCCAACGGTGTCAGCGGAGTCAACCCGTTCGCCCGCATGCGTGGCGTCTACTGGACCTTCCCGGGCGCCGCGGACATCATGCAGGTGTACGACCTCGTCCTCGACGCGGCCGAGGACCTGACGATTCCAAACCTGCGTGTCATCAACTACAGCGTTGGCCTGGGAATCACGGCGGATGTCGATAGCTGTCGCGATGACAATGACGCCGACGGAGCGCCTTGCGAGGGCGAAAACACCGGTGGCGGGCAGAACACGTGCGCGATCCTTGAGAAGACCACCTTCGACGACGGCGTTGCAAACATCGATTGCAACGGTGGGGAGACCAACGACTCGATCCAGTGGTGGAATGCGCACCCGAATCCCACCTGTGGCCCCGGGGACAACGACGATGGACCCGCTGCGACACAGTGGTGCACGCCGAACAATCAGGACGGCTGGCTCAAGACGGCCGCGAGCGTTGGAGAGGCAGCCCGGAAAGTCGCTGAGCGTGCATCTGCACTGAACGTGATGATCGTGCAGGCGGCGGGCAACGATAGCGCCAAGTGGTGCCTTCCGGCGAACACGCCTGCTGCCTGCACACCCGAAGTGATCCAAGCGCCGAATTCCGCCCCCTTCGCCTGGGCGTCGGCCCACTGGCAGAATCCGGCGCTGGCCGACCCCATCATGGTCGTTCCGGCGATCGGCATCTGGGGAGGGAATGCTTCGCTCGCGCGGGCCGCATTCTCGAACATTGCCCCGCCCGGACTGACTCCGGCGGCGGCGAGTTCGTATGTGTCAGCGCCAGGGGCGGGCATCGTCAGCACCTATCCGGCGAACAACTTCGCTAGATCGGACGGAACCTCAATGGCCGCTCCGCACGTCGCTGGGCTGATCGGCTACCTCCTCGCCTACGATCCGACGCTGACGATCCCGCAAATCCGCGCGGCGATCCGCACCTGGGCACGGGCCGACACGAGCGGTAACGCCGCGCCCCGCATCGATGCGTTCGCGTCGCTCGTCTCGTTACCCGGCGCGGCGCAGGCGCTCGTCGACGTGAACGACTCATCGAAGGACGGCAACCGACGGGTCACGCTCGAGGAGGGCAACATCCAAGGTGCGCACGACACCGAGTTCGCTCTCGACGCTCCACCAGCAGGAGGCCCGCTCTCGAAGTACCGGACCGCGCCTAATGGCAAGGTGGACATGCGCGATTTCCGCCGTTTTCGGGATGCCTGGCTGCAGACGTGCACGCTCGAGCAGCCTGCGACGGATTGCCCGCCCACCGGCGACATCAAGCTCGACGGCGGTGCTGACCACGTCAAGAAGGATCTGAACTTCGACGGCTGCACGTTCCGGGTGGGCACGGGCGGAAATCCCGATCCGGCCGGCTGCGCGACGATCGGGGAACCCTTCGCGCGGTTCGACTTCAACGGCGACGGCTTCGTGTCGTTCAACGAGGACCACCTCGGAAACGGTGTCGCCGTGAAGATGCCGCTCCGCTCGGACGGCTCTCCGGCCGCCGGGGCGAGCGAGTCGGCCGTCATGACCGACCTTGACGTCCTCCAGAGTTGGTGGGAAGCCAATCCGGAAGGCACCGAGGGCTGGACGAAGTTCAACCTCGACTTCCTCATGGAGTCCGGCGATCTGGAGATCCACGCTGATGACTTCTTCGCGGCGGGCGCGACCGAGGTCGACATCGACGTGCGCCGGATCGACACGAACACCGATCAGCCGGCGCGCAAGCTAGTCCCGAGCGACGACTTCATCGTGATGACGGCTCCGAGTACGGACCTCCAGATCAACGCATCGGCCACGATCGACGGGGAGCTGGTTGAGTCGCCCACGCAGTTCGTCACTCTCGCTCCGGGGGAAGACAGGCGCATCGACATGTGCGTCCTCCATGTCGACTTGAAGGCCACGGACGACCGCCTTCCGGCGAACGGCGCGGCGACTACGACAATCACCGCGACCCTGGAGGATTGCGACGGCAATCCCCTGCAGGAGTTCATCGACTTCGCGCTCGAGCCAAACGGTGCCGCTCACGCCACGCTCTCTCCCACGAGCACGGTTACGGACCCCAACGGCCGCGCCACGACCACGCTGACAGCGGGGAACACGCCGACGACGTACACCGTCACCGCCACGGTTATTCTCGACGCCGATCACGAGGCAAAGGGCGTGATCGAGATCACGACGCTTCCTACCCTGACGATCTCGTACGTCTGGGAGCAGGAGACGGTGAGCTGGTCCGAGAGCGGCGACACCCGCTGGGGCGCGATCGCGGGCATGCCCGACTGCACGACGGCGGGGGTCGAGTACTGCATCGACGGTTTCTCGATCGGCCCGCACCCTACGCTCGCGTCCTTGGGGCTTCGCCGTGAGGGACAGCTGTCGGGCAGCGAATCCGCCTTCTTCCTCACAGAGAGCGTTATCAACAGCCTCAACCGCTCCCAGAGCACATGGACGCTGAGCGATCCCGATGGCTCGAATGTCCGCTCCGCAACCGAGGAGGCGGTATGGGGTGTCCTCGCCTCCGACGCGGAGCGGTATCAGAACCACGCCTTGCCCGCGACGGTAGAGGTGGAGGATCGACCCGAGGGCATCCTCCTCCGTGGCCTCAAGGCGGTCGGCGAGCTCGGGTACACACACTCGCTCTCCAGCTCGAAGAGCGGGGAAGCCGTTGATCCGATCGAGCTGCACGCCACCCGCGGCGAGTTCCTCCTCGCTCCACGCGGGGACGGCTCGGCACTGCGATTCGCGGTCGATCTGTCACGGCCAATCGAGTTCGAGCGCCAGATGGACGGGAACCTCAAGCCGTACGCGTTCTGCGGCACGTTCACGAAGGACTTGACGACGCAACCCGGCTACCGCGTCGCGGACACGTCGGAATGGGTATCGGGAGCGGTCGACCTGACACGAAAGACCACTTTCGCTCCGGGCGACCGGCCGATGCCGGTCGGGCCCGGGTCGGTCAGCGTCCGCTACTCCTTCGCGGCCACGGCAGCCTCTGGCGCGACGGCTCCGACGCCGACGTTGCCCGACTGCTCGGTCAACAACCCCCCCGACGCGGACTTCGAGTACACGCCGGCGGCGCCGAAGGAAGGGCGCGTCGTCCGCTTCTTTGACCGCTCGACCGATCCAGAGAACAACATCTCGAAGTGGAACTGGACGTTCGGGGACGGCCAGACGAGCAACGTCCAGGACCCCCATTTGCTCTACCAGGACGACGGTGACTATTCCGTCGGGCTCAGGGTCGAGGATACGGAGGGGGCTGCTAACGGGCCCGAGACGAAGCTGGTCAGTGTCGCCAACGAGCCGCCCGAAGCCGGGCTCGACGACGCGGCGGGCCAAGTCGGCACAGCCATTAAGACGTCGTTCCGTCTCTGGGATCCCGCCCGCGCCGACCAAGCCTCAATCGGGTACGAACTGAAGCGAACGGACACCGGAGCCGTCATCGCGTCCAGCTCGGCGTCGGCCGGCCGCTACACGCTGACGTTTCCGGCTGGATTCTTCGCCAGCGCAGGCTCCTACCCGTTCACCCTGACCGCGACGGACAAGGACGGCGCGAGCGCCTCCGACACGGCGACTATCACCGTGACAAAGGACCCGCCGCCGCCTGAGGAGGAACCGGGACCGCCGACGCCGACCTGCGACCCGACCGTGACCCTCGACGAGCAGGAGCAGGCGTTCGTCCAGGAGGTGAACGATTACCGGGCAGAGAACGGGCTCGAGCCGGTCGTCGCCTCGCCGACGCTGACGAAGGCCTCGGAGCGGCACGTCGACGACATGGTCGAGAACGACTTCCTCGGCCACGACGGCTCGGATGGGAGTACGCCGGCCCAGCGGGCGGCGGATGCCGGGTACCCCAGCCAATCGACCGGCGAGAACCTCGCCTTCGACTTCGAGACGGCGGTGGACGTCCTCCTCGGCTGGAAGAGCTCACAGACCGGTCACAACGAGAACATGCTCAACCCGAACTGGAAGGTGGTCGGGATTGCGCGGAAGGAAGGGCCGACGACGATGCCGCCCGACGCGCCGCACGACGCGTGGTGGTGGGCAACGCTGTACGGCGACGTCGCCGACTGCCCGGCGCCCACTTCACTCTCCACCACCACGTCTCTGCGGTCTCTGCGGGTCGACGCGCAGACAGAAGCCGCGGCGGCCGCAGGAGCGGGCGTCGTGGACGCGGACATCGAGCCCGAGCACAGCGTCAAGTCGCCGCCGCCGCTCGAGGGCACGCCGCCCGAGGAGATCCGCGTCGAGGCAACGCCGTCGAGCCTGAGCGCGCGGTCATTCGCGGCGGTCGTGACCGAGCCGGCGCTGGCGGCCTTCACCGTCTCCGATGTGACCCCAGAGGCCGACGTGCCGGTCACGCTCACCAACGTTTCCCGCGACGTAGCCGGCGACCCGATCGGCGGGATGCTCGACATCGGTAACGGCCCCGAGGCGATCGCGGCGGACGGCGCCGTCGACATCACGTTCCCGGTCGGAACGTTCGACGTCGAGCTGGCAGTGCCGACATCGGGCGGAGGCGTGCTCGCGGTGACGCGCGCGGTGACGGCCACCGGACCGCCCAACCTTCCGCCCACCGCCACCGACGACGCCCTCACGCTCCCCCAGGGGACCATTTCCGCCGTCGATGTGCTCGCCAACGACACGGACCCTGAGGGCGACCCGCTCGCCATCGATTCCTGGACGCATGGAGTCCACGGAACGGTCGCGTGCGCCGCCGACTGCACCTACACGCATACGGGCACCGCTCCGGGGGCGGATACCTTCACGTACACGATCCGCGACGCGGCCGGCAACATCGACACGGCTACCGTCATGGTTTCCGTCGTCGCCACGCCCACGCCTCCGCCCGGCCCCGCGCCGGCCCCGCAAGGCCCGCCGCCGGACACGACCGCCCCGGTTATGCGGATCGCGACCGCGCCCGTGACCGCCTCGAAGACGGGAGCCGTGCGCGTGCGCCTCACCTGTCCCCCGGACGAGAGCCTCTGCACCGGCCTGCTCACGCTCCGCTCTAAGAGCCGCCTGAACGTGCGCGGGGTACTGGAGGCCCGCCTCGCCCAGGTCACCTTCGGACGCAAGGCCTTCACGCTCCAGGGCGGCCAGACCGCTCCCGTCACGGTCAAGCTCTCACGAAAGAACCGCGCCCTGCTCGCCCGCCTGAAGAAGGTGCGCGTGCTCGCCATCGTCGAGGCCCGCGACGCGGCCGGGAACCTGCGGAGGACCCAAGCGACGTTCCTGCTCCGCGCGCCGAAGCGTCGCTGAGCCGGGCGCGCCTATTGAATTAAGGGCATTTCCAGGACATAATCGTCTTCCACGTCGCTAGGCGTGGCACAAAGCAAGGGGGAGAGGAATAAATGCGGAGATTCGCCCTTTTGGGCCTCCTAATCGCGGCAATCGCGATTATCGGGGCCCCTGCGGCCTGGTCGGTGCCCGTGCCGGGGACAAACGTCCTCTACACGTTGGACGCCCAGTTTGACCAGGGCACGCTCGTCAACGTCAACCACGACGCGCCGAGGAACAACCAGCTCCAACTGAACGCGACCACGAGCACGTTCCCCTTTATCTGGGTCGCGCTATCGGTGCGGT